>CAZLSB010000279.1:0-5294 GCA_964561825.1 uncultured Xanthomonas sp.
GCCCTCCGCTGCCAACCTGCAGGCGCTCACCGAAGCCCTGCTGCTGCAGCGTTTCTCCCCGGCGGCGGTGCTGACCACCGGCCAGGGCGACATCGTCTATATCAGCGGCAAGACCGGCAAATACCTTGAACCGGCGGCTGGCCGCGTGAACAACAACATCTTTGCGATGGCGCGCGAGGGGCTCGCCGGTGCCCTGCACGCCGGCTTTGCGCAGGCCGTCCGCGGCAACACCGCCATCACCCTGAACGATGTGACGGTCGGCACCAATGGCGGCTCCCAGGCGGTCGAGGTCACCCTGCAACCCTTACGCGAACCGGCGGGCTTGCGCGGGATGCTGCTGATCGTGTTTTCTGACTTGGTTACGCCACCCGTCATCAAGGCGTCGGGCACCGCCACCCGCGCCCAAGGCACGCTCGCGAGCGCTCAACTGGCCGCCCTGACCCAGACATTGCAACAGTCGCACGAAGACTTACAGACCACCCGCGAAGAGATGCAAAGCTCGCAGGAGGAGTTCAAATCCACCAATGAGGAATTGCAGTCCACCAACGAAGAACTGCAGAGTACTAACGAGGAACTGACCACGTCCAAGGAAGAGATGCTGTCGATGAACGAGGAGATGCAGACGGTCAACCATGAATTGCTGGCCAAGGTGACGGAACTGGAGCGGGCCAGTGACGACATGAATAACCTGCTGGACAGCACCGCCATCGCCACCCTGTTCCTGGATGCGCAACTCAAGGTGCGGCGTTTCACCACGCCCACCGCCAGCATCATCAAGCTGATCCCCAGCGACGTCGGCCGGCCGATCACCGACCTTAGCACTGAGCTCGACTATCCGCAGTTGGCCGCGGATGCGCGCGAAGTACTGCGTTCTCTGGTGTTCAGGGTCTTGCCGGTCCCCACCCGCGACGGGCGCTGGTTCGATGTGCACATCATGCCCTACCGCACGCAGAGCAATCACATCGACGGCGTGGTCATCACCTTGACCGACATCACCGAGACCAAAGCACTAGAAGCCACGCTGCGCGAAGCGCTGATCGTGTTGCAGGGCCGTTTCACCGAACAGACCGCGCAACCGGACAGCGCCAACGCCTTAGAAACCGTGCTGCACAAGGCGCAGGCCGTTCTAGAACGGCGCTTCACCGCGCAGACCGCGGAACTGCAACAGTCGCAGGCAGATTTAATCGCACAGAAGGGGACACGGCGATGAAGCCGAGCAAACCACCCAAGCCACTTGCAGGCCCATCGGTAGACCCGCGCAAGCAGCCAGCGCAGCCAAGCGCCGCCGACCTGCGTCAGCGCGCGGAACAAAGCCTACGAGCCGACGCGCAGCCTGCCGCTGCGCCGCAAGGGGTGCTCGAAAACCAGAAATTGTTGCACGAACTGCAGGTCCACCAGATCGAACTGGAGATGCAGAACGACGAGTTGCGCAAATCGCAAGCGGAGACGCAAGCAGCGCTCGCGCGCTACACCGATCTATACGATTTTGCCCCCGCAGGCTACTTTACGCTGCAACCCGATGGTGCGATCAGCCAGTTAAACTTGGCCGGCGCGCGCCTGTTGCGCGGTGAGCGCGCACTACTGACCGGCAAACGATTTGGCGCGTTCGTCATCGCGGCCGATTTGCCCGTCTTCAATGATTTACTGCGACGGGTCTTTGGCAGCGAGATCAACCCAAGCTGCGAGCTGAGTCTGGTCAGCGAAGGCCAGCCGCCGCGCAGCGTGCGTATCGAAGCCACACGCTCGGATGAGCGCGATTGTCGCATCGTGGTGGTGGATATCACCGAGCGCAAGCGGATGGAGGATGCCTTGCGCTACAGCCAGGAGGAAACGCGCCAGCGCCTGCGCGAGATCGAACAAATCTACGCTTATTCGCCGATCGGCCTGTTCACCCTCGATCGCGAGTATCGCTTCGGGCGCATCAACGAAAGCATGGCGCAGATGAACGGCTTTCCCATCGCGCAGCACCTAGGCAATACCCTTGATGAGATCTTGCCGGAACTCGCCGGTCTCCTGAAGGATGTGTATCGCCCCGTTTTTGAGCGCGGCGAAACCCTGCTGAATCTCGATATCCACGGCAAGACGCCCTTAGACCCGCACCATGAGCGCGATTGGATCGGTAGCTATTTTCCGCTCAGGTCGGCGACCGGCGAAGTGATTGGTTTGATGGGCGCTGTGCTGGAAGTCACCGAGCGCAAGCGCGCGGAGCAGGCATTGCGTGAGAGTGAAGCGCGGCTTAATGAAGCACAACGGTTTTCTAAGGTCGGAAGTTGGGAATTTGACCTGCAAACATTTGATCTCAATTGGTCGGATGAGCATTACCGTATTTTTGAAATGGAAGAGACGCCCGCCGATCAACTGTATGCCGCTTACCGCAGCAAAATCCACCCAGACGATATTCCAGAATGTGACCGCGTGGTCGACATTGCCATTGCAAAAGGTTTGGGGTTTGAATACGAACATCGCGTATTGTGCAAAGACGGCAGCATTAAAACCGTATTGGGTATAGGCAAAACCGTAACTGATGCGAATGGCAAGGCGTTGGCCGTTCATGGCACTGTGCAGGACATTACCGAGCGCAAACGCAGCGAGGAACTGTTGCGCAGTAGCGCGGACAGGACAAAAAGGATCGTGCGCGCCGCGGCCGTAGGGCTGTGGGAATGGAATCTGCTGACCAATGAGGTGTATCTCTCTCCCGAGTGGAAGGGGCAACTCGGCTACGCCGACGACGAGATGCCCAATCGTTTCGACGAATGGCAAGAGCGCGTCCACCCGGAGGACCTCCCGCGCGCACTGGCCGGAGTGAGCGATTTTCGCGCTGGCCACACATCGCGCTATGTCGCCGAACTACGCCTGCTGCATCGGGACGGCTCCTGGCGCTGGATCTACAGCGAAGCCGACCTTGAGCGCAATGAGAAGGGCGAGCCGGTGTTGATGATGGGCAGCCAGATCGACATCAGCGAGCGCAAGCAGATGGAGCAGGCGCTCGCCGCTTCGGAATTGTTCGCCCATGCCACCATCGACGCCGTTTCCGCGCACATTTGCGTTTTGGACGAAACCGGCAAAATATTGACGTGCAACCAAGCGTGGCGCGATTTTTTCGACAAGAACCATAATGAACCGGGAAATCTGAATTATTACATCGGCGCCAGTTATCTAAACACTTGCGAATTCGCAAGCGGCATGGGTGCAGATACCGGGGCATTAATTGCGGAAGGTATCCGCGACCTGATAGCGGGCAGGCGCGATTACTTCGCGCTTGAATACCCTTGCCATTCCCCAGTTGAACAGCGCTGGTTCTCTGCGAAGGTGACACGGTTTCGCGGCGGTAGCGGCCATATCGTCGTAGCGCATGAGAACATCACCGAGGTCAAACTGGCAAGCCAAGCGCTGACTGCGAGTGAAGTGCAGTTGCGACATTTAATAGAGAACCTTGCCGTGGGGATCGTGGTGCACGGCCCCGGTACGGGGATTCTCCTGCACAACCAGACAGCGTTGGCCCTATTGGGGTTGTCGGGTGAGCAAATGTTGGGCAAGGTGGCCCTTGATCCGACTTGGTGCTTTGTTCGCGAAGATGGGACTCCGATGCCAGTGGCAGAGTATCCCGTAACGCGGGTCCTCGGCACGCGCGATCCTGTCCAAAACTTGGTGCTGGGGATCCTCCGCCCGCTCAACGACTGTGCCTGGGTGCAGGTCAACGCGTTTCCTGTGTTCACGTCCAATGATCAATTAAAGGAAGTGGTGGTGACCTTTATGGACATCACCGAGCGCAAACAGGCCGAGGCAGCCCGAGCCTCCCTCGAAGCGCAACTGCGTGAGTCGCAGAAAATGGAAGCCATGGGCGTGCTCGCCGGCGGCGTGGCGCATGACTTCAATAACATCGTCGCGACGATTCTGGGCAATGTGGCGCTGGCCCAGAAAGACATGGCTGCGGGCGAGGTGGCGGGCGCGCGGGTCAGCCTGGAGGAGATCGCCAAAGCGGGTAAGCGAGCAAAAGCCATCGTGCAGCAGATCCTTACCTTCAGCCGCAAGCAGCAACAGGAACTCACCATTCAACCCCTGCGCCCGCTGCTGGAAGAAGCGCTGCGGCTGCTGCGCGCAACGCTGCCGTCCGCCGTGCAGATCAGCACGGCGTTCGCCGATGCGCCGCTCGCGGTGCGCGCGGATGCGGTGCAGATCGGGCAGGTGCTGGTCAATCTGTGCACCAACGCCTGGCATGCCTTAGAAGGCAATGCCGGCCGCATTTCGATTGAGCTGACTGAAGTGTGGGTCGATCCCAATCACGACCGGCTGCACGGCCTCGCGTGTGGCCGCTACGCCCGTATCACCGTGACGGATAACGGCCGCGGCATGGACAAGGCTACGCAGGCCCGTATCTTCGAACCCTTTTTCACCACTAAGGGAGTCGGCGTGGGAACCGGCCTTGGGCTCTCGGTGGTGCACGGAATCGTCGGCTCGCACCAGGGCGTGATCACGGTGAATAGCACACCCGGCCAAGGCAGCCGCTTCGAAGTCTATCTGCCCATGGCGCAGGCGCCCATCGAAGCGCTGTCAGCAGCACCTGTAGCGCCAACGCCAACGCCGCCGCCGCAAGTCCAGGGAAAACACGTGCTCTACTTGGACGACGACGTGTCCTTGGTGTTTTTGGTGACGCGCATCCTGAAGAGGCAGGGCTACCGGGTGAGTGGCTTTGAGCGGGCCGAGGCTGCGCTTGACGCGGTGCGCGCAAATCCTAGCGATTTCGACCTGGTGGTCACCGATTTCAACATGCCCGGTCTGTCAGGGCTGGACGTGACCAAGGAGTTGCAGCGAATCCGGCCGGGCCTGCCGGTGGTGATCACCTCAGGTTACGTCTCCGCGCAGCTGACCACCGATGCGCGCGCTTGTGGTGCGCGTGAGGTCCTGTACAAACCGAATACCGTCGATGAGCTGTGCGAGCGCATCGAGAAATGTCTCTTACGGTAATGGAAGAACATCAAGCGCATGTCTATCGCACGCTCTCCTTCCACCGAACCGTTTATTCTAGAAACCTCAGTTGGACGGGGCAGAGTGTGCGGTTATGGTGGGTGAAAGCCGGCAAGCTTGCGCCGCATGCGGCGCGCCGGCCTGAACGACTGCAAGCTGTGCTTGCAGGCCGGGGTGAATGGTTGTTCCATTCCAACGAGTTGCAACGCAGCCATGTCCCGGCACGCAAGCTGTGCTTGCGTGCGTTCGAACCGGCGCGCCGCATGCGGCGCAAGCCGCCGGTTCTCACCCCCCCAGAACCGTGCAATCTGCCCCGTAGCGCACTCACC
>CAZLSB010000280.1:0-5280 GCA_964561825.1 uncultured Xanthomonas sp.
ACCCACGAATACACCGATATGTATCCGGGCATGGCCAAGTCCGCGTGACGAAGGTTTTGATGAAATCGCCGATTGGTTTGAGACGCTCGCCAAGGCCGAACGCTCGCACGCCAACCGCTTCACGCGAGCCTTGAACGATTTGGGCGCCAACGCTTAACTCGCCGGGAAACTCGCTATGAGCAGCACGCCGACCTTTGCCCGCGAAGGCAGCCTTGAAGCGCCCAAACGTCATGCTCTGGACTGGCGAAATCCCGATTTTTGGAACGCGGAGTCGCTGAATAAAGAACTGGAGCGGGTTTTTGATATCTGCCACACCTGTCGGCGTTGCGTGAGTCTGTGCCAAGCCTTCCCAGTGTTATTCGATCTGGTCGATAACTCGGCGACGATGGAAGTCGATGGCGTCGCCAAAGCCGATTACCGCAAGGTGGTCGATCAATGTTATCTGTGTGACTTGTGCTACCAAACCAAATGCCCCTACGTGCCACCGCATGCGTGGAATGTCGATTTCCCGCATTTAATGCTACGCGCGAAAGCGATCAAGCATAAAAACGGTGAGACGAGTTGGCAGTCCAAATTGTTGTCGTCCACCACTACGGTAGGCAAACTCGCGTCGATTCCGGTGGTCGTGCAAGCGGTGAACGCGTTAAACGCCACTACGTCGATGCGCTCCTTGCTCGACAAAACGCTGGGCGTGCATCCCGATGCCGTAATTCCGACCTACGACAGCAATCACGGTCGTAAACGCCTGAAAATGTTTGAAGGCGCGGTCGATGCGAAACTTGCCGGCCCCACGCGTGGGCGCGTGGCAATTTTTACCACCTGCTATGGCAACTACAACATACCCCAGGTGGTTGAAGATTTAGCGGTGATACTAAAACACAACGGTATCGAAGTTAAACGGCTGGCACGCGAGGAATGCTGCGGAATGCCCAAGCTAGAATTGGGCGATTTGGACTCGGTCGCGCGTTATAAAGCAGCTAATTTGCCGGTATTACACGCCGCCGTGCAAGCGGGTTACGATATTTTGGCGCCCATTCCCTCTTGTGTGCTGATGTTCAAACAAGAATTGCCACTGATGTTCCCCGAAGATGCCGCGCTATTGGAAGTCAAACGCGCTATTTATGATCCGTTTGAGTACCTGATGTTTCGCCATCAAAGCGGATTGTTAAAGATGGATTTTCAGCGCGAGCTGGGCAAAATCGCCTACCACGTGCCCTGCCACCAGCGCGTGCAGAATATCGGCCCAAAAACCCGCGATATCCTGCGATTGATTCCCAATACCACACTGGAAATGATCGAACGCTGCTCAGGCCACGATGGAACCTATGGCGTTAAACGCGCCACTTACCCATTGGCCCGAAAAATTGGCAAACCTGTCGTCGAGCGGATGAAAAAAGCCAATCCAGAGCATTATTCGAGCGACTGCCCAATGGCCGGCGCGCACCTGACCGATGCGATGGATGGCAAACCAGTAGCCGAGCATCCTTTGTCGTTATTACGCATGGCGTATGGGATTTGAGGTATGAGCCATTTGACCCGCGACGACCTCTATTCGCTAGAACAGTACGCCAGCCGCCGACCCAGTTTCCGTGCGCAGGTGTTGGCCCACAAAAAGAACCGCACGGTGCATATCGGCCCGCAGATGACCTTGATCTTCGAGGATCGTTTGACGGTGCAGTACCAAGTGCAAGAAATGCTGCGCATTGAGCGTATTTTCGAAGCCGCTGGCATCGACGACGAGTTAGCCGCCTACAACCCGTTGATTCCGGATGGCAACAATCTCAAGGGCACCTTGATGATCGAATACCCAGAGCCAGAGGTTCGCGCACGCGAGTTGGTCAGGCTGCGTGGCATCGAGAACCATCTATACCTTGAGGTCAGCAGTGCCGGTCGCTGTCATGCCGTTGCCGATGAAGATTTGGATCGCAGCAACGCCTCAAAAACCTCGGCCGTTCACTTTCTGCGCTTCCCATTAACGCCGGCAATGATCGCTGCTTGGCGTGCGGGCAGCGGCGTCAGCTTAGGGGTAGCCGACGACCGTTACGGTCATGCCGCTTTGTTATCGAGTACGGTTCGCCAAGCGCTGATGACCGATTTTTCTGCGTGAGTGGTTGGTTGTTGGCTTTCGGTTGTTGGAAAGTTGAGATCACGTACCAACAAACAACCTACCCAAGCTTCGCAGTGCGCGGTGGTTTCGGTAGCCAGATGCTGACCGCTAGTCCGCCGTCCGCTCGATTGGCCAATCGAATGCGCCCGCCGTGGGCTTCGGCGATTTCCCTGGCCAATGCCAAACCTAAGCCGGTGCCGGTGCGTTTGGTTGAATAGAACGGCAACAAGGCTTGTTCGAGTACCGTGTCGCTCATGCCGGTGCCGCGATCACGTACCTGCAGCAGAAACTGTGGCCCGGCGTCCATGACTTGGATTTCGACTTGATTCGCGTCTGAACCGGCCTCCACGGCGTTTTTGACCAAGTTGATCAAAACCTGTTCGATCTGCGCGCGATCCACGTAGGCCGGCATGTCTGGCAAGGGCCTGAGCACTTGCACCGGCTGGGCTTGCGTGACGCTGTCCATTAATGTCTCCCACGCTACCGGCATGAAACGTGGGTTGGGCAGTTTGGCGAAGCGTGCGTAGCCGCCGATGAAGCCTTCCAAATGGCGCGCTCGCTCATCGATAGTGCTGAATATCTTCAAAAGGCTCACCTTGTCGCCGCGTTCGGCATAAATGCGGCCGGTGTGCGCCATTGATGCAATCGGCCCCAGTGCGTTGTTGAGTTCGTGGCTAATCACCCGGATTACTTTCTTCCAGGTCGCCACTTCTTGCCTTGCTAACTCGCGCGTTAGACGCCGCAGCATGGTCAATTGGTGGCGTCGGCCATGCAATTCAAAGCTGCGCCTGGTTAAATGGAAGACGTCTTCTTCATCGTCAACGGTCAGCGTGACCAGCCCATCCTGCCCACTCCGCAGCGGCTCGGCCAAGGCTTCGGGCAAACGCGCGATCAGTTCCTCTAATGCATGTCCTTCTAGTTTGCCGGGCACGCCAAACAACTCACGGGCGGCAAGATTGCCGTACACCACGCGCTCGCGTGGGTCGGTCAGCAGCAGCGCCGTTGGGGTGTTTTGCACCACGGTATCCAGCAGCAATTCGCGCTGGATCAGGCGCTGGCGCTCATTACGCAATTGCCCACCGAGCGCATTGAGCGCGCGGGTCAGTTCGGCCAGGTCGGGATCAGCCGGCATGCGAATGGACGTGGCGAAATCGGCATCGGTCCAGGCCGCCACCAGCGTAGACAGCGCACGCAAATGGTCAGCAGACGGCGTCCGTTCGCGGCGGATAGCGAGCAACGCAAAGGCCAGGCCTAGGGCCAGCGCCACCGCCAGCGTCGCCCAAAAGCCGAGCTCGCGCGTCAGCGCAGATGACAGCAACATGCACAACACGCCCCAAACAGTCCAACCAGGCAAGCGTTTGAGTCGAGCGAGATGGCGATTGGCTGGGGTGGAGGTTTGGGTATCTATCACAGAGGCCACCCCCTACTTACTTGCTACGATTTAACTTGACCCCGTCGGGCACCAGAATATCAACGGCAACGGGCAGGTGATCGGAGAGCAGCATTGCGGGCGCTTCGTAGCGCATCGGTTTGATGTCTGGGGAAATCAAAATGTGGTCAATAGAGCGATCGGGTAACCAGGCTGGATAGGTCGCCAATGCCAAGGGACCGGGTACCGCTAAACCGGCACGCTCCATGAAACGTCGAAAGGCTGGACTGCTGGGCTGACAATTAAAATCCCCCATCAGTACGGTATGCCGATACGGCGCTAACAGTTCGCGCAAGAAATCAAACTGCCGATTGCGCGCCTGTGCACCCAGCGACAAATGCGAAATGGCCACCGCCAGCGTCTCGGTGCCTTCGCCATAGACGGCGAGCAGGGCCCCGCGCCCGGGTATGCGGCCAGGTAGGGGATGATCCTCGACTAAGCTGGGTTGGGCGCGGCTGAGCAAGCAATTGCTCGATTCGGCAATGCGCCCGATGCGGCGATTTCGCTGCTGCCACCAATGAGGAAAGGCCGCCAGTTCGGCTAAATAAGCCGCTTGGTTCATAAAACCTGAACGTAAACTTCCGCCATCCACTTCTTGCAAGGCGGCGATATCGACTTCACCCAACAAACGCGCCAATTCAGACAGATTTTTGTGTTTGCCGGTATCTGGCAAAAAATGCCGCCAACCGCGCGTCAAATATTCGTGGAACTTGCCCTGCGCATTGCCAGCATGAATGTTGAAACAAAAAAGACGAAGGCGCGACTCAACCAGTCGCGCCTCCTTTTCTTCGATGCTGCGAGCTGCGGATGGCAAGACCTTGGAGGTCACGCCCCAGACTTCTTCGCGGCACGCTCTTTGTCGACCAGAAAATCAATTAACGGAACGATATTTTGATGACCGCCCGCGCTAGACACGTCGAAGCGGTATTTGCCGTTGATGATCACCGAAGGCGTACCGGCAACGCCCCAACGCGGCACCATGGCTTTCGAACGATTAATCTTGGTATTGACCGCAAAGGAACTCGCGGCACTGAGAAATTGTGCCTTGGTTACACCGAACTCGCTGTACCACTGGGCAATTTCGTCCATCGTCTGCAGTTGCTTTTTCTCTTTGTGAATCGCCGCGAAAAACTTTTGATGAGTGGCTTCCAAAATGCCTAAGGTTTCGGCTGCATAAAAAGCCCGTGCAAAGGCCTCCACCGGCTCATTCCATGCCGCGGGAAAACCAGAATAGAACACGTCTGCGCCCTTCTTGGCTTTCCAACTGGTCAGGTACGGTTCCAGATCGTAACAATGCGGGCAGGTGTACATGAACACTTCCAGCACTTCGATCTTGTTGCCAGAACTGGTGGGTTGTGGCGGATCAATCAGAAAATAATGTTTGCCAGCCTGGAATTTTTCTACTGGCTGCGCGCAAGCTGGTAAAGCCATCAGCAGCGCCAGTGCAAAGAAAGTAGCAATTGCGACACGCATCGGTCTAAATCCTTATCAACAAGTGGTGTGCTTTAAGACTGACAGAAAATCGATGAAGGCCACCTTTACACGCGGCCAAACGACTTAAGGAGTCGCCGAATTGAGCCCTTGCAGATAAGACGCCAAGGCTTCAATTTCCGTATCGGTTAGTTGCTTGGCCACTTGCGACATGATTGCCGCGCGCGCATCGGTGGGGTCTCCATACACGGCGCCATCACGGAAGCGGCGCAATACATCTGCAGAATATTTGGCATGCTGACTGGCCACGGAT
>CAZLSB010000281.1:0-5264 GCA_964561825.1 uncultured Xanthomonas sp.
CGCTGCTGCCGCAAGCCTGTGGGAGAATCCACGCTCGCCCATCACCCGCGTCGCGCATGGCTAGCCTGAAATCCTCGCTGAGCTTTTTGGCTGAGCACGAGAGCCTGTTATTGGCGTTGTTGGAGTCGCCCGATGGCCTGACCCAGGGCGAACTGGCGGCACGCTGTGTGTCGGCGCGCAGTCCAGACAGCAGTTTGACGCCAGCGCTGCTGCAACGTCTGTTGGATCTGGGAATTCTGGAGGAGCGCCCTGGCGAGTCGGTGTATTTGGAACTCAGTTTGCCAGTGCGCACATTCCTCGGGCATTTACTGCGCACGCATGAGCTGATTACCCCGGAGGCTATTCGCGGTTATGTGAATGAACTGGATGGCCAGGGCCGCGCGCTTGGCGAGGCTGCGGCGAATGCCGATGCGCAAGCGGCGGTGTTAGCGCTGGAGCGTATGGCGGCGGCGATCGAACGGGTTCGCAGTTACGCGAATGCCAATCACGCGGCGATTTTGGAGCGGGTATTGCGCGCCAAGGCGGGCGCCGATGGCTACAGCGTGCGGGAGCGCTATTTGCGCATCAATGCCCTCTGGCAGGACTATTTGGGGCCCTTGCGCGCGCTGGTGGAACCGGGCGAATGGGCGCACACCAGCTTTGATCGCCTTGCTGAGCTGCTGGCGCGCGCGCGTGAGGTTTTGATCACCCATGGCGTGGTCGCCGATGCCTGTGAGCGGGTACGCGCCCGGCTGCTGCGTATGCGCACGCAAGCGGGCGCTTGTTATGCGGAGGCCTATCGCGAGTTGCTGCCCTTGTATGAGCGCGCTCGGCGGCAGAATCTGATTGCCGAGGGTTGTGGTCGGTGGTTGGAGCATTTGAGTCGGCATAGCGCGCATCGGTTGGCTGCCGCCTTGCCGGTGGCGCGGGTCAGTTGGCAGGGTCAGTTCAACGATGCCGCGCTGACCGCGCGTTTGCTGGCGCTCGCCCGCTTTAACCCGATCGCGCCAGCGCCGATGAGCGAGGCAGCCGGCGAGCGGCCCGATGTGGTGTCGATCAGTCGATTGCGCGCAGCGCTCGCCCAAGCGCGGCCGATCAGTGACCTGTTGGCGTGGTTGGCATGCGAGTTACCGCAGGCTTCCTGGGCCGAGTTGGTGCGCGCCTACGTGGCCTTATCGCCGGCGGGCACGGCGTGGTCAGAGGGCGGTGAGCCGCATTGTTTAGCGCGTCCGGAAGGCAAGATCGGCTATCGTCCGCTCGCTATCGAGCGCGCCACGTGAATCCTGAAGCCCTTCCCGAGTTAAAGCAGGTGTTTTCTGAGCTGCGTCGCGGCGTGCATCTGACCGTTGAAGACGGCGCGCTCTATCAGGCGCTGCGTGTCCATGAGCACGATTACGGCCAATTGTTCGCGGCGCTGGGCTTTGAGCTGATCCACCATCCGCACCAGTTTTTTTATTTGCGCGATGAAGAGCGTGAGCACGCGCCCGACGGCATGGTGCAGTGTGCGGTATTCATGTTGATCTTGATCGACCATTTGCAAGATCAAGGCTTGGATGTAGAGACGCGTTTGTTTGACGGCAGTTTTGATCTGGACCAATTGCCGCATTTGAAACAACCTCGGTATTTGAACTACCTTCGGCAATTGCGCATCAACGATATCAATGGCTTGGAAAATATTGCGCAACAACTAAAGCGCTATGGTTTTGCGCAAGTGCGTGGCCGGGAATTGCGTTTACGCGCACCCGCCATGCGGTTTGTCGATGTCTGCCTGGATGCCCGCACGCACTTAAAGAGCGATCCGCCTGACCCGGGCGCCAGCGCATGAGCGGCATTCTGGCCACCGGGCCGGTCCGTTTGGTGTTGCTCAATGCCGGCAAATACGAGCACGCCGATGTCGAGTTAGACCGCTCGCTGCATCTGGCGGGGCCCAACAACATCGGCAAGACCACCTTGGTCAATACCTTGCAGTTTTTGTACATCGACGACGCGCGGGCGATGCATTTCGCCGATAAAACGCTGGACGAGACGCGCCGTTACTACTTCCCGGGCTTGCACAGTTATGTGCTGTTCGAGTGTTTGTGCAGGGATCGGCGCTTTCGGGTGGTCGGTTTGCGCGGGCTAGGGCCCGCCAAGGCCTACGCCTGGGAACGTTTTGTGGTGGATGGCCCCTATGCGCTGGAGGATTTTGCCGACCCGCAGCAGCGCCTGCGGGAACCCGAGGTGGTGCTGGCGCGCTTGGCGTTGAAGGGTTATCGGGTGCTGGAACCGCGCGAATTGCGCGCCGCGCTGATCGGTGATGGCCTTGATAACGTACCGCCGCTGGGCCTGCTGCCGTTGCGCAATCGCAGCGATTACGAACGCTTTCGCACGCTCTTTGGCAATTTGCTGCGCCTCGCGCATTTGCGCCAAGACGATCTGAAGCGCTTGTTTGTCGACGCCCACGCGGCTGACTTTCGGCAGCCGGAAATTCGTTTGGCAGCGGATTTTGCGCAGTCCTATCGCACCGTGCAGCGGCAAAAGCGTGAGGTGGATGCGCTGACCGAAATCGAAGCCGATGCGCGTCTGTATTTACAGCGCCACCAGAGCTTGCGCGATACCTGCGCTGCATTGGTGGGCCAATGGCGGCAGATCGACGAGCGCACCCGCAGCGTGCGCGCGCTGCAGCAAACTGTGCTGACGCGCATCCAAGAGGAACGCAGCAAACACGAGCTGGCCGTCGCGCAAACCGAAACCGAGTTGGTGGCGCTGCGTGGCACGCGCGATGCGGTGATGAAGCGCTTAGGCGCCATTGACGCCGAACTCGCGCAGCGCGACCGCTTGGCGCAGTTGTGGGGCGCGGTATTGCCGGAGCTGGAAACGGCGGCGCGCGATAACCTCGCCGGGTTGCATGATCATTTGCGCCAGAGCTTGGCCAATGTGGCCGGTCGCAGCGCCGCGGCCATCGCGCGAGAGCGCGGCGAGCGCGAACGCGAACGCCACTTGCGGATCGCCGAACAAGCAGCGCTAGCGCACAATTTGGCTGGCTGGCTGAAAACCCGCGTCAGTGATGCCGATTTGGACCGGCTGTTTCGCTTGCTCAGTCCCGCTTTGCTTGGATTGCCGCGGGGCAGCGATGGCATTGATGTGCGCCAAGCCGATGCGCTGGCGGCGCGCCTCAACGCGTTGGCCGAGCAGCTCGCAAGCGGTGTCTACGCCGACGCGCAGGTGCAGGTGCAGCTGGCCGCCTTGCCGGCACCCGATTTAGCCCGCTATGCCGATCCGCAGGCCTTGGCTGAAGCGATCTTAGCTTTGGATCGCGATCTGCAGCGACTGGCCGCCGAACATCGTGCCGCACTCGACAGCCAGCGCGGCGCGCAGGAATTGGCCGAGTTGGCCGCCAAGTTAGCCGCCTGCCAAGCGCGTCTGGTCGGTCACCAGCACTGGCAAGAGGTGCAAACCCGGCTGCGACCGCTAGCGCGCGAACATCGCGACTTGGACAAGCAACTAATCGATATAGAACAACAAAGTGCGAAGATCAGCGAGCGGGTAGGGGGGCTGCGTAATGCCATCGCCGCCGGTGAGCGCGAACGCGCCGAGCACGAGCGCGAGGGCCGGGCGCTAGAGAAAGCGCTGCATGCTTTAACGCCGCCGGCGCCCGAATGGCCAAGCCCGGCGACGCCGACTGCCGACAGCGCCGACTGGCGCGTGCTGGTCGAGTCTTATGTCAAACAGAGTGGCTCGGCGCAAACGCTGAGTCACCTGCTCGACGATGCGCGTGGGCGTTTGGCGCGCGCGCTGCCGCGCCTCGCCGTCGATGAGGGTTTTGCTGACGCGCTGGCGCAAGAACTGGATGGTTTGGGCGAAAAACGCGTCGCGCTGGGTGAAGCTTGGCGAGGTTTTATTGCCGGTTTGACCGCCGCTTTTGATGCGCAGCTGGCCGATCTGGATCGTTTGCGGGTGCGCATTGATGCGCTCAATCGGCTGCTCAAACAGGCGCAAGTCTCTGATCTGAAAGAATTGCGCCTGGGTTTGCGCGAGTTGCCGGAATCCTGCGGCCTGATCAAACAGTTTGTCGAACAGCACAAGGCGAGCGCCGGCGCTGATTTGTTCGCCGACCGCGTGGCCTTTGCGCGTGCCGAACAGCGCGTGGGTGAGTTTCTTGAACAGCGTGGCACGCTGGAACTGACCGAGTTGTTCCAATTGGAATTTGAGGTGACCCGCGCCAATGGCGTGGTGACGCGCTATCCGCATCTCGATCGGATCGAGAGCAATGGCACATCGATTACCATTAAGGTACTGACCTTGCTCACCTTATTGCGCGGATTGATGCGCGAGCGCGAAGGTTATCGAATGCCGTTTTTTCTGGACGAAGCCAATGCCTTGGATCGGGCCAATTTGCGCGCCATTGTGCGCTTGGCCGAGTCTTTTGGATTTACGCCGGTGCTAGCCAGCCCGGACGGCAGTGACGCGGCAGCGCGCGTGTACGTGCCCATGCGCCTGCCCAACGGCCGCGTGGTGCTCACCGGCCGCCACGCCCTGACTTTGGAGCGCGCCGATGCGAGCGCCCAACCCAGCGCTGCGCCGGCTGCTGACTGACGGCAGTTTGCCGTTATCGGCCAGCTCACGCGGCTTATTGCGCTGGCTGGCGCCGCTGTTGGCCACCGGCGTGGTGGAACGCGCGCGCTCGGGTGTCGGCGAACGACTCATCGTGCGGCGCCTGGATACCTTGCAGCAGTTTGTTGATCAACGTTTTCCGGGTGGCATCCACGCGCCGCCACCGCTGACCCGCGCGCAGGCCATCGCGCGCTTTCGAGATTCCAAGCTGATCGCCCCGGACGCGCCGGCGGTGGTCCTACTACGCGGGATGGCCGGCAGCGTGCTGCACACGCCGCGTGGCTTGATTGATCTGGCCGCCGCCACCGCGCGCCATGGTGCATTCGCGTTGGCGGTGCGCAATTTGCACCGCTATCGATTGCACGGCAGCGTCGCGACGATCGAGAACAAAGAGAGTTTTTTCGCCGCCGAACGCCTGCAGGCGCAGGGCTTAACAGCGCGCAGTTTCGTGCTGGGCAATGGCCGCTTGTCGGGGCGTTTGCGCGCTTGGCTAAGCCCACAAACGCAAGCTAACAGCAGCACCGAACCCATCGAGCTTTGGCATTGTGGCGACTATGACGCCAGCGGGCTGAGCGACTATCTGGCACTGCGCGCAGATGGCGCGAACGTCAGTTTATTCGTGCCCAGCAACTTAGAAGCGCTGCTAAAACGCTATGGAAACGCCAGCTTGACGATCAGCAGCGCGGAACTTG
>CAZLSB010000282.1:0-5235 GCA_964561825.1 uncultured Xanthomonas sp.
CCCCAGTGGCGCTGGGTGTATGCGGCCCCGTATTCAAGCGGCCTTTGCCGATGGCGGTACGCCGGCTTCCAATTGCAATGGCACAGAGCCGGCGATTAGTGGGCGCATTGCGCCGTTGATGGCTTTGTCGTCCTTTGCACCGCTAGAAGGCGCGGGGACGTGGCAACTGAAGATTGAAGACACACAACTGGACGGCAAAACAGGTTCACTGCTGGAATGGTGCTTGTCGACGTCCAATCAGCTCAACGCGCCCTTGACACCCACAACCTTTGTGTCGCCAATGCTTTTCACCAGCGGATTTGAATAAAGCCGGCTGGGTGACTTGGTCGCAGAGCGGAGCGTTGCTCCGCTTCGGTTGCCAATGTAGAGGGGGGCCTACTACGCTGTTTTTGCTCAATTTCGGCGCATAGACAAACCGCCTGCCGCTTTTGATTCTTAACGGTCTAGCGAACGCCAGCCCAACCCAAGCAAGCTCCCAATCTGCTGCACTAATCAGCCAATTCTTCCTTGGCCTGTTCAATATCAAGCGCTTCCATGGCATCGGCGGGTTTCAGCGCCACCGCAGCTTCATAAGCCTTGACGACATCGGCGGCGCGTTTTTTGCCGTACATCATCAGTAAGCCGTTGCCGTATTCGATGTAGCCAATCGGTGCGAATGGCGCCAGTTTCATCGCTTCTTGAAAATGTTTAACGCTGGTGTCGGCCTTTGCGCCGTAAGTGAGTCCACCCACCAGCGCGCCAATCTTGTCGATAATTTCGGCGTGGTATAGGCCCATCGCGGTGTGTGCTTCAGCGTGTTTCGGCGCCAGCTTGAGGCTGCGCTCCAAACTGTCTTTGATCTTGCCACCCAGGCCCTGTGCGAGGGCCTTGGTAATGGAAATACACTGGCTGTAGCGGCCTAGCGCAAAGGCATGGAAATAGTGTGCGTTGGCGTTATCAGGGCTTGCCGCGATGGCGTTTTCCGCACGCGCGGCGCAACGCTCAAAATGGGCGATGCGATCTGCCTCGCTGGCCAGGTAACTGGCATAGATTCCTTCCGCTTTGTTGGCAACGGTGGCGCCAATCACCCCTAGCACGTCGCCCGCTATCGTGGCCTTTTGGAAATCACCGCGATGATAATCGCGCCACGCGTCTTGCAGAGCGCTTGCGATCGCGTCGGCATCACCGGCTTCTTTGAGTTTTGCGTGGTTCTTTTGGATTGCTGCGATGTGCTTTTTGTCGGGAAATGCCTCCTGATCGCCGCCGTGCAGGCGTTCCCACGCTTTGACAAGCTTGGTTCCGCTGTAATCAAACGCGGCATGCGCGTGCGGAAACTTCACCCATTTTTTCGCGGCCATCCATTCTCTCCCATTTGCCTTTGGTGTGCGCAGCATCGGCATTGGCGCGCCGTAGAGCAAGGGGCGGCAGCAATGAATGGGGACATTGATCCTTATTTTGCTCCCTGAACAATCTAGTCAATGCAAGTGTTGCTTAGTGTGATTGTTCTATCCTGGGCGACTTACATTCACGGTCAAGCGCACTTGTCAAGAGCGCGATTCATTAACCCGAGGAGATCATCATGGCTACCAAGAAGCTCGCTGGAAAGAACGGCGCTAGCAACGTCACCGTCAAGGCTGAAGTAACTGATGTGCGCGACACTGCACGTAAGGTATTGCTGGCGTCGTTGGGCGCCGTGTCGATTTCGCGCAAAGAAGGCGCCCGCATCGTTGACAATCTGATTGAGCAAGGTCAAGAACTGCGCGATCGCACCGTCAAGATGGCGGAAGACAAAGTGAGCGATGTGCGCAAACAAGTGGTTGGCATTTTCGACAAGGTGCAAAAACAAGCGACTACCAATTTGACTCAAGTCGAAGGCGTAGTCGGCGGCCAAGTCTCACGCGTGTTGTCGCGTTTGGGCGTTCCGTCGAAGGCCGATGTGCAGGAATTGTCGCACCGCGTTGCTGAGCTCAATCGCCAAGTGAAAGCGCTGCAAGTCAATCGCAAGGCGCCGGTCGCCAAGGCCGCCTAAGTTGTAGGGCGTGGCTGCTGTTGGCGAAGGCCCGCTTTATCTGACGCCGCGGGGTGCAGTGAACTGCATCCCGCGTCGTGTCAATGGCAAACCTTGATTGATGCGGTTTCCCGCGCTTAGTTCTTATGATGCCGATGGCTGGCAATCAAGTGCCGCCCAAGTATTGATCAGCCAGTCGAGTCAAATGCGCGCGCTCGGCCGACTTCAAATAAGGTGCGATTAACACCATCACCTGATAAATGCCGCGACCCAAATCGACGTCTGCTTTGGCATTGGTCGCCGGTTTGATTTGCTGGAAGTTCAACCAAAACGTAGTCAATACCACGGTGTTTTGCGCGATGGCCTCGATTTCTCGCTGACTAGCGAGCATCGTGCCGGCTTTCACCATTTCGGTATAAACTTTGGAAATGCTCTCGTGCGCGCGTTTCAAAATGCGCGAAAAATGCATTTTCAGTTTGCGGCTGCGGGTCAGCAAATCCACTAAATCGCGATAGACAAAGCGGTAATCCCAGATGCACTCAAAAACCAAGTGCATTTGTAACCACATGTCTTCCAGATTTGGCGTGCGTCCTTCGGGCACCAACAACGCATCACCGATACGCTCTTCGAAGCGCGCGAACAGCTGCTCGATGATGTCGTCTTTGTTGCGGAAGTGGTAATACAGATTGCCGGGACTAATTTCCAGCTCGTCAGCGATATGGTTAGTCGTGACGTTGGGTTCACCCGTCGCGTTGAACATCTCCAAGCTCTTCGCAAGGATGCGATCACGCGTTTTCACTGGTCCCGTTTGTTGGCTCACAGCAGCCTCAGAACTGGCCGCCGAGGCGCTTGACGAGGCTGATGTACTTTGTCTTCGCGTCATCGTGACTCAAACCCTTGAGTTTTTCCCAGGCCTCATATTTGGCCGTGCCAACGAAATCGAAAAATCCGGGTTTCGGGCCGGAGACATCGCCTTCGCTGGACTGTTTGAAATGGGCGTATAGCTTCAACATGGTGTCGTTATCAGGGCGCTCCGGCAACTGCTTGGCAGCTTCGGTGGCGGCTTGGAACTGACTATCGAGGTCAGACATGCACAGTCTCCCAATTGGGTGGATGACAAAACCAAGACGCGACTATCCTTCCGATGGCGCCGATTCGCAAGGGGTTATGCGTGTCACTGACGCTCAGGCGGTGCAGTTGGCAAACTCTTTGTCAGTTGCGGCGCTGATTTCGCGTGTGGCGACGTACAGACGCGAAAAATCTGCGCGGCTCTAGTCATCGCCCAGGGCCAATGGCACGCGTTGCCCATCCAGCAACCCGCGCCAGAGCCGCCCTTTTTCGAATACCAATAACTCGCCTCGCTCGCCATTTTTCAATCCGGCGTCGATGGCAATCACCCCGCCTTGGTAGAAAGAGCGGATTTGCTCTTGTGTGGTATGCCCGACCACGATGCGCTCTACTTTGGCCTGCTTCAACAAGGCCTGAACCTGCGTCGAGCTGGCACGTGGTGGCGCGAAATAGCCGCGATACCACGTGGGGCCATCGTTGCCGACCAGCCAGGCGGTTTGCGGATCGCGTTGCAAACTCGGCTGGCTTAGATAGTTACGAAACGCTGCGTTGATTGACGCTAAGTGAATGGGCTGGTCGGCGAATACGGGATGCAAACCGCCGTGAGTGAATAGGGTATCGCCCAGTTTCAGCACCGTCGCGCGAGCTCGTAACCAAGCGCCAAGCTCGGTGCTTTCGGCAAATAGTTGATCGTAGCTGCGGCCGAGTAACTGCGCGACTGCCTGATACTTTTCGTGCAAATAACGCAAATCGCCGGTCAACACCATGATTTCGTGATTGCCGAGTAGCAGTTCTACCCGCCCGCCAGCGGCCCGCGCTTGCTGCGCCCATCGATAAATGGCCCACAAGGCCTCAAGCTGATTTGGACCGCGATCGAAGACATCACCCACCACAATCAACACGCCGCGGCGCCACGCCCAATTGCCCTGCTCATCCACAATGTGTTGCGCGCGCAGCAAGCTCAGAAGTAACGCGTTTTGACCGTGTACGTCCGATACCGCAGCCCAGCGCCGTACTTGCGGCAATTCATCTGCAGCCTGCGTGCGCTGGCTTTCAAGTTGCAGTGCAGGTACCGGACCACAGACCGGTTTGATCTTGCCATGGACAGCGACTTGGCGCGTCTGCAGCTTGCCCTCGCAGATCCAATGCGCTTCGCGCTGCCCATCGCGCAGAAAAACATACGGGCCATCGGTGAGCGAGGCGGCAAAAATGAGCTGGGTGCAGCACAAGCCGAGGATCAACAGGACAAATCGCCGAAAATCCATAGCGCATCCAAAAACGAGGATGCGCAGGATCATACCTACTGCGGCCTAAGCAGTTTGCCGCTGACCTTCGAGTAGGTCAGCCAATTCGTCGGCGTGTTCTTCTTCGACCGCCAAAATGTCTTTGAGCAGTTGACTGGTGGTTGGATCATTGTTGCCGAGGTAACCAATCAAATCGCGGTAGCTATCGATTGCAATGCGTTCGGCGACTAAGTTCTCTTTAATCATATCGAGCAAACTGCTGCCGGCGATGTATTCGGCGTGGCTGCGCCCGCTCAAGGTGTCCGGCGAGAAATCAGGCTCGCCACCGAGTTGCACGATGCGTTGTGCCAACTGATCCGCGTGACCCTGTTCTTCGTTGGAATGCGCCAAGAACTCATCGGCCGTGCTTTTTGCGTGGATGCCGCGGGCCATGAAGTGGTGGCGCCGATAGCGCAACACGCAGACCAATTCAGTGGCCAGCGCATCGTTCAACAGCTTTAGCACTTGGTCGCGATCGGCGCCATAACCGGCGGTAACGGCGCCTTGTTCCATGTGCGCGCGTGCTTGTTTGCGTAAGGTGTTTACATCAGTAAGTTCAGTAGTGTGACTCATAGCTCAAGTCTCTCTTATTGAAGTGGCCGGACATTCGGCGATTGATAGGTCGCTCAGCTTGGTCGTCCGGCGAGGAAGGACTCGACCTGTAGACGGGCTTCTGCGGGACTGATGGCATAACAGTCAGCGACGCGATCTGCCAATTGCTGGGGATCACCTTGTGTCTGCAGTAGCTCGTCTTCTGTCAAGCGACTCCACACGCCATGCGCTGCGCTGATCGACCCTTGCCAACGGGTTCGCGCCAGTTCGGCATCCGCTGAGGCGGGCGGCGGCGGCTGACTCATCACACTATCGTCGCCGCCGGCCGCGCGCAAAGGTGCAGAG
>CAZLSB010000283.1:0-5211 GCA_964561825.1 uncultured Xanthomonas sp.
CTGGAGAAAGCGCACTACCGTCCCGCCCCGCGCGCACCGCCCGCTGTGGCCGCGTCACACCCCGCCGGCCACGACGCCGAAGGCGAAACAAGGCAACACAACACGAAGCGGCAACCAACCCGCAGGGCCATGCTCGGCCCGCTGTCGGGAATCAGCGAGAAATGGCCACGGACGGCGCTGCCGAACACCCATCAACCCGCCCAAACGCTCCCAAACGCTCTACGATGACTGTGGGCGCCGGCCCGAACATGTAGCAATTCGCCGACAACGACCTCGACGAAAGGCTCGGTCTTTTCTGGGCTTGAAATGTCGCAACTGTGACTGACCACCAACACACGATGGGTGTCGCGTCGCCCGGGCTCAATCACGCCCAATGCAATGGCGTCGTCCGGCGCGAGCAGGTCTCCTTGGCGCCAGACGGTCGGCATCCTCGCGTATTCCTTCAGCCGAGCGCGTCGAGATCGGCGGCGCCGCGGTTAGAGCTTCGGCCGCGCAAGCGTCCAGCGAGGCGTTCGCGTTGCGCCGATTCTCGTTTCAGTACGGAAACCAACTGCCCAACCGCTTGATCGACGTCCCCGGCGGTAGTCATTTTCTGCAGCAGCGTAGTTCGCCCTTCAATGGCGCGGTGCGCCACACGACCCACCTGTGCGCTGAACAGTTGCAGGTGCGGTTCAACGGCTCGGAAAATTGCGAGCAAGCGCTCACTGTTCGCGATACCGATCGGGTTGCCCTCCTGCCAGCTATAAATCGTTGGCCGGGATACGCCGAACAATTGTGCCGTCTCGGCGACGCTCAGCCGCAACGCGTGGCGGATGGCATTGAGTTCTGCCGCCAACCCTTGATGACGTTGTCTGGCACTGGTATCGGAAACGTGATCCCGAACCGAGCCGGTACCGAGGCGGCTCAGAATCTGATCGCTCTGCAACTCACCGCCAGTGCCGACCATGATGCCCAGGCACAGCGACGCCACGATGACTTTGCTGCGCAACTCGGTGCGCGTCGGCCCAACCGAAACCCATTGATTTTGACTCATGGTGTTCACTCCCAGACGCTCAAGGCGTGCGGCTTCACCAGTGATTTGAAGCACCGCGAAAGCGCCTGCTTCAACTGTTGCAGATCAGCGATGGCGGTGTTCATCGAAAAGTCCGCTCGTCCATCTTGAAAGCAATCGGTGTCCAGAATGACAGCCTCGCCCTCATGGTCGCCGAACCGCGGGTCGATCTCTATTCTCAACGGTGCCAGATCGTTCGGCACCAAGATCCCCTCTGATACCCGGATAGTCCGCATCACCAGCGTTCGCGTCTGCAACTTGAAAATCGATTCAGTCAACGCGTGTTGGCGTTGTGCACCTTCGAGGGGGGCATCGAAGCCCAAGGCCTGCGGGAGCACGTATTGGGCCAGAGACTCGCCCGCCAGTGGTTGAACCGCATCCAGCATGCGCATCCCCAGACGATCGCAGTAGTCGATGGGTCGGTGTTCGTGCACGATTTGCAGGGCGTCGGCGAACGCCTGCGAGAACTCGCCGAAAACCGGGTAATCGGTAAGCTCGTAAGTGAGGGCGGCGGTGTCCAGCAGGATCGCCTTCGTGCGGCGCTTGTTGCGGAAAATGTGCCTGACGGCCGCCTTCTGGTTGAGCGAAAACCCGTCAGCTTCTTGCTGAAAGGCGATTCCCTGGACCTTGGCTACTTCGTAGTCCGGATAGCCCGCCTTGCGAAATGCATCCTGCAGCCCCGGCAAGATCGGCCCAAGTTCCAGGAATGGATTGAACCGCATCTGGGCCAAGGTGAAAAACACCGGCGCCCGCATCAGTCTTGCCATGTTCTTGCCTCCTCGCGCCGGTGTTCGACTTTACACTTTGGTTGACAGATAGACAACGGGCCGCCGCGCGAGTTTCCAGTGATCAGGCCGGTGCTGCTGGTACTCGCTCCAATTCGCATCGGTGCGATTAGTTCGAATGCTTTTTAGCCTTGCCAGCTGGACGATGGAGTTCCCAGCATGAACGCGATCGCTGCCCCGTTTCTCCCTTCCGACCTTCCCAATGAGCGGGAGGCCCGTCTTGCGGGTCTAAGCAGCCAGCTGCTCGCGGCGTGCGTGAGTCACGGCGACGCGGCGCGACTGCGTGTGATCGATTGCGATCAGGAGATCGAAGTGCCGGCGACGGCGACGACGTTGGACAGTCGAGTTTCGGGCGGGACGTTGGACGGGAGAGGATCGGCTGACCGGGTAGATCTTTTGATCACAACGCGGGACACCCACTTTTCGATCACAACGCGGGACACCCACTTTTCGCGGCACAACAAGGCCGGCGATTGCGTCGTCCGGCGGATCAAGTTGATGCGCAATCAACGCGACCAGGCGCCCTTGGGGCCAAAAAAAATCGCCGGTTGTGCGTGCGTCATCGGGTGGCGGTCAGCTTGCGTAGACCCTATGACACCAAGTGAGGTTGCCGACACACTACGATTCACTCACCCAACTACAAGCCAAGGAGCACAAAAATGTCGACGACTTCAGAAAAATTCTGCCCGATGTCGACGAAGTCGGACGACGTTGGACCGGACGACGTTGGACAGTCGAGTTTCGGAAATTTCCTACGATTGATTTCTGACTGAGTAGCGCGGGCAGTTCGCCGATGCTGGCTCCATGACCTACGCGCGTTCAATCTTGGTTCCGCCAAGTTCTCCCGGCACCTATCATTGCCTGTCGCGCTGTGTGCGCCGGGCTTGGCTCTGTGGTGACGATCGCGAGAGTGGACGCTCGTTCGAGCATCGGCGCCAGTGGGTTGAGCGAAAGCAAAGGACAGCCATTTTCTGCCCAGTGGGTCAGCCGTATAGACGTCTGGAAGGCCGGCGATTGCGTCTTCCAGCGGATCTAACTGGCGCGCAATCAGCGGGCCCAGGCGCCGTTGGCGCCAAAAATCGCCGGTGCGTGAGGCACGAACCGCATCCGGTTCGCTCCGCTCGCCGGCATCCTACGTTTACTGCGTACTCCGCGGGCTCTGATCGGCATCAGGATGAGATCAGGCCGTTCGCGCTGGTAATCGGTCGGAGCTGACGACGACCGCTGGCGGTTGCTTGGCGCCGGCCTGGCTCGGCGGCGCCATTGTGTTCGGCGCGCGGATTCCTCCCTGCGCGTTACCACGTCGGAATTTTCCGACGAGGTTTCGCGGGATTTGCTGACTGTCGGTGGCGGGCGAGGTCTGCATACGGGCTGTCCGAAGCTTTCGGACAATCGTTGCGCCGTGCGTTGAGGCCCGGCGGTCGGTGGTTCTTCACCGTCAACCTGCTTGAGCGCCGCGGCAACGATCTTCTGGTGCGCTGCATCAATCTGCTCCGGGCTTGTGTCAAAGCAGCGGAGCAAGCTGCGCTCTACGGAAGCCCAGCGGCGCAGCGATCGCGGTGGCCTTTTGCGATTGGGGCTGGGTTGTTTTGCCGGAACATATGCGCTGGATATGGACGCTGCCGGCGGGTGACGCTGACTTTCCGACGCGCCGGCGGCGGATCAAGACTGACTTTTCGCGCTCACCTGCGACGAATGCCACGTTTGCGGGCGGTGGCGCGCCTGACGCCGAGCGATTCGACAAGCTGCGCTGAACCCTTGCTTGAGGTGCATTGACAAAGTAAATACGCGCTATCAAGCTGACGACCATGGATCTACGCCACGAATTGAACGGAACCGTCTTCGTCTGGAGCGACGAGAAGGCCCGCTTGAACCTGCACAACCACGGCATTGCATTCGAACAAGCAGCGGAAGTGTTCTTCGATCCGTTCTTCCGCCTAGTTGACGCCAGCGGCAACGACGAAGCCCGTGATGCGGTGGTCGGCTACGACAACCAAGGTCGAATGCTCTACGTGGTTCACGTTGAGTTCGAGGGCGACACCATCCGCATCATCTTGGCCCGCAGGGCCACAGCGCCGGAGCGCGAGACCTATGATTTCTGACAAGCTGAAGGCCCGGATGAGCAAGAACCGGGAAATGACCACGATCACCCTGCGCGTACCACTGGACGTCGTGGACTCGCTAAAGACACTGGCCCCACTCAAAGGCATGAGCGGCTATCAGGCGCTGCTGAAGGCCTACGTCAGCGAGGGCCTGCGTCGCGATGAAGCCGCGCACCTGTTCGGTCCTGCCGCGCGTCTTGCAGAAGCACTACGCCGCCGCGGTGTGGATGCCAAACTCATTGAGGAAGCGGCGCAGGAAGCAGCAGCGTAAGCCGCCCTTGGGGGGGCTACGAAGCAAGGGACGTCAGTTTTCTGACCGCCGCGTAGGATGCGGCGAGGCACGAACCGCATCGGTTGAAAGCATGGGAAAGCACCCAAGCCTTGCAGGCCTCGTAAACCGGGGTCAGCAGCGAGAGCAAGCCAGCGGACTGCGCAAGCACCACGTAGACATCGAGGTCTTCAGTCGCCTGGGCTTCGATGTAGAACGAGGCGCCGATCGCAGCGCCAATAGCGTAGGTGGGGATGATGCCATCGGCCCGATGCCATTCAGTAACTTCAATGCGTCGTGCATGGGTTCCTGCCTAGCCTAAGGCCAGCAGCATACCCTCTTGATTGTGGCGCCAGCCGGCCGAAGCCGGAACGAGGGCAGTTTTCTTATCGCGGAACGCTCCTGACCCGGTTTCACGGCGTCTTTGCGCCAAACCCCGAAATTGCGCGCGCAGCTGACGCCATCGAGGCGCGGCAAACGTCCTCCTACGGACGAGGAGACATCCCCCAATTGTTAGCGGGCGTAGCACCTTGACAGTTCGGGCTCCGAACACAGGGAGATGGGCCGAACTTTATCAAGTGTCAAGAGATTTTGATCAACCGCCATTCAATAGTCTGCAGTCAGATTTGCACCAATATCGAACGTTGAGCTCGAAAAATTTCCATGGCGGCTTCCAAGATGCGATGGCGAGAACCGAGCAATTACTGACGTTTCTGGCGATCACTTCCGCACATGTCAGCCCTCGTCTTTTAACTTCTTGCGCAACGACAGAAGAAATATCTCCACTCTCCATAGTACGCAAGCGCGGCGGGCGGTGGCCCAGTGATGGCGCCGCGCTTGCCGGGATGGATCCGCCGCCCGGTGTGGTCGACCAGATCGAGGTAGTCGCGCTGGCTCATCGCCAGAACGCAAAGGCCCGGCACACCCAGCACCGGCGGCTGATCGGCGCGGGTTGGGTCCTTTTCGATCGTATCGAGGCGCGCGCGGGCCGAGGTGTGCAGCGAA
>CAZLSB010000284.1:0-5194 GCA_964561825.1 uncultured Xanthomonas sp.
GAAGGCCTGTTCATTGATGAGGGGCAGCCGAGAGCCTGGCAGCCGCGGTGACGCCCGCCCACGTCCGCAAAACGGCGAAAACGCCCCGCGAGCGCCCGCCCGACTGACTGGTGTGCTCTGCGCTGCCAGGAGCCGCCGCAATCGAATCTGGCCCGCAAAAGTGCGTCACGGAGCAGACCAGGCAGCCAAGCGCGCCCCTTGACCGCGCGAATGCGCCGCGTACACTGGCCAAAAGGCGGCTTTGGATTTCCTATCCTTGACTCGGGACTCGGGGCAGGGCCGTTGCTTGTCGGCGAATTGATTCACAGCGCCCACGCAGGAACGTAGCTCACACCCAGATTCTTGGGTATTCCGCGTCTGCGATTAGGTGCAACATTCGCATTCAGAGGGATGCGGAAGACGACCATGGTCGATGTGCTGGTTGTAGAAGACGAGCCGCGTACGCGCGAGCGCCTGGCGTCGATTATCGAGGCGCACCCTGGGCTGCGCTTGTTGGCGCAGGCGGGCAGCCTGCACGAGGCCCGTAAGGCACTGGCTGCAGGGCTGCCGGACGTGGTGTTGCTGGATCTCGGTCTACCCGATGGCAGCGGCCTTAGCCTGCTGGACGAACTCCGTACCAAGCACCCCGGGGCCGGCACATTGGTGATTTCGGTGTTGGGGGACGAAAGCAGCGTATTGCGGGCGATTGAGCGCGGCGCTGGCGGCTATCTGCTCAAGGATGCCGATGACGCCGGGGTGGTCGCGGCCATAGATCAGCTACTGGCGGGCGGCGCACCGCTCAGCCCCAGCATCGCCGTACATTTAATGCGCCGCCTGCAGTCGCCGCCGCGCGCCAGCAAGGCCGAGATTCAGGACATCGGCCTCAACGGCCGCGAGCTGGAACTGCTGAAATTGATCGCCAAGGGGCTGTCCTACGAGGAGGTCGGCCAGCTGATGGGCCTGAAGTACAACACCACCACCTCCTACGCCAAGGAGCTCTACCGCAAGCTGCAGGTGCATTCGCGCGCCGAGGCGGTGTTCGAGGCGCAGCAGCTGGGCCTGGTGGGCAGCAATTGAGCCCAGCTGCGCCCCGAATTCTGTGGTGGCTGCTGCCCACCCTGATGGCAGCGGCGCTGCTCAGCACCCGCTTCGGGCCTGAGCTCGGCGATTTCTTGCTGACTCGGGTTGAGCGCTCCAATTGCAATGGCAACAGCCCTTGGAAAGCGCTCAGTCTGCCCAAATTCAGCTACGGACAAGGCTGCGAGCGGGTGCTGCTGCGCAGCCAGCTGGGCGCCGGTCAGACCTTGGAGCAGGCCTTGCTGGTGAGCAGCGTGGGCAACGACGCACGCATCTGGGTAAACGGCCATTTGCTGCGCGATTTCGACCCTCGCACCGGCTTTGACAGCACCTCACAGCCGTTGCTGCTGGAACTGCAGCCAGGCATCTTGCGGGCCGGCGCCAACGAGATCCTGTTGCAGCTACGCAGCGGCCTCGGGCGTTACAGTCGCAGCGCGCTTGGGCGAATCTATCTTGGGCCGTCGGAACCCTTGCGTGCACGCTACATGCGCAACCTCAGAGTGGGCATCCAGGGTGCGCAATTTGCGGTGGTAGTTGGCCTGGCGATCCTGTTGACCTTGCTGCCGATTGCCTGGTCGCGCCAGCGCGACAGCAGCTATCGCTGGTTCATGCTGGCAGCGCTCAGCAGTGGCTTGTACTTGTGGAACATGGGCTGGCCATTGCGGCTGTCGCCGAGCATGCTTTGGCATTTTACAGCGCACGCTGGCCTAGCTGTCGCCTTGTGGGCGATGCTGCGCTACTCGGCGGCGGTCACTAGACGGAGCCCTGCTTGCGCCCGTTGGATTGACGGACTCAGCGCTGTGGCCATCGTAGCTCTGCTCCTCATGGTGACCGTCGATGAGCGTTGGGTGGGCGTTGTCGGGGATAGCGTTTACCGTCTCGGACTGCTCACCCAATTGCTGTTTCTGGCCGCTATCTGGTGGCGCCAGGGCGTGCTTCAGCACCCGCTTGGGCGCTGGCTTAGCGCCGCCGCGGTGCTCAATTTGGTACTGGGCATCGCCGATAGCATGCGTATCTGGCAGGGCGCAGGCAGTAATGGCGCACCCTATCTGGTGCATTGGGGAATTCTCTATTTGCTCTTGCTGATGCTGGTGGGGCAGGTCAAAGGGATCCTGGCGGCACTGGCTGCCGCCGAGCAGTCGCAACAGTTGCTCGGCAGGGCACTCGATCAGCGCACCCTCGAATTGCAGCAGGAATTCGCCCTTCGCCAGCAGGCCGAACAGGCGCGCACACTCGCCGAAGAGCGCCAACGCATCATGCGCGACATGCACGATGGCGTCGGCGGCCAACTGGTAGCGCTCATTGGACAGGCCGAACACGGCAATCTCGACGGACCAAACTTGAAACAACAACTGCGGCGCAGCCTGGACGATCTGCGTCTGATGATCGACTCGCTCGACGATGCTTGTGCTGATCTTGGGGTCGCGCTGGGCATGCTGCGTCAGCGCCTGCAATCCGGTCTGAAGAATCTGCCGATTCAGGTGAGCTGGCACACCGCGCAACTACCGGACATGGCGCCACGTACGCCCGACGAAGTGCTGCAGGTACTGCGCATTGTGCAGGAGGCCATCACCAATGCACTCAAGCATGCGCAGTGCCGGCAGCTGTTGATCAAGGCTTCCTGGGTTGCCGGCTGGCTGGAAATCTCAGTACAGGATGACGGCGTTGGAATGGCGGGAGGCAGCAGTGGGCGCGGTCTCCCGAGCATGCGCTTGCGCGCCGCAGGCATTGGCGCCAGTATCGAGATTACCGAGCACGCGCCGGGCACGCGCGTACTGTTGCGGCTGCCGCAGGCGCTGGCGGGGGCCTGAGCGGCACGGCGAGCGATTCGCATGAGGCGGCTGTTCCTTGGAGTGCGGCGGCCTGACGCCGCTTTGCCTCGTGCTTCTGGCCCTGCTGTGGCCCTGCAGGTCTTTCTCGGCCCCCAGGGCGAACAGCAAAGCGCGGCCAGGCCCGCGCACTCCAAAGTTGACGTAGGCCGGGCGCGACCGTCCGCATGGCCGGAATGTGCGCCACGGGCACTTACGCGAGACCCCGGCGGGTTTGTCGCAAGCCCCTCGCGGTCGTCGGCTTGATCCACCGATTCGCCCGGGCACACCCTGCGCGCCGTGACCGCGCCACTCGCGGCACGATGGGACCTTCCGGACGCTTGTTGCTCGCGACTGACGCAATCGCAACGCGATTGCCCCTACTCCAGCGCACAGCCCCAATCCCGCAGCATCTTGGCGCGCGGCGACCAGCGTAGCGGCGGAACCGTCTGCTGCCATTGATCCAGACACGTGTCGATCTCATCAAGCAGCGCCAGACTGAGTCCGCCGCCGCGCAGGCGCCGCACTTCTGTCCGCAAGCGCTCGCGCGCGTCTCCGGGTGCGCGGGCTGCTCGCATCCACGGACCCAGGCCCAGATCCAGGCGCCACAGATCGAGGCTGGGGCCAGCGGCACTGGCAAGCATCGCAGCATCGTTTTCGCTGTGATTCCAGCGTCGGACCGGCGTCCTGTCGGCGCTCGCGTCCGCAGCGCATGGCGCAATCTCCAATCCGCACAGATCCTTCTGCAATTCGCGTACCCAATCGTCGTTGACGTCAGCCGGCAGCGCCGCCAACAGCTGCCGGGCATCGGCGAACTCGCCGCGATGGGCGTGGATCAGCGCGACCATGAATCCGGCCATCGGTCCCTCGCCCGGCTGGCGCATGAACTGCGCGCATGCCACCTCGTTGGCCGACAGGCAGGCGGCCTCGCCCAAACTGATCTGCGCCGATACCAGGCCCGAATCCAGCGCGTACGCGCGCTCCAGCCAGGGCCGGGCCTCGCGCGGACGTCCGTGGTAGAGCAAGGCATTGCCCAGCCACAGCTGAATCACCGCCTCACCCGGATCCAGGGCGGCTGCGCGCGCCAGCTGCGGCACTGCCAGATCGTAACGTTCCTGATTCATCCAGTAGAGGCCGCGCGCCGCATGCGCCATACCCAGATCAGGATCAACGCTCAGGGCGGTCTCGATCGCGGCATCCGCGTGCCGCAAGGCCTCAGACAGGGGCAGCAAACCGTACTCGAAAGCTAGCAGTTCAGCAGCAGCCAGATGCGCTTGGGCCAGCGCAAAATCTGGGCGCAACCGCGTCAGCTGCTGCAGCGTGTCACGCGCCGCGCCGACATCGGCAGCCGTGCGCCGTTTGACACGCGCCAGCGCGACCAGAAAGCCCTGCATCTCGGCTTCTTCGACCACGCTTCCGAACTGCAGTTTCGGCCGCGGCACCTGTAACTGGCCGCCCACCCACCACGCGGCTTCGGCGCTCCAGTCGCGCCGCGCCTGGCGCGGTTGCACCCAGTGCTCGGTGCTGCGCTCTTCCGAGTCGCAGCGTTGCAAAGAGAGCGAGGTCAGCGCGCTGGTCTCGGTCAGTTCGCGTGCGATCTCGATGGTGTGAGTTGGGTGGTCGCCACCGGCACAGCCGGCCGCGTCGATGACCACACGGACCTCCGGGAAGGCGCGCAGGCGCGCCACCAGCAGGGCGCTGAGGCCCTCGATGGCGAATTCCGCATCAATCTCGCCAGCCAGGGCCGCTGGCGGCACCAGCACCACCGAAAGCCGTTCCGGCGGTGCGGGCGCGCAGGCGGCGAGGCACAAGGCCAGCGCGCAGATTCCGCTTCGGGTCACAGGGCAGGGCCTCGATTGACTGCAGAACGGGCTTGGATTTTGGCGATTCGAATCAAGGCTGTCGATGCCTTTCCATGAACCGATGTCGCAAGTTGTTGATTCGTCGTTGCGAGCGCTCAGCGCATCGCCTACCCAAGCTTTGGGGTACCCAAGTGCAGGGCTTCAAACCAGCATGCGGGTGACGGCCAGCGTTGCGCAGTGCGCGGCGATCCTGCCCTTCTCTCGGCTCGACGTGGAGACTTTTGACGCGCAGTCCGGCCAACGCTTTCGCAACGGCTTCGAAGGTCCGGACAGGTTGTCCTGACCGGTTTGACTGCTCAGTAAGGAGCGCCGGCCTCAGCGCATACCCATGAATTGGGGTGGGCGCATCAAGCTGGCGCCAATACACCGTTCGAACGGTGATTCGGTGCTGGGCACCACCGGTACCCAGCAACTCTCACCAAACATACCGCAAGCAAATGATTTTAATGCATTTTTTCAGCGTTGATT
>CAZLSB010000285.1:0-5145 GCA_964561825.1 uncultured Xanthomonas sp.
TCCTCGCCCACTTCGCAAAACACGGCGCGCTTCAGAAAGCGCACTACCGACCCGCCCCGCGCGCACCGCCCGCTTATGCTGCGTGACACGCCGCTGACGGCGAAACCAGGAAGCCAACACGGAGCGGCCACGAACCCGCATGGCCATGCTCGGCCCGCTGTCAGCAACTGGGGGAAATGGCCGCGAACGGCCCTGCCGAACACCCGTCCAGCCGGCGAAGCGCTCGCCGATGACGCCCCAACCACGGCCAAACCGAGCAAAACCAACGGTTGCGCTGCCTCCGGCTACCGCGCAGACTGCCCGAAAAGGGCGTTTGAATTACCTACACTCATCCTAGGAGTTAGGCTTTTCCGCGACTTACTACGACATGACGAAGCAAGCGCGCGCGCGCTTCGAGATCCTCCCCCAAGGGTACTCCATGGCTCGCTAACCCGCGTCATGTCAAGTTGCGATCCAAGTTGCTGCAGGTGCACTATGCGGGGCTCCAGCAGACGTGGACGAAGGCAATGGCAAGCGTGGCACTGAGGCAGGTACGTGACCAAGCGCTTGAACTCTCAGCGAACGAGCGCGCTGAGCTTGCACACGATCTGCTGGAGAGCCTGGATGGGCCTGCCGATGATGGACACGATGCAGCCTGGGACTCAGAGGTTCAGCGACGGATTAGGGAAATTGAAGCTGGTACGGCGGCCTTGGTTGAAGCGGACGAAGTTGCTCGGCGAGTACGCGCTATCGTACGCCCGAATCAGTGAAACGAGTTCGATATCACGCGGCGGCAGCTGAGGATGCCGAACACGCCGCCGCGTGGTACTTCAGCGAGCGACCGACTCTCGGGCTTGACTTTGAACGTGAACTTAGCGCCGCGGTTGGTCTTCTCCTGCAAGTTCCGATCCCCTCCACCACCTATCCGAGGCTTCCGAAGAAGCTCGGGGTCCGCAAGATTGCGTTCAAGCGGTTTCCATATGACCTCGTCTTCGTTGAGCGCGACAATTCGCTTTTGATAGTTGCGATAGCACATCAAGCAAGACGTCCAGGTTACTGGAGGAGCCGCCTGCGCTTTTGACGCAGCCTTATTTTAAGAGCCACGGTCGCTTCGAAGATTGGTCAAACCTCCGAACAGCCGTGTTCGAAGAAAAGCCTAACGCCGAGTTAAGCCGCGCCGGCCATACGGCCTGGAAATAAAACGAGGGAAACCCGGCGTCGGCTTGAACGCATAGTTCAAGTAAGCCGCTACGCGGCGGTAGTTCTGGAAGTGTTTCGCTCTTGTAGAGGATGCGACAGTTTCGGAGGTCTCGCCAGATGCGGTCTCCTGTGCAGGCCGCAGTCCGCGGCTTGTCTGGTGCCTACTCATGTCTCTCGATCTCCTCGCGCGCATGCGCGAATCCCTGCAACTTAATGGCCTGAGCCCCAAGACTCAGGACGCTTACCTGCGCGCCGTGCGTCTGCTGTGTGATTTTGCCGGCTGCGCACCCGATCAGATCACCGAAGACCACCTGCGTCGCTACTTCCTGCACCGCCGCAACGTCAGCCGTTGGTCGCCTTCGACTTTGCGCATCCGCTTCTACGGCGTGCGCTTTTTCTTTGAGCATGTGCTGCCGCGCGACTGGACATCGCTGAGTTTGCTTGATGCTTGCCGTGAACAGCGCTTACCCGCTGGCTCAGTGTGTTTTTTCTGGCTAGCACAGCCCTTTGGTTTTTTGTACCTGCAGATTGGGTAGCAGTTAAATTCTGGTTCGCGCCCATTGTGCTTGGATTTTTAGCGGGTGTCTGGATCTGAGCTTTGCGCGCTAGCGAGGAGGGCGAGCAACTCAGGAGATGACAACACCGAGCAGGAGTTTTTTATAGGGCAGCAACATGAGCAGGGCAATGCCGAAGTCGAGCAGTACCGGGCGACCGTCGCGGTTGACCAACCCGCGCAGGCAGGATTCGGTCTTGACCTCGGCGCGGCGCACCTCATCGACGGCGGTCGAAGCGAGCGCGACGAGATGGAAGGGGTCAAAGCTGATCTGCGCGTTCGGCAGACAATTGCGGGCGCCGGCAATGAAGGCCGCCCAGCGCCGGTGCCGCGCGGCAGTGGCTCTACGCGCAGGTAAACCTCGCCGAACTGGCCGGCGCCGCTTGCGAGTAGTAGGAGATTTCCTACTAGGATTCATGCGCGAGCAGGGCACGCATTACGCCGGCTACATCGCCTCCATGCATTTGGCTGCAATCCGTTTTTGTCTGCTGGCTATTGCCAAGCATCAGCATCAGGCCAGTAGTTTGCCCGAGATGCGCCGACAACTCTGTACGAACGTCTCTCACATCGACTACGCGTCCAGGCTGTGGCAGTTCTTTCGTGCCTTGATCTCGGGCGCTCTGGAGGAGGTGAAAACCCTGCTCGGCGATAAACTTGATGTGCTTATGCAAACGATTGACCTACACGTTAATCGCTTCTTCGTGCAAGCCTTGCAACTTGATACCAAGCTATTGCGCATGGAAGCTTTATGATTCAATGCGTTACGATACCTTTCAACGCGGAAATGAACCCCGAAACTTCAGTGCTTATACTCTCCGACTTGCATGGGCCTTAGCTTAAATCACGGGGTAAATCACGGCTTAAATCACGATTTAGCCAGCCCAGGCCGAGTCAAACCAGACCCAACAAGCGCAGCGCCAGCCCCACGCCGCCCGACACAACAATCACCTGAATCACGCTCCACTTCAGGCGCCACAAGGCCAGCGCCGCAGCCGCGACCATTGCAATCGCCAGCCAGTCAAAAGCCCCGCTTGCGCCCAAAGGACGCGCGACAGCAGCTAAAAAAAACAAGGCAAGATTGGCAATCACGCCCACCACAGCGGCCGTTACAGCAGCCAGTGGCGCGGTGAGTTTGAGGTTGCCGCGCGTTGACTCAACGTATGGCCCACCCGCCAGAATGAAAATGAATGACGGCAAGAACGTGAACCAGGTCGCCGCACACGCGCCCAGCGCCGCCCCTAAAAACAATGCCTCTGGCCCCATCACCGCCTGGCCCCAGCTGGCCACAAAGCCGACAAAGGCCACGATGATGATGAGTGGGCCAGGGGTCGTTTCACCCAGCGCCAGGCCGTCCATCATTTGCGCTGTGGTCAGCCACTGGTAGTGTTCGACAGCCGCTTGATTCACATACGGCAGCACGGCATAGGCACCCCCAAAGGTCAGCAGCGCCGCCTTGGTAAAAAACCAGCCAATTTGCGTTAATGTGCCTTGCCAGCCATAGTTGGCGAGAAACAGCGCCATTGGCAGCAACCACAGTACCGCGCCCGCCAGCAGCACCGTCGCCATCCGGGACAGCTTGAACTTTGCATGTGGCGGCGTTGGTGTGTCGTCGTCAATCAATGCGGCCACCTGCGCGCCGCCAGCGCTGCTTGCATGACCGCCGACTTTGCCCAGAACATCAGGCGCAACCCGCGACAACACCACGCCAAGCAGCAGCGCCGTCAACACCACCCACGGAAACGGCATCTTGAATACCCAAACCGCTATAAAACTCATAGCTGCGATCGCCCAGGGAATGGGCGCTAAAAGCGGATTGCCCAGTGATTTGCTGGCAATACGAAGCAGCGCATGAAGCACAATCGCGGCAACGGCGGGTTTGATGCCGAAAAAAATACCGGCCACGATGGGTTGCTCACCAAAAGCCATGTATATCCAGCTCAGTACAACCAGCAGCACCAGTGACGGCAACACAAACAGCGTGCCCGCCACCACGCCGCCCCAGGTGCGGTGCATCAGCCAGCCCAGGTAAGTGGCCAGTTGCTGCGCTTCTGGGCCGGGCAGCAGCATGCAAAAGTTCAGCGCATGCAAAAAGCGTTTTTCAGAAATCCAGCGACGCTTTTCAACCAGCTCGCGGTGCATGATCGCAATTTGCCCGGCTGGCCCGCCAAAGCTGATGAAGCCGAGTTGCAGCCAGAAGCGGAAGGCCTCGCGGAAGGAGACTTTAGACGGCGCTTCGATCTGATTTAACGCCAATTTGCGCTCAAATAATCAACGGGTTACGGCAATTGAGCGCTGGAAAGCGGGAAAAGTCCCGGTCAGCCGTCCAGAATTCGCGTACGCCATGCTGCAGGCATATAGATGCAACACGTGCGTCATGAATCAGAGGGCCTTTGATGTCAGACGCGATCAGCAAGTCTTGCAATGTTGCCCAGTGGCTCTGTGTTTCTCCGATAAATCTTAGCGCCGGGCTACCCTTCCAAAGATTAATTTGATGAGTGGCTTGGGCAGGAGTAGAAGGCGGCAAGTACCGGTTTGGGTGCGTCACGATGCCGTAGAACTCATGCAAGCATGGCCAGGGAATGGCCCATGCAGAGCGTCCTTCGGCCAGTTCGCGCAGATGGGCGGAAGCTGTGGCGTAAAAAGGCGACTCCGTTCGGTGCGCATAAATCAGAATGTTGGCGTCTACCGCAATCATGCACCACGGCCCTCATAAACCATATCCCTGACTTCAGCCCATGTGAGCGCCTCTTGGCCGGGCTGGAGTCCCTGGCCGGTAACGCTGCCATCTTTGAGCTTGTACGGCTTGGGCTCGCGCAAATCACGCAATACTTGCTCAAGCCCTTGTTCAATCAAGGCGCGCAGCGTGGTGTTGTGCGCTTGTGCAAGGTTTTTCGCCTCCAGAATCAGTGCGTCTGATACCTCAATGGTGGTTTTCATGGTTGTACAGCTTATTTATTTAATATGGGTAGCCATATTATCATTGCCGGGTTGGTTTGCCGCTCTCAGCAGCTCTGAAACTTGAACATCGCCCTGCTCGCCCGCTCGATCGGCCAGAAGGTGAATTTGCGGCCTGTCTTGCACGCTGAATCGAGTATTAAGCTGCGGCTATTAGCGCCGCGTCCATGTTTTGCGTAGGCACACTATTTTGCTTCTTGCCAGCCACTACCAGGCAAAGGTTTTGCGTCCAGCCATGACAGATTGCGTCCGATGACCAATTCGCTCATCTCGGCATGATGGGTGTTCTTCATGGCGATCAATCGGCTAGAAAAACCGCGCGCCTGTGCCAGGGCGTGTACTTCGTGTGCATCGTCGTAGGTCATCACAAACTCACCCGTCACATTGGCGCAGAGGTCAAAAAGCGCGCTGTGGTCAATCCCGGAAAATGTGTACGGCCTCTTGCCTGCTTTCTTGCC
>CAZLSB010000286.1:0-5143 GCA_964561825.1 uncultured Xanthomonas sp.
AACGAAGCAGCGCGCCCAAGGCGGCGAGCAAAAAGTCCAAGTTATTGACGAACGAGCCCTTAGTAGCGAAGAACCAAAACAGAAGCGTTTGGACAAGTCCAAATCCACCAAAAGCGACCCTACGAATCGACCAGGACCCCACGAAGCCGGTCGGGGGCTTCGTCTTAGAGGCAAGCGCCCCACTTGCAGCTATGCTCCCCGCACATTTTTTCCGGAGCGTGGTATGGCATCCAGTCTGTTGGCCCTGTTAGACGATATCGCGACGATTCTGGACGACGTCGCGGTCATGAGTAAGGTTGCGGTAAAAAAGACTGCGGGTGTGTTGGGCGATGATCTGGCGCTCAATGCCGAACAAGTGTCTGGCGTCAAACCCGATCGCGAGTTGCCGGTGGTTTGGGCGGTCGCCAAGGGTTCGTTCATCAACAAATTGATCTTGGTGCCATCGGCATTAGCGATCAGCGCAGTGCTTCCATGGGCAATCGTGCCACTTTTGATGCTGGGTGGGCTTTTTTTATGTTTTGAAGGTTTCGAGAAAGTTGCACACAAGTTGCTGCACAAACCCGCTGAGGACCATGCACGCCGCAAGGAACTGGTAACCGCGGTGGCCAACCCGCAAGTGGATTTGGTCGACTTCGAAAAAAGCAAAATCAAAGGCGCAATTCGCACCGATTTTATTTTGTCGGCTGAGATCATCGTCATTACGCTCGGTACCGTTGCAACGGCAGCGTTTAGCAAACAGGTGATGGTGCTGAGCTCCATTGCCATCATCATGACCATCGGCGTTTATGGCTTGGTCGCCGGCATCGTCAAACTTGATGATTTCGGTTTGTATCTGACCCAATTGCAAGGCCAGCGCAAAGCGCTGCAACGCAAAATGGGCGCGTGGATCTTGCGCGCCGCGCCGTATTTGATGAAGTCGCTGTCGATACTGGGAACGGCCGCGATGTTCATGGTGGGTGGCAGCATCATTGTGCACGGCATTGCGCCACTCAACCATTTTGTGCAAGCCCATGCGGAATTTGGCGGCGCCACGGTTGGGATGCTGGTCGTCATCTTGCTAGAAGCGCTCGTTGGCATCATTGCCGGCGGGCTGGCGGTGTTGGGCCTGATTTTGGGCAAACGCTTGATGCCCAAGCGCGCAGGCTAGCAGCCTGTCGGGCTTTGCGCGTGGGCTACTTGGGCGCGCCGTTGGCGCTCTTGCTGTGCGCCCCAACGGGGCAAACCAATGCCGCAGGCATAGCCGATGCCATCGACCAACCGACGATCTTGCGTGAATACAGCTCCAGGACGATGGCCAAATAAAACCAGCGCTTAGCCCAACCTACATCCACCGACAATGAATCAACGACTTACGATAGGTGCTCATGGAGAGGCACGCGTCGCGAGCAGCGGCAAGGATCCTCGATCTGCGGGTGCCGGCGCTGCTTCGCGACGGCCCGCCCATGAGCCCTTCCGAGTGCCTGTGACTAGTGCCGGGCAGGCCTCGCGATGACGTCGCTTTGCAGCCCACATCATTTTCATTCGCACCCAGCTCGCCCGGCCACCTTCGTCCAGTTGTAACAAGCTGAACCGCAATCCCCAGACGTCGACGGACACTGCGCATTCAATGCGTTCTAATGTCAGCTACCCTGAATGAAGGTTTGCGCGTGCCATTGTTTTCCACCGGTACAAAGATGATTGGGCGCCGCGTTTTCGCGGCGCTGTTGACTGCCACCTTGCTCGCTGCCTGCGCCGAGCAACCGGGTGCCCAAACGGGCTATCGCACTGCCAAAGTGGACCGCGGCGATGTGCAGGTATCGATCTCCGCCGCCGGCACCCTAAGAGCCTTGTCGACCGTCGACGTCGGCTCGCAAGTATCCGGGCAGGTGCTCAGCGTAGAGGTCGACTTCAACGATAAAGTGAAGAAAAATCAGGTCATTGCGCGTATCGACCCGGCCAATCTACAAACCCGCTTGACGCAAACTGAGGCCGACTTGAGTAGCGCACGGGCCAGTTTGGTGGAGGCACAATCGGCGCTCAAACTGGCCGATGCCGAACTCAAACGCAAACGGGATGTGGCCGCGCGCAAGCTGATTTCAATCAGCGAACTGGAGATCGCTCAGGCCAACCGCGAACAAGCCGCCGCACGCGTGGGATCGGCGCAAGCGTCGGTCAAACAACGGATCGCCGTGGTGGCAGATGCCGCGCTTGATGTCGAATACGCGCTGATCCGCTCGCCGGTCGATGGGGTGATCTTGCTGCGCAGCGTCGAACCTGGGCAAACCGTCGCGGCAAGTTTCCAAACGCCGGTGTTGTTTCGAATCGCCGAAGATTTGACGCTGATGCAGATCGATTTGTCGATCGATGAGTCGGATGTCGGCCAGATTCGCGAATCTTTGCCAGTCAAGTTTACCGTCGATGCCTTCCCGAACCGCAATTTCAGCGGCAAGGTGTATCAGGTGCGCCTGTCAGCGACCAATATTGCCAATGTGGTGACCTATCCGGTGGTGGTGGAAGTTAGTAACCCTGATTTGGCGCTGCTGCCCGGCATGACGGCCAACGCGGAAATTGAGATCGCTAGTCGCAACGACGCCTTGCGCGTTCCAAATGCGGCGTTGCGCTTCAAACCAGAGGGCATTGAGGCGGCGCCGGCCGGTGGCATGGGCGGTGGTGCGGGCATGGGCGAAGAACTGACGCGTATCGCTGCAAGCTTGAGCCTACGTCCCGAACAACAAACAGCGCTCGACCAAGTGCAAACCGCCATGCAAGAACGTGCCGCGGCGCGCCGACAAGCCGCTGGCGGCGCGAATAGTGGCGCAGGCGGCGGGGCGGCCGCACCGCCATCGCCGGAAGTGATCGCAGCGATGCGCGAACGCTTCCAGCGCATGTTCAAAGAGTCGCTGGCGCCCTTCCGTGACACGCTAGACGAGCAGCAGCGCAAAGTTTGGGACAGCGAAATCGACGCGCTACAGAATGCTAGGCGCGTGACCGTATGGGCCTTGCAAGCGGGCAAACCGGTCGCGTTGACCGTGCGCGCGGGGGTGTCGGACAGCACGCATACGGAGGTGATCGGTGGAGGTGTTGAGGTCGGTGCCGAGCTCATCATCGGCGCCGGTGGACCATGAGCATCGTGGCGCTAGCAATGCTGACCGGCCAGGTGCGCCGTGGTTATTGAACTGCAAGGGGTGGGCAAGATTTATTCGCCCGGCACGCCGGCGGAAGTGACCGCGCTACACGATTTGAGCATGACGATCAAACAGGGCGAATTCGTCGCCATCATGGGTCCGTCGGGATCTGGCAAATCGACCTTGATGAATCTGATCGGTTGTTTGGACGTGCCGACCAAGGGCCGCTGTTTGATCGATGGCGTAGATATCGCCGCGCTTGACGCTACCGGTCGGGCACGTTTGCGCCTGGAAAAACTCGGCTTCGTATTCCAAGGCTTTCATCTGCTCACGCGCATGACCGCCGTGGAAAACGTCATGCTGCCGCTGGTTTACGCGGGCGTACCACGCGGCGAACGCCGCGCGATGGCGGAATCGGCATTGCGCGACGTGGGCTTGGGCGAACGCGGCAAACATCGGCCCAGCGAATTATCGGGCGGACAGCAACAGCGGGTGGCGATCGCCCGCGCGTTGATCAATCGACCGCCCATTTTGCTGGCCGACGAACCCACCGGCGCATTGGACAGTAAAACCGGCCATGACATTCTCGCGCTATTCAAGCGCTTACAAATGGCTGGCCAAACGATCATTTTGATCACCCACGATCCAGAAGTGGCCAAGAATGCAGACCGCGTCATTTATATTCACGATGGCGCATTGGTCGAGGACGCGCATCCATGAGTAAAGCACAAATTGTGAGCGGTACGTGGCCACAAGACCGCAAACGCCGGCGAGTGGGATTTCTCGATATCGTCGAAATGGCGCTATTCGCGGTGCGTGGTAACTGGATGCGCAGTGTGTTAACCGCACTCGGCGTCATTATTGGTATTGCTGCGGTGATTATCATGGTTTCCGTAGGCCAAGGCACCCAGGCCGAATTAGATCGCACCATCGCCAATCTTGGCAGTAATCGCATTGAGGTTTGGGGCGGTTCCGGGCGTATGGGCGGCGTGCGTGGCGGCGCTGGCAGCATTAGCTCACTTACCGATGGGGATATCGCTGCTATTCGCAATGAGATCAGTGAAGTGCAATACATCGCTGGGCAAATTCGCGGTGGCACACAAGTGGTGAATGCCGAACAAAATTGGAATACCCAGTGGATTGGCATGCAAGCGGATTATTTCCCCACCAACGGTTGGGAAGTCATACAAGGCTCGGTATTTAGCGATCGCGATTACAGCGGCGGCGCAAAAGTAGTCATTATTGGCACCACCATTCGCGACAAGTTATTTGCGGGAAGCGATCCCACAGGCCAAAGTATTCGCGTCGGCCGAGTGCCATTCACCGTGGTTGGCGTGCTGAAAAGCAAAGGCCAAAGCGGCTGGGGTGGCGATCAGGACGATGTGCTGCTGGTGCCACTAGAAACCGCTAGACGACGTTTGGCCGGACCGATGGCACTGCCACCGGGCGCTGTGCAATCGGTCTCCATCGGCGTCGCGCGCGCCAAAGATTTACCCGTCGCCGAGCGTCAAGTGAATGAGTTGCTCCGCCAGCGACACAAAATCGCACCCGGCGCGGAGGACGATTTTACCGTGCGCAACTTGACCGAAATGGTCTCCGCGCGCAACCAAACCACGCGTTTGATGTCGCTATTGCTTGGCGCAGTCGCGTCTATCTCATTGATTGTCGGTGGTATCGGCATCATGAACATCATGTTGGTATCGGTCACCGAGCGCATCCGCGAAATTGGCCTACGCATGGCAGTCGGCGCCGGCCCGCGCGAAATTAAGCTGCAATTTCTCGCCGAAGCGCTACTCATTTCCCTGGCCGGCGGTGCGATTGGCATCGCCCTCGGCATCGGCGGCACGCTGTTAGCCGCGCGTTTTGGGGCATTGCCCATCGATCTAAACGCAGAAGTGATCATGCTCGCCACCGGATTTGCCGTCGCCACCGGCTTGTTCTTCGGCTACTACCCGGCGAGTAAAGCCAGCCGATTAGACCCTATAGAAGCGCTAAGACATCAGGGGTGAGAAGCGGCAAGCCTGCGCCGCATGCGGCGC
>CAZLSB010000287.1:0-5135 GCA_964561825.1 uncultured Xanthomonas sp.
ATTGCTGACGGCGACGCAATCGTGATGGCAAGTTGAGTCAAGTTCGTCGCGGCTGTCGGCGTGCTACCGCGAGACCCAAGAGCTGGCTCGGAAACGGGTGCCGGGTCTTTAGCTTTTTTTTGCAGCTTGCTACGGCAAACAACCGCAAGGCTGCAGGCTAGCAGCCTGTGGGGCCTTCCTCGCGAGTGCGTTGGAAGGCCTTTTGGCGATCGTTTTCTACTCAGTCTCGGATTGATTTTGAAGGCTTCCGCTCCACTTTCGAGTCTGCGCTATGCCAAAAGGCCGTCCGGCGGGCTGCGCGTCTGGACGGCGTCTGCGCTGCGACGCTTAGGCATGGAAGAGCCATTGCCTGCGCGCCGCGCCTTGCAGCCATCCGCTTAAGCCTCACAACGCATCTCGCGCTGAAAGCCCGGCGGGCCGCTCGCATTTTCTCCTGTAGAAGGTCTGGTTGAAAAGGCCCGAGCGATGCATCAACCATCGCTGGAGCAGACGTCTGGACGTCCGCAAATCGATTGGTGTGACAGAATCGCCGGCAGCGCACTAACGAGCAACGAGGCCCATGTGACTCAAGATCAATGGTTCATCCTGATCATTTTGACTGCCACGGTCGCCATGTTCGTTTGGGGTCGCTGGCGCCACGACATGGTTGCGGCGGGTTCCTTGCTCAGTTGCGTGTTGGCCGGCTTGGTCCCGGCACGTGAGGCCTTTGCCGGTTTTGGTCACCCCGCGGTGATCACGGTTGCTTGCGTGCTGGTGCTCAGTCGCGGCCTGCAGACCTCGGGTGCGGTCGATGCACTCGCGCGCAAGGTCTTGCCGGCGAAGGCGGGGCGGGTATTCAGCCTGACCTCTCTGATGGGTCTCGGCGCTTTCCTGTCGGCGTTCATGAACAACGTTGGCGCGATGGCCTTGCTCATGCCGATAGCAATCCAGCTGTCCCAGCGCCTTCAACTCACGCCGGGACAGGTGCTGATGCCGCTGGCATTCGGCACCATTCTCGGTGGCATGACTACACTCATCGGCACGCCGCCCAACCTCATCGTCTCCGGTTTCCGCGCCGAAGCCGGAATGGGCAGTTTCACCATGTTCGATTTCACCCAAGTCGGTCTGGCCGTGGCGCTGGCTGGCGTGTTGTTCGTCGCTCTCGTCGGCTGGCGGCTGGTGCCGGCGCGCAAACAAGCGGGTATTGAAGGCTTTGAGTCCGGCGCTTACATCACCGAGGTGCGCGTGCTGAACGACAGCAAGGCTGCGGGCATGCGGCTGCGCGAGATCGACGCGGTGCTCGCCGATGTCGATGCCCAGATTCTTGGCGTGGTGCAGCATAGGGTTCGCCTCATCGCCGCCAATCCGGGTCGCAAGGTGCTCGCCGGCGATATCCTGATGATTGAGGCTGAGGCCGACTCGCTGGCCCACGTGCTGTCCATACTCGGCCTCAAACTCGAAGAAGAAGCCAAGGCCAAGGACAAATCAGGCGAGCTCTCGATAGCGGATGCTTCCAAAGACCAGACTGTCAGCGAGTCGAAGAAACGCGTTGAGAGCGAGGAAGCGCAAGCGGGCAACGAAGTCCCGGTCCAGTCCGGCGACGCCATGCTGATGGAGCTTGCTGTATTGCCCGGCTCGCCGTTGGCCGGTCGGTCAGCCAGCGACATCCTGATGCGCACGCGCTACGGGGTTAACCTGCTCGCTTTGTCCCGCGAGGGTAAACATTCGATGAAGCGATTGCGCTCAATCGCATTTCAGTCGGGTGACCTGCTGCTGATGCAAGGCCCGCCTGAGTCGATCTCGGCCTTCGCCGCGGACAATGCCTGCGTGCCTCTAGCGCAGCGCGAGTTCCGCATCCCCAACCAGCGCAAGATGTGGGAGTCCGTGTTGATCATGCTGTTCGCGATCGGCGCCGCCGCCTTCGGCTTGCTGTCGGCCGCGGTGTCTTTTGCGATCGGCGTACTCGCATCGATGGCAATGCGCACGGTGCCGCCGCGCGCCGTTTACGACGCCATCGACTGGCCGGTCATCGTATTGCTTGGCGCCCTGATCCCGGTCGCGGGCGCTATGGAGACCACCGAGATGGCTGATCTTATCGCCCACTTTCTGATCGACAACTTGGCGCAAGGGCATGCCGTTATTGGACTGGCGCTGATCCTGGTGGTCACTATGTTCCTGTCCGACCTGATGAACAATGCCGCCACGGCCGCAGTGATGTGCCCGATTGCCATCGGCACCGCCGCTGCGTTAGGCGTGAGCCCCGACTCCTTCTTGATGGCTGTGGCGATCGGCGCTTCTTGCGCCTTCCTGACCCCGATTGGGCACCAGAACAACACCTTGATCCTGGGCCCCGGCGGTTTTCGTTTCGCCGACTACTGGAAGCTAGGCCTGCCACTGGAAATCATTGTAGCCACCGTCGCGATTCCCTTGCTGTTGATCGTCTGGCCACTTTGAACCTTAGGGAAAGGCTAGAAACCTACTGAGCGGTGCTCGGAATCCACCGCGTCGGCAGGAATCCGCCAGAACCGTGCAATCTGCCCGGTAGCGGGAGGCGGCGGTCGCCGTGCAGGGCAGCTAGAATCGCGGGCCAATTCCACTTTGGATTTTTGCATGCCTCCTGCAGACAGTAATGATCTATCGCTGCTGGGCTCGGCGCCTTCTTTTGCTGCGGTGATGGAGCAGGTGTCGCGCGCGGCGCCTTTGGATCGGCCAGTTTTGGTGATCGGCGAGCGCGGAACCGGCAAAGAGTTAGTCGCCGCGCGCTTGCATTATTTGTCGCGGCGTTGGGATCGACCATTCGTCAAAATGAATTGCGCCACCTTGGTCGAAACGCTATTGGAAACCGAATTATTCGGCCATGAGGCGGGCTCCTTCACCGGCGCGACTAAACGGCATATGGGCCGATTTGAAGTGGCCAATGAAGGCAGCTTGTTTTTGGATGAATTAGCCAATGCCTCGCAGCGCGTGCAAGAAAAAGTGTTGCGAGTCATAGAATATGGTGAATTTGAACGTGTGGGCGGGCGCGAGACTATTCGTACCAATGTGCGTTTGATTGCCGCCACTAACTTGGATTTGCCCAGCGAAGCGCGCGCGGGGCGCTTTCGCGAGGATTTACTCGATCGATTGGCTTTTGATGTCATTACTTTACCGCCCATGCGTTCGCGGCGTGACGATATTTTGCCCCTGGCCGAACATTTTGCCACCCGAATGAGCCAAGAACTCAAACGCGAATTGTTTCCAGGCTTTAGTTTGACGGCGCAGCATCAATTACTCGCTCACGGTTGGCCTGGCAATGTGCGCGAGTTACGTAATGTGGTTGAGCGTGCGGTGTATCGAATGGACGAGCCAGACGAGGCGATCGATTCAATTTTGTTCGATCCGTTTGAGTCGCCGTGGCGGCCGCGCCGGGCGGTATTCACCGAGCCGCCCAGCACGCCCGCGGTGAATGTGCCGCTGCCGGCAGTCGGAACCGCGGATACGGACTCGCGCCAGCTGCCAGTGGATTTCCGCGCTGAAATGGAGCGTATAGAAATCGAATGGCTACAAACCGCCATGCAGCAAGCGCGTTTCAATCAACGCAAGGCTGCCGAGTTACTGCGCCTCAGTTACCATCAATTGCGTGGCTATTTGCGCAAATACAAATTGGTCGGTGGCGAGGAGGATTGTGAAGACCTTAGTTGAGGGGTAAAAAGCGGGCGCCAAATTTACAAAAAGAACAGCGGAGCGCTCTTTCAAAAGATACCGTAGTGCATCGGCAATGGTACGCAGCTTTTGTGGGTTCGGACTTGTCCGAACGCTTTTGCGCCTGTTCGCTCTGGTTCCCATCACGCATGCAGAATACGGCAGCAGCAAGCCGAAGCAGACGTGTTTGGACAAGTCCAAACCCACGAAAAGCACCGCCGCCGCTTTGTGCTTGCATGCAGGCAATCAAAGCAGCGGAGCGAGCTCTTCCATAAAAAGCGGATCAAAGGAGTTGGCAGGCTTCGTCGAAATCTAGACGCGGGCTGCGTGGGAATAATGCGTCACTATCGCCGTAACCTAAGTTAATCAGGAAATTGGAACGTACTTCCGTGCCAGCGAAAAACTCGGCATCTACTTTGGCATTATTGAAGCCGGACATCGGTCCGCAATCTAAGCCGAGCGCGCGCGCGGCGATCAGCAGATAGGCACCTTGTAGCGTGCCATTCCGAAATCCGCCACTTTCGATCGCTGCTGGTTTGCCGGCGAACCAACTGCGCGCGTCTGGCGCATGCGGAAATAGTCTGCCTAGGTGTTCGTAAAAGGCGAAATCAGTGGCGACGATCACGGTGACCGGCGCTGCCATGGTTTTCTCTCGATTACCGGCGTCCAAGGCTGGCTCCAGGCGCGCTCTTGCGTCGCCCGATTTGAGGAATATAAACCGTGCCGGTGAACAATTGGCGCTGGTCGGACCCCATTTTAGAAGTTCGTATAACTGATGCAGCAGTTCATCGCTGACCGGTTTTGGCTGCCAAGCATTGTGTGTGCGCGCAGCCGTGAAGATTTGTGCGAGGGCAGATGCATCAATCGACATGGTGAATCCCTGAAGCAAAGAAGGGCGAGCATAGTGCGCTCTTTTGTAGCGTGCGTGATGGCGGGTAGACGGTCCGCGCACTTCGATCAGGGGATGGCGTGGAGTGACCCAACGCGTCGTATGCTGCTTGCATGGTTCCGTCCAACTCTGCTGAGGTTCTAGCCCGCATGTTTCATAAATTGCACGCGCCTTCGCTAGTCTTTAGCTCGCATAAGGAATTTTCCGCAGTCCGCCGTAAAGCCCAATATGGCGCTTCTTCGGAAAATCCCTGGTACAACCCATATCCTGAAAGTCCGACAGGCTGCTAGGTTGAAATTGGCTCCAAGCATTGTGGTTGTCAGTGATGGTGCCGCTGGCAATGAGGTGCAGGCCTTGGCGGTGGCTGCGCAGTTGAGCCAGGCGGCGCCGCGCGTTTGGCGGGTGCGGGCACGCTGGCCTTGGTCGCTGTTGGCGCCGCAATGGGCGCCGGTGTTGCGGCCGCAGCAGTGGCAGCCGGCTTTGCTTGAGCCGTGGCCCGATTTGGCGGTTGGGGCGGGGCGGGTTGGCGCTGCGGCTTTGTTGACCTTCAAACAGGCTAGTGCGGGGCATACGCGCACTGTGCAGA
>CAZLSB010000288.1:0-5134 GCA_964561825.1 uncultured Xanthomonas sp.
TTGGATGGTGGCGGCGAGGTTGTTCTGGTGAAAATCAGTCGCGCAGCTTAGGGCTTGTTGGTCAATAACTTGGACTTTTCGCTCGCCGGCTTGGGCGCGCTGCTTCGTTACGACTCGCTTATGTGGCGCGCCACACCGCGCTCATCGCGCCTCGCAGCGCATCCCAATCCGACCGGCCAAAAGCCCAAGCTATTTCCTCAGGGGGCCCTTAGCTTGCGGATCGCGGGCAAAATGCATTACTTCGGTATTGCCTGACAATTCCAGCTGCAGCCATTGCTCGCTGACCTGCATCTTCTCTACGGCGGCCAGCTGCCGCACAAAGACGCGATCTTGACTGTCGTCCGGACAAGCCCTTTTGCTCAGGCCAATTGGCCCAATCTGCAGTTGTCCTGCGCTAATGGAATACTGGCTGCCGCCACCGTTGCAATCCGCCTGCACGCCAAAACGACCGTCTTCAGCAAATTCGATTTGATAGCGCTGCGGCTGGGTGATGGTCTGCGCGCCATCGGCGGAGGTCGTGGCGATCCAGTACCAAGTGCCAAGATGAGAAGCGGGCGGCGCGGACGGCGGCATGCTTTCAGGAACGTTGCTACAGGCGCTGCTAACGAGAAGGGTGAGCACAATCAGTAGGTGCGATCTCATCAACATCTCCGGAAAGTTGCCGCAGCAAATGATGACAAGATCGACCCTATTGAACAATCAGCGGCGACGTACCTTGAGCTCACTCTTTAGGCCAACGCGCAGGGCTTCGCCTTCCACGGTTGAACCATTGAGAGCAGCAATCGCCTTGCGGGCCTCGTGACCCTCCATTTCCAGCTCCGCGAAACCGCGACATTCGCCAGAAAACAGATCGCGTGACATCTTCAAATTTCGTACCCGACCGTGGGCAGTGAACATTTCGGTGAGGACTTGCTCGGTCATTTTGCGCGGTAAACCACGCACACTCAGCGTCAACATCAGGAGGACTCCAGATGAGTGGCGACGCCTCGGTCAACGACGACGCCATCGTATAGACAAAAACGACTCGGGCAGGCCTTAGCCTGCCCGAGCGTTTCAACTGGCAAACACCGGTCGGCGCGCGGCCGACCGAAGTTAGCTTACAACGGCTGCACTTGGTCAGCCTGCAGGCCCTTCGGGCCCTTGGTCACGAGGAAGCTAACTTTCTGGCCTTCCTGCAGCGACTTGAAGCCCGAGCCTTGAATGGCGCGGAAGTGCACGAACACGTCGTCACCATCCGCACGGCTCAAGAAGCCGAAGCCCTTGGCATCATTGAACCACTTGACGGTACCAACCTGACGATCTGACATTTGTAAAACTCCAAAGCAAAGTGAGGTTCAGCATTTCAACGGAGAAATGCCGTCGCGTTCATCTGCGGGTGGTACTAGAACACTGAGAAGCAACAGCGGCAGATCGCAAGACTCACCGTGCGCCTCGTCACGTTGAACCGTGCCGAGCAAATAAAGCCTGTGAACCTTAAGCCAGATTGCATCAAAAAGATAGTGTGATGACAGCGCTTGTTCAGAAACAATTCGCAGCTCGATTCGCCCGCGAATGCGCCGCCGCGGCAACGCGTATACTGGCGCGCCTCGCGACATTGAGGCATTTCCCATGCGTATTGTGGCCGAGGCGCTCACTTTTGATGACGTCTCCTTGGTTCCTGCTTACTCCAATGTACTGCCGCGCGATGTTGATCTGACCACGCGCTTTTCCCGCCAGCTCAAATTGAACATCCCGATTGTGTCGGCGGCGATGGATACCGTCACCGAAGCGCGTTTGGCGATTGCCATGGCGCAAATGGGCGGTTTGGGTATCGTGCACAAGAACCTCAGCATTGATCAGCAGGTTGAGCAGGTCCGCGTGGTGAAGAAGTTCGAGGCGGGCGTGATTCGCGATCCGATCACCGTGCGTCCCGACGCCAGCGTGCGCGAAGTCATGCAATTGACTCGCAAACATCAGATTTCCGGCGTTCCAGTGGTTGATGGCGCGGAACTGGTAGGCATCGTGACCAGTCGCGATTTGCGCTTCGAAACGCACATGGACGAGCCCGTCAGTCGCATCATGACACCCAAGCCGCGCTTGATCACCGTGCGCGAAGGCGCCAGCGACGATGAAGTGTTGGCGCTGCTGCATGAATATCGAATCGAAAAGGTACTGGTGGTCAACGAGCAGTTCCAACTGCGCGGCATGATCACGGTCAAGGACATCCAAAAGGCGCGGGATAACCCGTATGCCTGCAAAGACGCACAAGAACGTCTGCGCGTCGGCGCCGCAGTGGGCGTGGGCGGGGACACCGTGGCGCGCGTGGATGCGCTGATAGATGCTGGCGTCGATGTAATCGTCGTTGATACGGCGCACGGGCATTCGCAGGGCGTGATTGATCGGGTGCGCTGGGTCAAAACGCACTATCCGCAGATCCAAGTGGTCGGCGGCAATATCACCACCGGCGACGCCGCCAAAGCGCTGGTCGATGCCGGTGCTGACGGCGTCAAAGTGGGTGTGGGCCCCGGCTCCATCTGTACCACGCGCATTATCGCTGGCGTGGGAGTGCCGCAAATCACCGCGGTATCGATGGTCGCCAAAGCAATTGGCGATAGCGGCGCGGCGATCATTGCCGACGGCGGTATTCGCTACTCGGGTGATGTCGCCAAAGCGCTGGTCGCCGGCGCGCACTGCGTGATGCTCGGCGGTTTATTCGCTGGCACTGAAGAAGCACCGGGCGAAGTTGAGCTGTACCAAGGGCGCAGCTACAAATCCTACCGTGGCATGGGTTCGCTAGCTGCCATGCAGCGCGGTTCCAAGGATCGTTACTTCCAAGACGATTCCGACGCCGACAAACTGGTCCCGGAAGGCATTGAAGGCCGGGTGCCGTACCGCGGTCCGCTGCGCAATATCGTCCACCAACTCGTGGGTGGCGTGCGCGCCAGCATGGGCTATGTGGGCTGCGCCACTATCGATGAGATGCGCTCGCAACCCAGCTTCGTGCGCATCACCAACGCCGGCGTGCGCGAAAGCCATGTACACGACGTGCAGATCACCAAAGAGGCGCCGAACTATCGGCTGGACTAATGTTGCCAGCCGACGACACGCCACAAGCGATCGAGTCTGGGCCATACCTTGCGAACGCGATTGGCTTGTATAGCCGCGAGCATGGCGCCGAGCGGAGGTGGGTCGTCGGCATATGCGTGCTGGGTGTGGCGCTGATTGCCGCTATGCCACTGGCTTTGCAGCAGCGCATGCAATGCTCGCTGGCCTTAGTGGTGGGCTGCGCCATTGGCAGTGTGCTGGCCACTTGGTGGCGGCGCCGCCATCCCTTACCACTGGTATTGGTCGACGGCAAAGTTCTACTGTGCTTCGCGCCCACAATGCGTCCAAAATTGCTCGCGCGCTTTCCGATCGATGCGGTAAGTAGCGTGGCGATGTCGCCATCGCCGGCCGGCATTGAGTTGGAATGGCTATTTCGCGGTGGCGAACAAGGCCGCTTTACTCTCAACCCAGACCCGCGCCTTGCCATACCTCTCGCTTTTTTTTTGACGCGGCAATTTGGACCCCGATTTAAGGATCGATCATGACCGTCAACATCCATCAAGACCGCATTTTGATCCTCGATTTTGGATCCCAATACACGCAGCTCATTGCCCGCCGCATTCGCGAGATCGGCGTGTATTGCGAAGTTTGGGCGTGGGATCACGATCCAGCCGAAATCGCGAGTTTTGCGCCGCGCGGCATCGTGTTGTCGGGCGGACCGGCAACCGTACTGGATGCCGATTCACCACGCGCCGCGCAACAGGTATTCGGCGCTGGCGTGCCGCTACTCGGTATCTGTTACGGCATGCAAACCTTAGCCGCACAATTGGGTGGCCGAGTAGAAGCGGGCGTGGAACGCGAGTTTGGTTACGCCGCCGTATTGCCTACCGCCAGCTGCGCGCTGCTGGATGGATTGTCTGGCGATAACGAACAACCGGCTTTAGATGTGTGGATGAGTCACGGTGATCGTGTGGTCGCAGTGCCACCCGGCTTTACGATTGTCGCCGCAACCCATTCGGTGCCCATCGTGGCGATGGCGGATGAAACGCGTCGTTATTACGGCTTGCAGTTTCATCCGGAAGTGACCCATACGCGCAACGGTGAGGTGATTTTGCGGCGATTTTTGGTCAACGCCTGCCAATGCGCAACCTTGTGGATCGCCGATCTGATTATCGACGACGGCGTCATGCGGGTGCGTGAGAAGGTCGGCGGCGACACCGTGTTGTTGGGTTTATCCGGTGGCGTCGATTCATCGGTGGTGGCCGCCTTGTTGCATCGTGCAATCGGTAAGCAGCTGTTATGCATTTTTGTCGACACCGGATTGCTGCGCTTTCAAGAAGGCGATCAGGTCATGGCGCTGTTTGCACAGCACATGCATTTACGCGTGGTTCGCGTGGATGCCCGGCAGCGCTTTTTTGCAGCACTGGCCGGCGTCGACGATCCGGAAGCCAAACGAAAAGTCATCGGACGATTGTTCATCGAAGTGTTCGAAGAAGAAGCACAACGTCATGGCAATGTACGTTGGCTGGCGCAAGGCACCATCTACCCAGATGTCATCGAATCGGCCGGCTCAAAAACCGGCAAATCGCAGGTGATCAAATCGCATCACAATGTCGGCGGCCTGCCTGAGCGCATGCGCATGGGTCTGGTCGAACCGCTGCGTGAATTGTTCAAAGACGAAGTGCGGCGCTTAGGAACGGCGCTCGGCTTGCCGCATGCGATGGTCTTTCGACACCCCTTCCCCGGCCCTGGTTTGGGCGTGCGCGTGCTTGGCGCGGTGAGCGAAGCCGCGGTGGATGTGCTGCAACGCGCCGATCATATTTTCATCGAAGAACTGCGCGCGGCCGGGCTGTACGATAAAATCAGTCAGGCTTTTGCGGTGTATTTGCCGGTGCGCTCGGTCGGCGTGGTCGGTGATGCGCGCGCCTACGAGCCGGTGATCGCGCTGCGCGCGGTGGAAACCATCGATTTTATGACTGCGCATTGGGCGCATTTGCCGTATGACTTCCTCGATCTAGTCGCGCGTCGCATCGTCAATGAAGTGCGCGGCGTGTCGCGCGTGGTGTACGACATCAGCGGCAAACCCCCCGCGACGATCGAGTGGGAATAG
>CAZLSB010000289.1:0-5130 GCA_964561825.1 uncultured Xanthomonas sp.
TCCTGCGCGATCATCGCGCGAATTCATGAAACAGGCGGGTCAATGGTATTGCTTAAACCCTCAGCCGTTGGCCATCAAAAATAAGTTCGCCAGCCCCGTCTGCCGATACGCGCATCCAGGAGGCTAAGCGCGGCCAGTCGCCCAGGACGATACGTCGGCGGCGTTCATCAAAACGATGCACTGCGGGTCTATGCGTGTGGCCGTGAATGATCCATTCGGCCGCGCTTTGTTCAAACAGCGCCGCGACGGCGTCCGCATTGACGTCCATGATGGTGGCTGCGGCCATCGCGGTGTGCGCGGCGCTTTGCGCGCGCGCGTGTGCCGCGAAAGCGCGGCGCGCGGCTAAATCTTGAGACAGGAACTGGCGCTGCCAATGTGCATCACGCAGCAGGCGGCGCACCGTTTGATATTCGACATCGTCGGTGCACAGCGTATCGCCATGCAAAAGTGCGACCTTTCGGCCAGCCAGATCGATCAATTCGATTTCAGCCAGCAAACGCGCGCCAGATCGATGCGCGAAATGTGTGCCGACCAGGAAATCGCGATTGCCATGGGCAAATGCCACGCTGACACCGCGGTCGCTCAAACGGCGCAGCGCCGTGCTGACCGCAGCCAGCAGCGGCGCGTCGTCATCGTCACCGATGTAAGCCTCAAACACATCACCCAGCAGATAAAGCGCTTGGCCGTCCGCCGCTACTTGTTCGCAAAGCGCACAAAAGCGGTCGAAGTTAGGGTCTTCGACCGCCGTCAGGTGCACATCGGACGCGAAATAGGTCGCGCCCACGTGCACTCACTGGCCCGGTTTGTCGGCTACCACGGCTTCGTCCAGCGTCGCCTTTTCGATTACCACATAGGGGCGTGGCAGATTCTGAAACTCGGCCGAAAAGGCATTGGTGGGCAGCACTTTGATCTTGTCAACCACGTCCATGCCCGACACCACTTTGCCAAACACCGCATAACCCCAAGTGCGGCCATCGGCCTTGCTGACATGATCAAGCGCCGCATTGTTGTTGACGTTGATGAAAAACTGCGCGGTAGCGGAGTGTGGATCGCCGGTACGGGCCATGGCCACCGTGCCGCGCGCGTTGGAAAGACCGTTGTCGGCCTCATTGGTCACTGGCGCACGCAAACCACCCTTGGCGGATAGTTCGGTGCCGTAACCGCCGCCTTGAATCATGAAGTTATCGATGACGCGATGGAAAATCGTGCCGTCATAAAAACCCGACTTCACGTACTGAGTAAAGTTGTCGACCGATTTTGGCGCCTTGGCGGCGTCCAGTTCGATGACAATATCGCCTTGATTGGTTTTCAGTGTGACTTTCGGGTTGGCGGTTTGCGCATGGCTAGTGGCGGCCAAGCACAAAGCCAAAGCGGCTAGGGCAAATCGGGTCATTGCAACACTCCAGTTGGCAGACGTTTCAGGCCGCGATTCATAGCAGATTCGCGCCTGAGCGGGTAGGAATGGCAGAACTTTGGATGGCGCCGCGCTAGGCTTGGTTCAGGCATCAGCAGACAATGCCACACTAGGCACACCGAACCCGCAGGCCTGACGATGTCCCTTGCTACCACCGATCTTTCCGATGCTCATCCCGATGCTGCGGTACTCGCCCCCATCTTTCGAGATTTTGGCGCGATCAGCGGCTTTCATGGCCGTGTGGTCACCCTCAAGATCTTTGAAGACAATGCCTTGCTGCGCAGTACGCTGGAAATGCCTGGCGAGGCGCGCGTTTTGGTCGTCGATGGGGGTGGTTCGATGCGCTGTGCATTGCTTGGCGGCATGCTGGCCGAGTTGGGACGGCGCAACGGCTGGTCAGGTATCGTCGTTTACGGCTGCGTGCGCGATGTTGTGGAATTGGCCGAACAGCCCATTGGCATCAAGGCTTTAGCCGCTCACCCGCGGAAAAGCGAAAAGGGCTTGCACAGCGGCCAAGCCGGGCGCGTGGTGGAGTTCGCGGGCGTAAGGATTGCGCCGGACAATTGGCTGTACGCCGACGCGGACGGCATGCTGCTGGCCAGTCGCCGTTTGCACCCGGAGTAAGTTCGCTTTTTGAAACAAGGGTGCAGCTCAAGTTTGCCGGTCTAGCAGCCTGCCGGGCTTTGCAAGAGCGCTAACGACGCACCCTGTGGCAGCCCAAGGCAACGCCCAATGCCGTTAAGTTGAAGGACTGACTCATCCTGGATGGTGCTTTGGGCGGCCCTGATTGGTAGTCGGCATGCTCTTCCACCGGAAGAGCGCAAAGCCACAGCGCAAGTCGGCGATCCGGATAGCCTCTGGAGCGCCGAGTTGTGTTCATGCTCTTGCACCGAGAGAGCGCAAAGCCACGCCGGCGCCGGTCTGGCTGTCTCGCTGCCTTACACCTAGAAACCTCAGTTGACCGCTTCCCGTCACCCATAACGCCATGATTCTTTTGACTTTTCAGCACTTTGATCAGTTCATCTATTGGGTGAGTCTGCTACTAGGTTAAACTCCTGCGCCGTTGTTTTGTGCCCCGCGTGTCCCCATCTTGCGGAGCCCCTTCACCAAACAAGGCCCAATTTATGCCCAACGCTCTGCACCTCATTGCTCGCCCGGAAGGTGAGCCTAAGGATTCTGATTTCGAACTGCGACCCCTCGCCACGCGCGATTTGCTGGATGGTGAGGCGCGGGTTGCGGTGCGTTATCTGTCGGTCGATCCGGCCATGCGCATCTGGATGACTGAGCAGAAATCCTATTGGCCGCCGGTCGGTTTGCAGGAGGTCATGCGTGCGGGCGGTATCGGTGAGGTGATCGAATCCAAATCTACCCGTCTGCCGCTGGGTGCTTGGGTTGGCGGCATGACCGGCGTGACGGAAGAGCTGATCACCGACGGCAAAGGCTTTCGGCCCTTCGACGCGCGCGCTTTACCCGATCCGACCTGGGCGCTGCATGTGTTTGGGGCGACCGGATTCACCGCGTATTTCGGCTTGAAGGAAATTGGCCTGCCCAAACCCGGCGAAACCGTGGTGGTCTCTGCCGCCGCTGGCGCGGTGGGCTCCACGGTGGTGCAACTCGCCAAAGCCTGGGGTTGCAGAGTGGTAGGCATCGCCGGTGGCCCAGACAAGTGCGCCTATGTGCGCGATGAACTCGGTGCCGATGCCGTTATCGACTACAAGAATGAAAAGCTTGGCAAAGCCCTGTTTGAGACCTGCCCGGATGGCATTGACGTGTATTTCGATAATGTCGGCGGCGACATTCTCGATTCAGTGCTCAAACGCCTGAAACTGCGCGCCCGCGTCGTATTGTGTGGCGGAATCTCGCAATACAACGCCACCGACGGCGCCAAAGGCCCGGCCAACTATCTATCGCTGATCTCGGCACGCGCGCGCATGGAGGGCTTTGTGGTGATCGACTATCTGCACCGTGGCGATGAAGCCATCGCGGCGATGGCGCCATTGGTCGCGAAAGGCCAACTGAAGGGCAAAGTCGACGTGATGGAAGGCTTGGGCAACTTCCCAGCGACCTTGCGCCATTTGCTCGCCGGCCGCAACTTCGGCAAACAGGTGTTGAAGGTCTGAGTAAGTAACCGCCCCGCGGCAGGCGCTGCGGGGCGTCAAGCTGAACACCAGTTACTGCGTACCGCCGACCGTCAAAGAATCCACGCGTAGGGTCGGCTGACCCACGCCGACTGGCACGCTCTGGCCCTCTTTGCCGCATACGCCGACGCCGTTGTCTAACTGTAGATCGTTGCCGACCATCGATACGCGGGTCAGCACATCGGGGCCGTTGCCGATCAAAGTGGCGCCTTTGACCGGCGTGGTGATGCGGCCGTCTTCGATCAAGTAGGCCTCAGACGCCGAAAATACGAACTTGCCACTGGTGATATCCACTTGCCCACCGCCGAAGTTGGCGGCGTACAAACCGCGCTTCACGGAGCGGATGATCTCTTCGCGCTCGTGCGGGCCGGGGCGCATGTAGGTATTGGTCATACGGGGCATTGGCAAATGCGCAAAAGACTCGCGCCGACCATTGCCGGTGCTGACCGTGCCCATCAGGCGCGCATTGAGTTTGTCCATCAAATAACCCTTCAGCACACCGTCTTCGATCAAGGTGGTGCATTGGCTAGTGGTGCCTTCATCGTCCATGCTCAGCGAGCCACGGCGGCCGGGCAGAGTGCCATCGTCGACCACGGTGACCAGTGGATTGGCGACGCGCTGGCCGATCCGGCCAGAAAAAGCGCTGGTCCCTTTGCGATTAAAATCGCCCTCTAAACCGTGGCCGATCGCCTCGTGCAGCAAGATTCCCGGCCAGCCGGCGCCCAACACCACCGTCATGCTGCCGGCGGGTGCCGGAATGGACTCCAGATTGACCAAGGCTTGGCGCACCGCCTCGCGCGCCAACGCACGCGCCGCATCGCCGACCAGGTATTCGTCGAAGCCGCGCCGGCCACCGCCGCCCGAGAAACCGGCCTCGCGCCGGCCATTGCTTTCGACGATCACTTGCACCCGGAACTGCATTAGCGGGCGCACATCGGCGGACAAGGTGCCGTCGCTTTGCGCAATCAGGATGGTATCGACCTCGCCCGACAGGCTCACCATCACCTGATGCACACGCGAATCCAGACTGCGCGCGTAGGCATCGATTTCCTTTAACAACGCGACCTTGGTTTCCGCGTTGGCTGAATCAATCGGGTCGATCGCCGGATACAAAGACGCCGAATCACGCCGCAACAAAGGCGCCAATACACCGCTATTGCCGCTGCGCGCGATCGCCCGCGCGCTGCCCGCTGCCTCCAGCAGAGCCGGCGCATCAATGGCATCGGAATAGGCAAAGCCGACTTTCTCGCCAGACACCGCACGTACGCCCACACCCTGCTCAATATTATGCGAGCCCTCTTTAACAATGCCGTCGTCCAGCCCCCAGCCTTCGTGGCGGGTGTGCTGAAAGTACAAGTCCGCGCTATCGACGCCGGGCCCCAACAAAGCACCGAGCGCGCGTTCAACAACTGACAGATCCAAACCAGTAGACAAAAACTGGCTCTCGGCCAGGGCAATCGGGGTAGACGCAATCATCAGGCAACTCGACAGCAAAGTTAGACACAGCATGATGCCGCAGACAGCGGATTCAAGAGGTGAGCGCGTACGGCGGGCGCAATCCCAACTAGTGGGAGCGCG
>CAZLSB010000290.1:0-5127 GCA_964561825.1 uncultured Xanthomonas sp.
GTAGTGTACTCACACTACAGGTGAACTGATCAAAGTGCTGAAAAGTCAAAACAATCATCGCGTTATGGGTGATGGGAAGCGGTCAACTGAGGTTTCTAGGTGCAACGCTGCAGCCGCGAGTTCGATGACGGCCGTGCGATCCTTGTCGTTGAGCTTGTGCTCTCCGAGCACGCGTTCGCGCAGCGGCTTGGCGAGCCTGGCCGCGGCGTCTCGAACCGCCGCTTGCGCTTCGATCATGCGCGGCAGCGGCACGGCGTCGAACAGGCCGGCAGTCAGCGCCACCAGGATGGCGATTTGCGCCGGCACCGCTACCGGGTCGAACTGTGCTTGCTTCAGGCAGGCGCGAATGCGCTGGCCGTGCGCGATGGTCTGGCGCGTGGCGTCGTCGAGCCGCGCGCCGAAGCGCGAGAAGGCTTCCAGTTCCTCGAACTGCGCATAGGCCAGCTTCAGATCGCCAGCCACGGCGCGAAAGGGGCCGCGCTGGGCCTTGCCGCCGACCCGCGATACCGACATGCTCACGTCCACCGCCGGCAGCACGCCGAGCTCGAACAGGGAGGGTGACAGGTAGATCTGCCCGTCGGTGATCGAGATCAGATTGGTCGGTATGTAGGCCGAGATGTCCTCGGCCTCGGTCTCGATGATCGGCAGCGCGGTGAGCGAGCCGCCGCCACGTTCGGGGCGAAGATGCGTCGAGCGCTCGAGCAGTCGTGAATGGATGTAGAAGATGTCGCCGGGGAAGGCCTCGCGCCCCGGCGGCCGGCGCAGCAGCAGCGACAGTTCACGGTAGGCGCGCGCGTGCTGGGTCAAATCGTCGTAGACGATCAGCACGTCGCGGCCGGCCTCCATGAAGTATTCGGCGATGCTGGTAGCCGCGTAGGGCGTGATGTAGGCCAGGCCAGGCGGCTGGTTGCCTTCGGCCACGACCACCACGGTGTAGTCCATCGCGCCCTGGTCGCGCAGCGTGGCCACCGCCTTGGCCACCGCCGAGGCGCGCTGGCCGATGGCGCAATAGACGCAGATCACGTCCTGCCCGCGCTGGTTGAGGATGGTGTCGAGCGCGATCGCGGTCTTGCCGGTCTGGCGGTCGCCGAGGATCAGTTCGCGCTGGCCGCGGCCGATCGGAATCAGCGCGTCGATGACCTTCAAGCCAGTCTGCAGTGGCACCTCGACCGGCGCCCGGTCCATGATGGCGGCGGCCGGCCGTTCGATCGGCAAGCGCTCCGTTGCCTCGACCGCGCCGCGACCATCCAGCGGCTTGCCGAGCGCGTCGATAACCCGCCCGAGCAGGCCTGGTCCGACGGCCACGTCCATCACGCGACCGGTGCGGCGCACTTCGGCGCCAGCCTGCAGATGCCAGTACTCGCCCAACAAGACCACGCCGAGCTCGTGTTCATCGACGTTGAAGGCGATGCCGGCGATGCCACCCGGGAACATCAGCAATTCCTCGAAGCCGGCACCCGGCAGGCCACTGACATGGGCAATGCCGGTGGCCACCTTGGTGATAGTGCCCACTTCGCGTGGCAACAGCGCTGGCGCGAAGGCGTCGCGCGCTTGCGTCAGCGCGGCGAAACTGCGGTCGAGTGCAGCAGCGGCGAGCTCATCGCCCTGAGCGGCCGGCACGGGGTTGGGCGCGGAACTCATGCGCAGACCTGATCGGCCTGGGGCGCATCGAGCTTTCTGGAAGCGGCGGACGGCTTCTCCGCCGGCACCAGCAGCGCGGCCACCGCCTGTTCCAGATCACGCAGGTACTCGTCGATGGTCCAGGCCAGCTTCTGCCCGCCGACACTCAACTCAATGCCGCAAACAGCATCGGCCGCGGTCTCGAAGCGCAGAACTACCTCGGTGGAGAAGTTCGTATTGATGGCGTTGCCGATCGCCGCCTGCTGATCGGCGGGCAGCTCGAAGTGGCTGCGCACCAGGGCAGGATCGGCGCCTTGCTTCAAGGCCGTCCCCAGTTGCTTCCTGGCCGGGTCGGGCAGTTCACCAAGGCGCCGGATAAAGACTTCGACCATGCATTGTTCCAGGCTCACGTCGGCCAGATCGGCCAGGGTCTTGCGCGCCACGGCGAACACCTCGTGCACGGCGCGGCCGGCGATCAATTGCTGCAGCTGCGCGGCCTGCGTGGCCAGCGCTTGCTGGCGCTGCACGGCAGCCGCAGCTGCCGCCTTTTGCGCCTCGCCGGCAATATGCGCGCCTTCGGCATTGGCGTCTGCGGTCGCCTTTTCCAGCAACCCTGCACGCTGCAGGTCGAAAGCGCTGTTCTTGTCCTCGAAAGTCTTGCGTTCGGTCGTCGCCTGCGCCTCCTTCGCGGCGGCATCGGCGATCTGGTCGGCGATGCGCTGCTCGCGCGCGGCGATCGCATTGAGCACCGGCTGGTAGAGAAAGTGTTTCATCAACCAGACCAGCAGCACAAAATTGAGCACCTGCGCGCCGACGGTGAACCAGTCGATCAACATGGCTTATTTGCCCGTCGCTTGCGTCAGCGCCGCGTTCCAGAAGGGGTTGGCAAAGATCAGGATCATCGACACCACAAAGCAGTAGATTGCGGTTGACTCGATCATCGCCAGCCCGACGAACAACGTGCGCGTGATGGTCGCCGAGGCATCCGGTTGCTGCGCCAACGCCACCATTGCCGCGGCCACCGCACGGCCCTCGGCCAGCGCCGGGCCCATGGTGCCGAAGCCGGTGGTGATGCCGGCAATGACGATCGAAAATACCGCGATGGTGGTCAAGCTGTCCATGAGGGGGTCCTTGTGGTGTTCAGGGGGCGGTCGCGGTGGGCTCGTCGGGCGATGGTGCCGGCCGCGTGGCGGCGGCGAGGTAGACCGCCGCCAGAATGCTGAAGATGTAAGCCTGCACCATGCCGGTCAGCAGGCCGAGCAGCGTCATCAGCACCGGAAACAGGAAGGGCGTGATGATCAGCAAGATGGCAACGATCATCGCGCCGCTCATCATGTTGCCGAATAGACGCACCGCCAGAGCCAAGGTGCGCGAGACTTCGCTGATGATGTTGAAGGGCAGCATGATGAACGTGGGTTCGAGATAGGACTTCAGATAGCCGGCCAGACCCTGCTCGCGGATGCCGAACAGCGGCACCGCGACAAACACGCAAAACGCGAGTGCGACGGTGGTTGACAGCGATCCGGTTGGCGGCTCAAAGCCGGGCACCACGGTCGCCAGAGCAGCGGCGGCGACGAACAGGAACAGTGTGCCGAGGAAGGCCAGGTAGCGTTCCGGCCGCGCCAGGCCGGCCTCGCGGATCTGCTCGACGATGCCGGTGACGACGATTTCCAACAGGTTCTGCCAGCGCGAGCGCTGGTGCTCGCTGGACAGCTTGCGCGTCACCAGCATCGAACCAATCACCAGCACCGCCATCAGCGCCCAGGTATAGACGATGGTCGCGTTGAGCGTGAACGGCCCGAACTGCCAGAAGATCAACTGATCAGGGCTGAGGCGCATGAGCGCTCATCCTGGTCGTGCAGCTGGATTGGGCGGCCGTCGCACGCACGACGAACCAGCGGGCCGCCCAGAATCCGAGCAGGCACAAGCCGAGCCGCCGCCAATCACCGGCGGCGACCAGCACGAAGCCGCCCGCAACGCCGCCCATACGCAGCAGAAAGCTGCTGACGATCCACAACGCTGGCCTGGGCGACGCCAGCGCCCGGCGCAAGCTCCACCACAAGCCGCCAAAGAAGAACAGGCCAAGCACGACACCAGCGGCGGCGGCGAGCGTCAGTGTCAGCAGTTCATTCATTGTTTTTCTTTTGCTTAGTTGCTGCGTGCATTGCACGGTCCTGCTGGGCGACCCAGCGCCACGCATTCAGACAGCCCAACACCAGCCCGGCCATCAATAGCGCCAGCGACCATGGGTGCGCGCCGGGGTGCTTGGTATCCAGCCAGATCCCCAGCGCCGCGCCTAGCAGTGTCGGCACCACAATCGACCAACCGATCAGGCCCATCATGCCTAGACCCGACCACACGCCCGGCGCGTCATCGGCGCGTGCGCGCAGCTTGCGCGCCGCCTTGTTGCCGATCTGCTCGGCGCGTTTGTTGTCGGTCGTCGGTTCATTCATTGTGGAACCTCGCGAAACGGCCGACGAAGCCGCTTTCCAACTTGCTGGTGGCCGCGCGTGCGGCCTGCTGCAGCGCGTCCAGCTGCAGGTAATCGAGTTGTACGGCTGCGCGCAGTTGCGCCAGATCGGTGCCGCGCGAGGCACGCCGCACGGCGACCCGCACCTGATCGCCAATCTTGGTCAGCACGCCTTCGTCGACCGCGACGAAGACTTCGCCGTCGGCTGCGCTTGCATAGCTCAGGATGCCTGGGACCAGGGCGGCGACGCAGTCGCGGCGATGCGGCAGCAGGCCGAAGGAGCCCTCGCACGTTTCTACAACGATGCGCGACACCTTGCTCTCGTCGATGTAAACCCGGAACGGCAGCACCACTTCAAGGCGCATGGGCCACCCCAGGCGGTGTAGTCGCGGCGGGGGATTTAGCTTCGCCTTTCGCGCTTCTTTTCGCCTCGGAAATCGCACCGATCATGTACAGCGCGCTCTCTGGCCAATCCTTGAATTCGTCGCGCAAGATGCGTTCGCAGCCATCCAGCGTGTCGGCTAGCCTGACCAACTTGCCGGGTAGGCCGGTGAACTGCTCAGTGGTGAAAAAGGGCTGCGTTAGGAAGCGCTCAAGCCGGCGCGCCCTGGCGACGATATCCCGATCGCTCGGCGCCAGTTGTTCCAGGCCGAGCATGGCGATGATGTCCTTCAGATCGGCATATTGCGCCAGCGTGCGGCGGATCTCCTGCGCCAGCGCGTAGTGGCGCGCACCGACGATGCCCGGCGTGGCCATCTTGGAATTTGACTGCAGCGGGTCGATGGCCGGGAACAGGCCTTCGCCAGCGCGCTTGCGCGACAGCACGATTGACGCCGACAGGTGCGAAAAGGTGTGCACCGCCGCCGGGTCAGTGAAGTCGTCGGCCGGCACGTAGACCGCCTGGATCGAGGTGATGGCGCCGCTGTCGGTGTTGGCGATGCGCTCTTGCAGTGCCGACAGCTCGGTGCCCATGGTCGGCTGGTAGCCCAGGCGCGAGGGCATCTGGCCCATCAGGCCGGAGACCTCGGAGCCGGCCT
>CAZLSB010000291.1:0-5119 GCA_964561825.1 uncultured Xanthomonas sp.
GACCAAAACCTGCACCGATTGCCATTTGTCGCAGGACGGGGACAACAACGCGATCATGGCGCAGCTGCTGGGGCAGGGCACTCGGTTCATGGATTTCTTGGGCTTCAATGCCTGGGTCGGCGGTGAAGGTGAAATCAGTGCAGTGCGCGTCACCGAGTGGGATGAGCCGCAAGCGGTGGTGGGCAGCTATCTGCACCGTTACGCCTACCCCGATTGGTACAAAAAGCATGAAGATAGTGGCCGCAAGCTGGAAGAAGGCTATGAGCATTCAGCCGGTGCCGCCAATTGCATCCAACTGCGCGGCGAATACGTCTTTGTGGCCGAGGGCTCGAAGGGCTTCCGGGTTTATGACGCCGCCAGCATCGCTAACAAGGGTGTCAGCCAACGCATCATCACCGCGCCGTTCTCCCCGCTGGGTCACGACACCCACATCGACACCAAGAACGCGACCTGCGTGGTTTTGGCAACCACACAGCCCGTTCAACCTTCGCGCAATGAGGGCGACTTGATGCGCAAGGTGAATTTGGAGCAGCCCACCCATCCGATCTATCACTACGCATTTGTGTCCGACGCGGAAGAAGGCCTCATCCTGGTGGATATCGACACCTTGCACGATGGCGAACCACGCGACAATTTCCTGACGCGAGCATTGACTTGGAACGAGGGTGGCGTGTTGACGGGCGCGCGTCATCTGACGATTGCAGGTTATTGGTTCTACGTTGCCACGCCCAAGGGCATCGTAGTGATCAACATGAACGACCCAATGCAGCCGAAATACGTGCGAACGGTCGATCTGCCGGATGTGCGGGCCAGTCAACAGCAGTTCCGCTACTTGTTTGTCACCACGGGACGCGGTTTGGAGGTGCTTGATATCACCCACCCGGATCAGGCTTATGTCGTTGCTGATGCGTTTGTGCCAATCAAAGACGCCCACAAACTGCACGTCGCGCGCACCTACGCGTACGTGGCAGCGGGCAGCGAAGGTTTGGTGATCGTGGATGTCACCAAACCGATCAAGCCGTTTTTGTATCAGCGTTTTGACGGTGGCGGCGCAATATCTGATGCGCGCGATGTCACCGTTGCGTCGACCAATGCCTCACTGTTCGCATACGTGGCCGATGGTCGCAATGGCTTGCATGTGTTGCAATTGACCGGACCGGACATTCAACCGAAGTTCTATGGTTACAGCCCGGATCCAAAGCCGAAACTCATTGCGAGTTATCCAACCGGTAAAGCCGCTTTGTCGCTGTCCAGGGCGCTCGAACGTGATCGGGCCGTGGATGAGACCGGCGGTCAAATTGCGGTGCTGGGTCGGCTGGGCTCGCGGCCGCTGAATGAAGCTGAGCAACGCGCGTTCTTCTTGGATGCGGACGGCAAGCCTTGGTTTGTCAACGACAAGGTTGAAGGTCCACGCGGCATCACCTCGCCCACCTTGCCGTGGAAGAACAACCGTACGTATGACCAGCAACGGGGTACCGCAGCGCCGACCGGCTCACCGCAGTAGTACCGGCTAAGGCGGACGCTCAGCGTCCGCCTTTCTTTCGTTAGTAAGAGCGAGAGCGTGTTTTAAGCAGCAAACAGCGTGGGCATGTGGAGGGCATGGCTACGCTGGCACACCAGGGAAGATGCTGATCGGTCCCGCGATTTGCATCTGCGGTTTAAGCTCTCCATTCAGGAACAAGCCCATGTCCATATCCCATAGCGAGCGCATTGCAGCTCCATTTGCGGCTGTTTTAATGTTGGCATTTAGTTCCTACGCCAGCGCGCATTCCGAAACTGGTTTGCATGCAGATTTCTACCACGGTGTGGTTCATCCCTTGAGCGGGCTGGATCACGTCGCGGTGATGCTCGGCGTGGGCATGTTGGCGTGGTTGCTGGCGGGGAAAGCGCGTTGGCAGTTACCACTCGCTTTCGTTTTGATCATGGCTGGCAGTGCATTTGCCGCGAGCTTCGTTACAGGGCTGCCATGGGTGGAATCCGCGATTGCGCTATCGGTGGTGGCGATGGGTCTGCTGCTGGCGCGTGGCAAAACACTATCGATTGCGCTGGCCTTGCCGTTGGTTGGTTTGTTTGCCTTGTTACACGGTTACGCACACAGCCCTCAGATGCCGGTATCTGGATCAGGGTTGAGCTATGGCGCTGGGTTTATCCTGGCAACTGCCGCCTTGCATGCCACAGGTTTGCTAACTGGCGCGGGTTTATCGCAGTTGGGTCAATTGCCCAGTTTGGCAATAAGCCGCGTAGCCGGAATTGGCATGTCGGTATTGGGCATCGCACTGTTGCTTGGTACTCTGCCGTGAAGTAGGCCGCAGCGGTCAAAACGAAACGCCAATCACCCGCTTTCGCATAACGCTTTCGCGTCAATTTTGTGCCTCGTTGGGTTAGCATCCGGTCATTCCTGGCCACTTAACCTTACTCGATGACAGCTGCCGCCCCCGAGATTGCTGCCCCGCGTGGTTTTATTACCCGTGCGCTCGACGTGGTCGAGCGCCTTGGAAACAAGCTGCCAGATCCAGCGCTGCTGTTCCTGATCTTGATGTTTGCTGTCTGGGTGATCTCGTGGGCACTTTCTGGCGTCAGCTTCAGCGCAATCGACCCGCGTAGTGGCAGTGCCATTGAGATTCGTAATCTGCTCGCTGGCAGTTCCATTACCGGCTTTATGGCGCAGATGGTGCAGACCTTCGTGAATTTCCCGCCACTCGGCGTGGTGCTGGTGGCGATGTTGGGGCTAGGCGTTGCAGAGCACACCGGATTTATTGGCGCCAGTCTGCGTGCCGCGCTCAGCGTCACGCCCAAAGCGCTGCTCACACCGGCGTTGATTGCCGTTGGCATTTTCAGTCATATCGCAGTGGACGCGGGTTATGTGCTGGTCATCCCACTGGGCGCAGTGATCTTTTATGCCGCTGGCCGCCACCCATTAGCAGGTATCGCTGCCGCCTTTGCGGGTGTTTCGGGTGGTTTTTCCGCCACCTTCCTGCCATCCAGCTTGGATCCGCTGTTGTCTGGCCTCACCCAAGCCGCGGCCCATTTGACTGATCCTAGTGTCGTCATTAGCCCACTGAACAACTACTTTTTCACCACCGCTTCGACTGGCCTGATCATTCTGGTGGGTTGGTTCTTGACCGATCGAGTCATTGAGCCGCGATTGCGTTCGGTGGTGGTTGACGGTGATCCCGCGCAAATGCCGGTGATGGACGTGCTAACCGCAGCCGAGAAACGCGGCTTGCTGCTCGCGCTGCTGGCGACGATCGCCACCTCGGCCTTGTTTGTGTTGAGCGTGTGGCCGGAAAGCTCTCCCTGGCGCGCGCCAGCGGCCGCTGTCCCGGCAGGCGGCAGTTCGCTGATGGTCGCAGGCGCGCCCTTGATGCAATCCATTGTGCCGCTGATCTTTGTGTTCTTTCTGATCCCCGGCATCGTTTATGGCTATGCCGCAGGCACCGCCAAAACGCATCGCGACATTGTTCAAGGTATGTCCAAGTCGATGAGTGGTATGGGTTATTACATCGTCATGGCGTTTTTCTGTGCGCAATTTATTTACGCTTTTGGCCAAAGCAATCTCGGTGCACTTATGGCGATTGAGGGCGCCAACGCGCTGAAGTCCCTAGGCATGCCGATGCAGTTCACTTTGGTCGGCATCATTTTGCTGACCGCTTGCGTCAATCTCTTGATCGGGTCGGCATCGGCAAAGTGGGCCTTGATTGGCGCGATCATGGTGCCCATGTTGATGGAACTGGGCGTTTCACCCGATCTGACCCAGGCCGCGTATCGGGTGGGTGATTCCTCCAGCAATATCATCACGCCCTTGATGCCGTATTTCCCATTAATCGTGGTGTTTTGCCAGCGCTACGTAAAAGGCAGTGGCATCGGCACACTGATTGCGTTGATGTTGCCGTACACGGTCACCCTATTGATCGCCTGGAGCGCGTTTTTACTCGCCTTTTGGACCTTTGATATCCCGCTGGGCTGGGGCGCCAGCTATCAATATGTGCCAGTCGGTAAATGAGGGCGATTACAGGTGGCGGCTGAATAGTTGCGGCCGTGCGGCTGGCGAAAGCGTTTCGCCCGCGGCACGGTCTTCCTCTAGTACCCGACACTGGAGTCGATCATGACCCGATTTATTGCGACCCTACTGCTGTGCGCGAGCGCATGGATGCCGACAGCCCAGGCGCAGATTGCCGAATCGGCCCAGGCGGTGCGCCCGATCCTGGTCGGGACGGCGGTGCCAGCGGTGCAGCTGACGGCGCTTGCCGGAACGCCGACCACGCTGGCCGCTCTACTCGGTGGCAAGCCGACCGTGCTGGTGTTCTACCGCGGCGGCTGGTGCCCCTATTGCAATCTCCAGTTGAGTGAGTTGCGCAAGCTCGGGCCCGATCTGGCGGAGCATGGGTTCCAGTTGCTGGCAATCAGCCCAGACCGGGCCGATGCGCTGCGCAAAACGCTGGAACCGGGCGACATCGACTTCACCCTGGCCTCGGACAGCCGTGCGCTGGCGCTGCAGGCCTTCGGCATCGCCTTTCGCGTCGATGACGCCACCGTGGAGAAGTACCATGGCTTCGGCATTGATCTGGAACAGGCGAGCGGGCAATCCCACCACGCGCTGCCCGTCCCGAGCGTGTTTGTTATTGATGCCGCTGGCGTGATCCAGTTCGCCTATGTGAATCCAGACTACCGCACGCGCGTTCCGCTACGTCTGCTGCGTGCCGCTATCGAAGCGGTGGCTGCGGGCGAGACTGGCCGGCCGCTCAAGTAGCGCGGCCCAACACGTGGCCGCGTTGGCTAGGCCTTGCGATGTCCTGTTGAGCGCAACTGTAAGCCTGTTGGCACAGTCGCGCTGATTCTTGAGGTGCACGATGCGCCGGGCGGCGTGTTGATCAATTCACCTTTGGGGTTTTCCCATGTTTCGTATCATCCTCGTTGTTTTCCTGCTGTTGGGCGCTTTGCTGGGCACCGCCTCAATCGCCAGCAATCTGCCGAGCGCCGCGCAGGTCGAGCGCGACTCGCGCGCTGCGGTAAAAAACGGCAGCGCGGCTACGATTTTGGCAATTTGGCCAAACAAGCCATCATCCTAGAAACCTCAGTTGACCGCTTCCTATCACCCATAACGTGATGATTCTTTTGA
>CAZLSB010000292.1:0-5108 GCA_964561825.1 uncultured Xanthomonas sp.
GCTCTGCGCTCCGGCCCTTTCTTGACTCCGATTTTTTCGACTGTCCCGTGTTCACCACCGTGTTCACCAAATGGCGCGAGCGCCGGGAAGACATCCGCAGGTAGGTCTGGCGCGGGGGCGAAGAGCCGCGCGAGCACCAGATAACCTCAAGACTGCGCCCGGAGGGACGCGCGGCAGGCCTGCGGGACGCTTGACGGCATGAGGCCGCAGCGTACACTGCACCGCACAGCGCGCAAAAAGCGGCTTTGGATTTCCTATCCTTTCCCAGCGTTTGGCAGCAGTGGAATGGCGCGCCTCGTTGCTCAGATGCAAACTGCCGTTGGCCAAGTAGTTTCCGCCGAGTATAGGGTGGTACTGTTTACGTGGCAGGCACCGACTGCTGCGCAACAGGCAGCATTGTTAAGGGCGCTCGGGCCGACCGCCTCGAACGTAGAGGTGGTAAATGGCGCTCTAAACCTTGTTAACTATATACGCGCATTTTTTGTGTTGCCCCTATGAAGCGCCCATCGACAACAACAAAGATTTTCAAACTAATTCATCGGAATTTTGAGGATTTCGACGTTTACAATGTTCGGGATGCTTCATTAATACCAAGTCGCGACTTGGCTATCGTTCAGAGAAGTGGATCGATCTCTTGGTTTCTTGTATTGGTTAAACACGCGACACAAAATAAAGTGGCTTTAGAATTCGCATGGTCGCACAGTGGTAGCTTTCCAACTGTTAGCCCCCGACCCTGCGTTAGCAATCCGGAGCGTGGTATTGAGTATCTTGAGTTTGTTGTGAGACTTAAGGACGAAAAGAACAGGGATCGGTGGTGGACAATTAGTGCGGAAGCTGATGATGAATATTTAGAGAAAATTGCTTCGGAAATCTCGGCTGGAATTAACGCAGGTGCACTGCCAGTTTTGAATGAATTTGCAAACCCGCGTAAGGTGCGTTAACCGCGTAGGATGCCGGTGAGCGGAGCGAACCGCATCTGTCGTGATTATCTGAACTACATTTCCGCGATTGATGCGGTTCGCGTTGCTCACCGTCATCCTGCGCGTGGTTTGTGATTATTCCAGGGCGTGAATGGGTTCGTATGGGCGTGCCGCCCAAATCTATATCGTATTGCTCGGCATCTACCAAGTTTGCATCTTGAACAGGCGCCCTTGTTCATTTTCATCGTGCAATGAGAGTGCAATTTCGCTCTCATCGAAAACCGGTATATCGGTCTCTGCGCGAACGGGTAGGTCCGAATCGATTAGCGTGATGATGGGCTGCAATCCATACGACGCGTATCGGCGAACCACGCTCAGCAGGTTTTCCTTCTTGCGGTCATCCAGCGATTCAAACACGCCATCGTGATAGACGAAACGAGGAAACGTTTGATCCAAATGTACGCGCAGCAAGGCTAAGTCGAAGGCAATGCAGAGCAGCTTGCGATAGGTGTGTCCTAAGTCGGCACTGGTGGCGTTCCCGCCTTCATCAAGAATTTCGGCTTTGAAGTCGAGATGGCCGAGCTGATTTGGCGACACGCTCAGCAGGGCTTTTCGATTGATGACTTCCTCAACGATCTCACTGAAAAACAGCCGGATGGTGGAAAATAGGCTGCTCTGATCTGAATTCTGTTGTTCTACATCGAACTCAATCTGATTCTGCAGATGGCTACGCTCTTCGGTTAACGTACGAATCTGAGTGCGCAATTCTTGTAGGCGATGGAGAAAGCCGCGCTGCCGCTCCAAGGACGTGATGTCGGCTCTGAGTATGACCATCTCGTCGGAAACAGCTTTGTACTTGGTGAAAACATCCGTGCCGCTCAGGAACGAGAGCGTCTCGGAGCGCTTTTTCCCCAATACATTGAGCTCGGCATTGACGCGTTTTAATTCCAGATCTACTTCGCTTCGCTCTTCCTGGAGATAGCCACGGCGTTCATCGGTAATGGCTCGATTAAATGCGATCAGTTGCTGAAAATCCTTCTTGATCTGATCTTTGAACATGACCCCGGCTTCCGCGAACAAGCGTTCGGCGTCATCCGGATTGAACAGAATCTGGTCCTCTTCCAGGGAGGCGAGGATCTTTTTCCTGTTTATATTCAGTGAGTAACGTTCAGCGTTCAGCGTCGCGATGCGCTCATCGATCTCATCAACCAGTTGTTTGGTCCGATCCTTGTCCTGAGTCCGGAAGTCGAAAGCGTCGAGTAATGCTTGCTTCTTTTCCGCTTCTTTCTGCTTGAGCAGCAGCAAGCCTTCGATCTTGCTGATGTCTTCGATCGATCCGCCCAGCTCATTCTTGATGGTTTGAACGGTGAGCTGCTTCTTCGCCAGTTCGTCCTCTTTTGCGTAATGTTCAGTGACGATCCCTGCGTTGAACCCGAGGATATGCGCAAGGAACGGCTTCCAGTCAGCGTGGGCATTGGCGAACTTGCGCAGCTGAAAAACCTCGCGAAAGTCGTCTTGCGAACGTAAGAGGTACCCTAGACCTTTGCGAAAAGACCATGGCTTAAGGGCGCGCCAGTCAAGCAAGCCGTCCAGCAAATCCCGAGCTCGCTCAAACGGGACGTCTTGGTGATCCCAGTCGTGGAGTGCAAGCTTTGATAGATCCGCGTGGCGAGTTGGATGCTTCTTGAAACTGATCTTTGAGGCCTCGGAGACACTTCGTCTCACCGTGACATAAGACTGATCTGCTAGATCTATTTCTAGGAAGAAGACAAGATCCTTGAAGAGATCCGCGTGTTTGAAAAGAAAGAATTTTGCATCGCGGCCCGCAAGGAGGCCGAAGTCGAGCAAGCGCCCCAGCGTAGTTTTGCCGAGGTTGTGGGTGTCTTTGTCTCGATTTTCCGGAAGGCGGATTTCAGCCATGATGACGTTTAGCCCCGCGACTAAATCTATGGGCTGGAATAGCGCGGGCTTGTTTGAATAGAATCTAGACAGGTTCATTTTGCCCCACGTATTCCACAGCGTCAGTCTTGGCGCGGTAATCGATCAAACCCATTAAATAGAGGAAGTTCAGCGCAGGCAGAAATAGAATATCACCGCCGATCACGGATTTGCGTACATACTTGCGCAAGGTGTCGTAGTCGTCCACTCGGCGCGCTTTGAGGCGCGATAGCAGCAAGAGCGCCACATTGATGATCGTACGATCCGGGTGCGAGTGTTTAGTTGGTCTCAGCATCGCCCGATTCTCCAATATCGCAGTTCCAATACATGTAGAACAGCATGATGCGCGTCAGTCGTTTGTGTGCATGCTGGCGTAGAATCGGGTCTCGGCTAAAAAGCAAATCGAGTAGGTATTCCATTACCATGTCGAAAGTTTGATAGTCCTTTCGCTTGGCGATAATTTTGAATTGAAATTCATCTACGACCGTTTCATACATGCGCTGCAGGTCGATGTTTTCTGGTGCGGCCAGAAACGTCCGAATTTGTGAAGTCTCTTTCAGAAAACGTTTAAGCAAACCTTTCGCGTACTCGTCACTCATATTGTTGAGAGCGTTTTTCGCGTCATACTTTACTCGCTCAGTCGGAGGATAGTCGAGCAATTTTGCGACGGCTCCGCTTTGGCGCGCTAAGGCCTGGACTATTTCTGCGAGATCGTCAGAGGTGACAGTCAGTGGTGAATCGACCGGATCCAACTGCGCCTTTCCCGGGACGTCCGGGAAAGTTCGCATAAAGAGTTCTAATTGTTCCAGGCCGCACAGGTAGATCGACGATTGGGGAATGTTGCACTCTGTCGAAATATAGGCGCGAATCTCGCTTTCTGCATTCCCCGCCAGACGTCGATTTGCGAAAAGCATGTAGTGATCAAGCTGCTTATTTTCGCGCAGTTTCTTAATTTTCGGGATTTCTTTTCCGAGGACTGTGTTTGCAGCTGTTGGGTTAAAAAATTCAGATTCTGAGAAATTGCGATTGTAGCCGTTGGTATGTTTTGCTTGAATGATGGTCGTGCCTACCCATGGCGCTGCTTTGCTTGGATGTAAATCGGCAGTTCCGACGAACTTGGCATCGCGCCCGCCATCAGGCCCTTTTGCAAACCCCTGCACAGAAATGCCAAGCAATTTTTGGCATAGGAACACGATCAGTGTCTCAAACTGCCCGTCGCTCAAGTCTTCGTAGGCAAATTTCATCGCGATCTCGAATCTGATGCTTAATGAGGTTAGCGCACTGTCCTGCAGGATTTTTTCCTCATCTCCGCGTTCGTGGAGGTGACTTTGCAAGCTTCCGTGAGGATACGCCGCCATGAATGCAACTTCCACGGCGCCATCTGAACAGCGCCCGCGCTCATTTGAACAGCGCTATCAGTCCCATCTCAAGCACCTCGTGCTCAAGCCCTTACCGTCGAGCAGGCGCGGCGGATATTCGCCGCAACCCGGGTGCTTAAGCTACCGGGCTGGATTTATCACCGCCTTGCTGCGCTTGCTGCGCTTGCAGCGCGAGGCCGAGGTGCCGGCTGGCGGCTATCTGCGGGCACTCACCGCCGGCGAAGAAGACGGCGATGCCAATGGCGTGCAGTGGCTGCAAGCCCATCGGCCAGATTGGCTGCAGGCCGGGTATGCGCTCAATGTCGATGGCGGCGGCCCCGAGTTTCGCGGCGGCAAAGTGGCGGTGATGTCGGTGGAAACCGCCGAAAAGTCTATCTGAGCTACACCCTGACCGTGCGCGACGGCGGTGGCCACAGTTCGCTGCCGACGCCGCAAAACCCGATCGAGCGACTGGCGCGTGCTCTGCAGCGTCTGGCCGAACATGCCTTGCGCACCAACTCCGCCACCCGGGCCTATTGCGCGGCGCTGGCAGCGCTGCACGAGGGCACCCTGGCCGCCGATATGCGCACAGCCAGCAGCGAGCCAGCCGATCCAGCCGCGCTGCTCCGGCTTGCAGCGTCCTCCGCTTACAACAATGCGCAACTGCGCAGCACCTGCATACCGGCGCTCCTAGGAGCCTGTCGGACTTGAAGGAAATCGGCTGCAAATCCGCCTGGACGGTCCAGATTCCTGATTGCGCCGATGCCAATGATGGCAACCATCTGAAGTGGCGCATTGCCAAATACTTCGTCAACGCGGTTTGAAAATTCCGACACAAGGCCGAGTGCTTTTCCTACTCACTGTCGCGGGGTCTTGCGCTAGCGGTGTCGTG
>CAZLSB010000293.1:0-5099 GCA_964561825.1 uncultured Xanthomonas sp.
AACCCCCGACCCTCGCCTTGTAAGGGCGACGCTCTACCGCTGAGCTAAGCACCCAGCCAGACAGCCCGTCAATTTACAGCATCTTTCAGGGCTTTGCCAGCTTTAAAACCAGGATTTTTCGACTTATCAATCTTAATCGTCTCGCCGGTCTGCGGATTACGGCCTTGACGAGCTGCCCGTTCACGCACCGAGAAGGTACCAAAACCGGTCAACGTCACATTGTCGCCTTCTTTCAGCGCCTTGGTGATCACATTGATGAACGCGTCCAGCGCCCGGCCAGCATCTGCCTTACTGAGATCGGCTGCGTCGGCGATCGCGTTAATGATGTCAGTCTTCTTCATAACAGTGAAACTCCCTTCGGAACCCGCAGCAGAGGATAGCCACCGGTCATTGTGATAGTAGTTGGGCGATCGGCTTATGGGGACAGCGTACCAGTACTCAAACGCGCCAGCGCTTGATGGTGCGGCGATCTGCGCTGGCGCTTTATATCAGGCGACAATTAGGCACGCAAGAAATCCGCTGGGCCAAACTGCACAAACACCTTGAAAATGTCCGGACAACGTCGCAATTTGGCCCAGCAATTGACTTAATGGCGCACCACTCCCGGAACTTGAGCGGGCTCCGGTGCGGGCGCGGCAGCCTCTTCGACGACCACGCGTTCAGGTGCCGGAGCAACCGGCAACGGTGAACGAACCAACGCAATATCCAGCACCTCGTCAATCCACTTCACGGGCTTAATCACCAAAGCACCCGTGACGTTGGCTGGGATATCAGCCAAATCTTTGCGGTTGTCGTCCGGAATTATCACCGTGCGGATGCCAGCGCGATGTGCGGCCAGCAGCTTCTCTTTGAGCCCACCAATGGGCAATACCCGACCACGCAGCGTGATTTCCCCGGTCATCGCCACCGAAGAACGCACTGGAATCTTGGTCAGTGCCGAGACCAGTGCGGTACACATGCCCACGCCCGCGCTGGGACCGTCTTTGGGTGTAGCGCCTTCGGGCACATGGACGTGGATGTCCCATTTCTGATGGAAATCGGTATCGATGCCCAGCGACTGGCTGCGACTGCGCACCACAGACAACGCAGCTTGCACGGATTCTTGCATCACTTCGCCCAGCTGACCGGTTTGAATCAACTTGCCGCGACCGGGCACAATGGTTGCCTCGATGCTCAGAATATCGCCGCCGACCTCCGTCCAAGCCAGGCCTGTAACCAGACCGACTTCGTCCTTTTCCTCGGCTTGTCCATACTGGAAGCGTCGCACCCCGAGAAACTTCGACAAATTCTTGCTGGTGATCGCTACGGCACGTGCCGCTTTGGATGTCGTCTCTGGTTTCTCGATGACCGCACCCGTGAGTTTGGCCTGTTTGGCGTCCAACTTGGCCTTGGCTTCTTTTAGCGACAGCTCCTTGACGACTTTTCGACAGATCTTACTGATCTCGCGCTCCAGGCTGCGAACGCCAGCCTCGCGGGTGTAATAGCGAATCATGTCGGCTAAAACTGCATCCGAGAGACTGATTTCTTCCGGTTTCAAGCCATTGGCTTTGATCTGTTTGGGTACCAGGTAGCGTTTTGCGATCGCCACTTTTTCGTCTTCGGTATACCCAGGAATCCGAATGACCTCCATGCGATCAAGCAAAGGACTCGGAATATTCAACGAGTTAGCAGTGCCAATGAACATCACTTCGGACAAGTCTAAGTCCACTTCTAAGTAGTGATCGTTGAAACTGTGATTCTGTTCCGGATCCAGAACCTCCAGCAGCGCGGATGAAGGATCACCGCGAAAGTCCATCGACATCTTGTCTAGCTCATCCAGCATGAACAGCGGATTCTTGGTCTTTGCTTTGCTCAGGTTTTGCACAATGCGACCGGGCAATGAGCCAATGTAAGTCCGCCGATGTCCACGAATTTCAGCCTCATCGCGAACGCCGCCCAAGGACATGCGCACAAACTTGCGCCCGGTGGCGCGGGCGATCGACTGGCCCAACGAGGTTTTGCCTACGCCCGGTGGTCCGACCAAACACAGAATCGGCGCCTTCATATGTTTGACGCGCTGCTGCACCGCCAAGTATTCAAGGATGCGTTCTTTGACTTTTTCCAGCCCAAAATGGTCTTCGTCCAGTATCCGCTTGGCTTCGGCCAAGTTTTTGCGGATACGCGAACGTTCAGACCACGGCACATTGGCCAAGCAATCAATGTAATTGCGCACTACCGTCGCCTCGGCGGACATCGGCGACATCATTTTCAGCTTGTTTAGCTCGGTGCGCGCTTTGGCAGCAACGTCTTTGGGCATCTGCGCCTTTTCAATGCGGCGCGCCAGCTCATCCATTTCACTCGGCGCTTCGTCCAGATCGCCGAGTTCTTTTTGGATCGCCTTCATTTGTTCGTTCAGGTAGTACTCGCGCTGACTTTTCTCCATTTGCGTCTTGACCCGCCCGCGAATGCGCTTTTCGATCTGCAAGAGATCAATCTCCGCATCCACAGCGAGCATCAGCAACTCTAGGCGTGCGCCAATGCCCGCCGTCTCCAGCAGATTTTGTTTCTCCGATAACTTGATCGACAAATGCGCCGCAACGGTGTCCGCAAAACGACTCGGGTCATCAATAGCGCCCAACGTCGACAACAATTCAGGCGGAATTTTCCGGTTTAACTTCACCAGTTGCTCAAACTGCGACAGCAACGCACGCGACAAAACCTCAACCTCTCGCGGCTCGCGGTCCATGGTCGATTCAATTTCGACGGGAACCGCGCGATACACGCTGTCGGTCTCGCTCACCTTGGTGACTGAGGCACGACTCACGCCTTCGACGAGCAGCTTAATGGTGCCATCTGGCAGCTTCAACAATTGCAGCACCGACGCAAGTGTACCGACTTCGTACAACTCCGACGGCTTTGGGTCGTCTATTTCCGGAGCGCGCTGACTAATCAGCAGTATTTGTTTGTCCGCGTCCATTGCCGATTCGAGCGCTTTCATCGACCGCTCTCGCCCGACAAACAAGGGAATAACCATATGCGGATAAACAACGACATCGCGCAACGGCAGGATCGGCAGGGATCGCTCACCGTGCCCGAATTCCAAGCGCGTAGTAGCAGACATTGATTTACTCCAAAGCAAGGACGGCGACGGGCACTAGTTGCCGGTACGGTCGAGAATTGGGGTGAAGCTGGGCGAATGCAAGCCCGACGATGTCTAGCAGCCTGTCGGGCTTTGCGCGTGAGATGCGTTGTGAGGATTAATCGGATGGCTGCAAAGCGCGGCGCTTAGGCAATGGCTCTTCCATGCCTAAGCGTCGCAACGCAGACGCCCAACCCAAAGGGCCGGACAGCCTTTTGGCATAGCGCAGACTCGCAAGTACAGCGGGAGCCTTCAAAATCAATCCGACAATGCTTGGAAAACCAGGGCCAAAAGGACTTCCCTCGCACTCGCGAGGAAAGTCCGACAGGCTGCTAGATGGCCGCGCTGCGTGGCTGCGCTGAGCCTTCGTAGATCAAGTAAGGTTCCGCGGTGCCATTGATCACTGCCTCATCGACCACGATCTTGCTGACGTTAGTCATCGACGGCAGATCGTACATGGTGTCTAACAAAACCTGCTCAACAATGGTGCGCAAACCACGTGCGCCAGTGCGACGGTCCAAGGCCCGACGCGCAATCGCGGCCAACGCATCTGGCCGGAATTCCAAATCCACGCTTTCCATCTCAAACAAACGCTTGAATTGTTTGACCAGCGCGTTTTTCGGCTCTGACAAAATGCGCACCAGTGCCGGCTCATCCAACTCTTCGAGTGTCGCCACGACAGGCAAACGACCGACGAACTCAGGGATCAAACCAAAGCGAATCAAATCCTCTGGCTCAACTTCGAGCAATACCTGCCCGACATTGCGCTTGCCTTGCGAGCTGCGTATGTCTGCCGAAAAGCCAATGCCAGTGGAAGTCGAGCGGGCTTGGATAATCTTCTCTAAACCGGCAAACGCACCACCGCAAATAAACAGGATGTTGCGGGTATCCACCTGCAGAAATTCTTGCTGCGGATGTTTACGACCGCCCTGTGGCGGAACCGATGCCACCGTGCCTTCGATCAGCTTCAGCAAAGCTTGTTGCACGCCCTCGCCCGACACGTCGCGGGTGATCGATGGGTTCTCACTCTTGCGCGAGATCTTGTCGATTTCATCAATGTAAACAATACCCGTCTGCGCCTTGTCGACTTCGTAGTCGCACTTTTGCAGCAGCTTCTGGATGATGTTCTCGACGTCTTCACCGACGTACCCGGCTTCCGTCAGTGTGGTCGCATCGGCAATGGTGAATGGCACGTTGAGCAAACGAGCCAAGGTCTCGGCGAGCAAGGTTTTGCCCGATCCGGTCGGACCGATCAACAAAATATTACTCTTCGCCAACTCCACATCATCACCACGTTGGCGCGATTCCAAGCGTTTGTAATGATTGTGCACGGCAACTGACAAAATACGTTTGGCGCGTTGTTGGCCTATGACGTATTGGTCAAGCACCTCTAAGATTTCGCGCGGTTTGGGCAAACTACTGCGCCCGGCTTGCGCCTTGTCTTCCAGTTCTTCGCGAATGATGTCATTGCACAGCTCTACGCATTCATCACAGATGAAGACGCTAGGCCCAGCAATTAATTTGCGAACTTCGTGCTGGCTCTTCCCGCAGAAGGAGCAGTACAACACTTTGCCACCGTCTCCGGAACGGTGCGGGCGATCGTCAGACATTTTTTAACCTCAACAGTGAAGCGCCCCTTTGACTAGGACAGCCCGAGCATATCATCCTAGCGGCCTGTCGGACTTTCCTCGCGAGTGCGCTGAAAGTCCGACAGGTTGCTAGAATCGCAAGTTGGACAGGGGATCAGACCGACTTGATGCTCGCATCTGCGCGCCGATCGAGAACCGCGTCAACCACGCCGTAGGCTTTGGAGTCGTCAGCGCTCATGAAATAGTCGCGATCGGTATCGCGCGCAATACGATCGAGCGGCTGGCCGGTGTGGCGGGCGAGAATTCGATTTAAGCGATCACGAATCAACAGGATTTCGCGGGCGTGGATATCAATATCCGACGCTTGTCCAGAAAACCCACCCAGCGGCTGA
>CAZLSB010000294.1:0-5092 GCA_964561825.1 uncultured Xanthomonas sp.
GCATTACAGCGCTCATGAATTCCTTCCTTGGTGGTGCTGCTGCTCTGCAAGCAGCGCTTCGGCGCGCGCCAATTGGGCGCGCAACTGCGCGATCTCCCGATCTTGGGCGAACAATTTTTCTCCAGCGGCAATATGCCGGCGGATTTCTTCGTTGTAATGCTCATAAACGCTTTCACGGGCGTCGCCGAACAAATGCAGGGCGCCGACGGCTGGCAAATATCGTTCATGTGCCGCGCAGACGACCAAAAAATACAGGGCCTCGTAGACGGGGCGATCGACCAACGTGCCATCGAATGCCAAGGTCGTCGCGGCCGCGTTACTCGGCGCGCAATCGGGATCCCATAACACCGACTGAAAAACCAGTTTCTGAGCATAGACGCGCAGCGCCGCAAACTCATGTCGCAACAGCACTTCCAATTGCTCGCGGTACAGCTCGCGCACATGAAACTCGTTTTGATAGCCGCGCAAATCGCTGTAAGTGCGTTTATCTGGCGAAGAAATCAACAATAGACCATCGGCGCTGAGCAAACGCCGAAAGCCGGCGACCAGGCGCGCCTGTTGCTCAACATGCTCGAGCGTCTCGAACGAGACAATGACGTCAAAACTGCCACTGGGCAAATCATCCAGCGCGGTTGCGTCACCGGTTGCGAAGCGCAATCTCGCAACATCTGCATAACGCTGTTGCGCGTGAGCGATCACCTCAGTTGAGATGTCCACGCCCAACACGTTTGCCCCCGCGGCTGCCAACAATGCGCTGCCATAGCCTTCGCCACAGGCTGCATCCAGCACGCGTTTGCCCGCGCAAAACCGCGCCGCGTAGGCATATCGATGCAAATGTTCGTACCAGATCTCACGTACACACTCGGGCGTGAAGCGCTCACCGGTGAAAGCGAAGATTGGCGGGTCAGAGACAGTCATCGGGCAATGCTAGCGCCTGTTGGGTATTGGAAGATCGCAGCGAAACTTCAGCGAACAATCAATTGGGTCAGCGAAGCGCTAATCCGCAGCTCTTGGAGTGCAGAGAAAGCTTGGCTAGGGCAGGTTGTGAGTTCGGATTATCCTAGCAGCCTGTCGGACTTTCCTCGCAAGTGCGCCGGAAGTCCTTTTGGCGATCATTACCCATTTTCGAATTGATTTTGAAGGCTATGGCTCTACTTTCGAGTCTGCGCTATGCCAAAAGGCCGTCCGGCGGGCGGTGCGTCGCAACGGCGTCTGCGCTGCGACCCCAACGGAACAGCCATTGGTTGCGCGCCGCGCCTTGCATCCGCTCGGAGCCACACAATGCATCTCACGCGCAAAGTCCGACAGGCTGCTAGGATGACTGAAGTTCAAGCTGTTGCAAGGCATAACGCGCGGATACGGTGGCACGTCGCTCAGCCAGCGGATCAGCCGCAATGAATTTCGCCACCTGTGCGCTGTAGTGCGGATATCTGGCCAATAGGCGAGCCAAATTGTCGCCGTTGGGCTTCAGCCCTAGCGGCGCAAACGAGCCGCCGCCGGCGTGCACCACGTAACAATCGTCGGCCAGTACGTTGCGCCAGCCATGCGCGGCGGCACGCATGCAAAAGTCATTTTCTTCGCCATAACCGCGCCCAAAGGTCGCCCTATCAAAATCGCCCAAGGCATTGAGTGCGGCGCGCCGAATCAACATGCAAAAGCCGACAGCCGTTGGCAAATCGGGGTAACGGGCAGTGCCATCAGCAAAAGTGGCTGCAAGAGCTTCGGCGTCGACCGGCACCGGGCTCGCTTGGCAAAACTGCGGCCAAGAGCAAATTTCGGCGTTATTTGAAAAAGGCGTAACGGTGGCGATTCGCGGATCAGAAGCCAGTGCTGCGGCCATCCGATCCAACCAGCCTGGGGTCACTTCAGTGTCGGCATTCAGCAGCAACACGTCGCCGAAAGTGCACCCAAAAGCACGATTGACGGTGCCGACGAACCCGAGATTTTCGACATTACGCAACAGCTTTGGACCTAAGGGCGAGCGCGCTTGCCAATCTGCGAGCAGCGTTTCTATTGCGGGATCGGGCGAGGCGTCGTCAATTAACAGTATTTGCGCCTGCTCCGGCGAAGTATGGCGATCCAAGGATGCCAAACAGCGGCGCAATAAGGCCGCCGCATTGAATATCGGCACCACGACATCGATAGTCATCCCCACTGATGACTCAAACGCACGATGCCAAACTCACGCGAGGTACCACGCACGATCAATTCGCGAACCTCGGTATCAAATAAGCGCAAACCCTCTGGATCGAGTGCATGCAACTTCAGCGAGTACTGACCCGGTAACAGGGTAAGTGCATCAAAGCGCAACTGATAGGTAAAGCGGTGTGCCGCCGACCGGTTAGGTGTTGCGGCATCTATTTCGGAGGTGGTGCCGTACACCGCGGTGCCGTCGGCACGCAGTAGCCCGACCGCCAAATGCGGCGCGCGGTCATCCGGAGAGTACATTTCAATCGCAATCGACAAAGTCCGCGATTCACCTAGGATCAACGGCGTTAATCCGTCCCTGCCATTGAGAAGCACGCTAGTGATGCGGTAGTCCTCGGCGCTATTGAGCTTAGGATCTGGCTCGGTCTGCGTGGCGGTTTTGCGCTCGTGATAGGCCAGATAATCCTGTGTCACATCGTAGACGTCGCCGTACGCCTGCACGCGACCGGCCTGCAACCACAAGGCATGGCGGCAGAGTTTCTGCACGTGGTACATGCTGTGCGACACCAACAGCAAGGTGCCACCTTGCGACAAAAAATCTTCAATCCAGCGGATGCATTTTTTCTGGAACGACTCATCGCCGACCGCCAACACTTCATCGGTGATCAATAGATCGGGGCGCCGAGCAGCTACGACAGCAAAACCCAGCCGCACCACCATGCCAGTCGAGTAGTGTTTGATCGGTTCATCAATGTAGCGACCAATATCGGCGTATTCGATGATTTCCTCGGTTTTTGCGCGGATATCGCTGCTGGTCATGCCCATCAATGCTGCCGCAGTGCTGATGTTTTGGCGCCCTGTGTACTCCGGGTGAAATCCTGCACCCAGTTCCAATAGCGCGCCCACCGAACCGTTGACCTCCACGCTGCCATCGCTGGCGTTGAGCACACCGGTCAACACCTTCAACAGAGTGGATTTGCCGGCTCCATTTTCGCCAATGATGCCTACCGACTCACCACGCCGGACAACCAAATCAACGCCTTGCAGAACGGCAACATCCGCGATGCCACGCTGACCACTCAGCGCCCGCAACATCGCGCGCATTCGATCAGCATTGCGATGGACCAGCGGATAGCGTTTGCCGACGCCGCTCAGGCGCACCAGGACCTCGCTCACAGGAAGTCCTCAAAATGCCGTCGCAGGCGTGCAAACACAAAGAGGCCGAAGCCAAGCATCGCCGCTGCGACCAGCAGCGCATTCAAATCGTTCCAGCCCAGGGCGTAGTCAGAGTCCAAGATCAGCGCGCGCAGACGCTCCGGGTAATAGGTCAGCGGATTCCAATCCATCAACCTTTGGGCAAACTCGGGCAACATGGCACGCGAGTACAACACCGGCGTCAGAAAGAACCAAAAAGCCAACAATTGCGCAAGAACTTGGGCGAGATCGCGCACAAATACCTGAATGGCGGCGACCATCATGCCAAAGCCGAGCGTCCACATGAGCAACATGGCTAGCACCGGAATTGCCATCAGCACGCCGATCGGGTCGATCGCGCTACCCGTCAACGCCAGCAAAGTCAGTGCGGCTGCATAACCAACGAGGTGCAATGCAGCCGAGGACAATACGGTTGCAAACACCAGCAGCCAGGGCGGCACCGCGACTTTACCGATGAGCGCGCAATGGTCGATGACGCTGGTAGCGGCGCGTGAGCTCGACTCCGCAAACAAGGTCCACGCCCAAAAACCAACGCCAATGTACGCAACCAAACCATGCGCTTCAGCACCAACTACGCGCGCCTTAAAAATTTTCTCGAAAACCAGCGCATACATCAACAGTTGCAATGCGGGATGGACCACCGCCCATAACAAGCCGCTCATGCTGCCGAGGTAGCGCGAATGGAACTCGCGCCGGAAAAAATGCCAGAAGAGTTGCACGGTCTTTCGCGCTAGAACTATTTTTGTGGCTGTGTGCTATCGCCCATAATCAGGCCTTGCAAGTTTTGCGGGTAAATTTCCACTTCGCCGATGGTCAGATCGGCACGGTAGTCCAACACCACGCGCCTACGGGCTTCGGAGCGCAGCTTCTCGATGATCACCGATTTGGCCTGCTCGAACGGAATCACTTTGGATGGCGTCAGCTCCAGTAATTGCACCAGGTGATAGCCAAATTGGCTGCGGATCGGCGGGCTGACGTCCCCGACTTTGCTCAAGGCCAAAGCGCCACTCAGAAAGTCTTGGTCGACATCCGTGGCACCTTCACTCGTCTGCATAATGCCGCCATTGGTGTCTTTGGTTGTATCGTCACTGCTCTGCATGACAATTTGCGCAAAGCGTGCTTCGTCAACGCTTTGCGTCGAGGCCGCCAACGCATCGATTTTGGCTTTCGCAGCCGCATCGCCTTGCCTTTTTGACTCGATCAACAATTGCCGGATCTTGATCTGCTTAGGCGTTTTCATCGCCCCTAAGTTGGTCAGATATTGCTCACGCGCAAGTTGTTCGAAGTCGCTGTTGATGCGTTCGGCGCGAATTTTATCAAGCTGATAAACGGCCAGAACTTGATCCTGAGCGAGCTTCAATTGCGCCTGCAAAATGACATCGTCTTTGATCATTGCCGGATTCACTTCATTGGCAATCTGGCGCAAAACCAGCATGTCTTCTAGCACTTTGTTCAGATGTTTGTCGCTTGACAGCAGGACGTCCTGTTGTTTGGGCTCAAGTGCTTTCACCTTTGCGGTGACCTCCGCAACGGTAATCACCGCACTTCCGCGCTTGACTACGGTGCATTCTGGAGTTTGACAAGATTCTGGCGGGCTAGGTGTTTGGGCAAAAACGCTGACACTGAAGAACAGCGCGCAAACAATAAACAAGGCACGGTTGTGCAACATTAGGCTATCTCAATGGTGTTGGGACTTTGGCAGTCGCCACGGGCTGGCGCGCAGGAACTA
>CAZLSB010000295.1:0-5084 GCA_964561825.1 uncultured Xanthomonas sp.
AGCCTGACCATCACCATGTTCGCGGTGGTCTACGGCGTGTCCTTGGCGCCCTTGCCTTACCCCGATGACGATCGCATCGTGGTAATTGACTCGCTGCGTCCGCTTACCGGCGCCAGCGGCGGACTGACGCCGAAAGAGGCGATCGAGACGCTGCCGCGCATGTCGACGCCGCAGGCCTTCGCCTATTACCAATACGGCGGCGCCGACTTGCTGCAGGCCGGCCGGCCGCGCAACCTGACGCTGAATACGGTCGGCGGTCAGTTTTTCGATGTGCTTGGGGTCGCGCCGCTGCTTGGCAGGGTATTGGGCGCTGACGATCTGGGCAAACCGCGCACGGTATTGAGCTACGCCACCTGGCAGAGCGTGTTCGGCGGCGATCCGGCGGTCCTTGGCAAGACACTGCAGCTCAACTGGATCAGCCCGCAGGTCGTCGGCGTCATGCCAGCAAGCTTTGCCTACCCCACTGCTGAAGTCGCGATCTGGCTTCCCGCCGACCAGCAGGAACTCAGCGCGATGGAAGCTGGCGTCTACAACAACGCGCGCTTCCTCAGCGGCATCGCGCGGTTACGTCCTGGGCTGACCGCGAGCCAATTCAACGCCGAACTGCAGGCGCAAGCAAAACCCGGCAACGACGACTGGGTGCTCCATAGTGAACGTCTGCTGGACTCGATTGTCGGTGACCGCAATACGTTGCTGGTGGCGCTGCTGGGTATCGCCACGCTGGTACTGCTGATCGGCTGCGCCAATGCCGCCCACCTGGTGATGGTGCGCGGTCTCGGTCGTCTGGGGAATTTCGCGGTGATGCGCGCTCTGGGCGCCAGTCGTCGACGCCTTGCCGGCGAGTTCTTGGTCGAGGTCATCCTGATCGCCGCGCTGGCCCTGGCGCTTTCATTGCTGATCTCAGGCGCTGGAATGCACGCTTTCGTTGGATTGATCGACAGCGGTTTGCCGCGCGCGACGGACATTCGTGTGACGCCGATGGTGGTGTGTTTCGCCCTGCTGAATACGCTCTTGGTGATTCTGGTGTGTGGGGCATGGCCGACCTGGCGCATGTACCGCAGCGGCATCCATGCTGAGCTACGGCGCCGCATCGGACCGGCACCGGGCGCTGCGCTTGAGCGCGGGTTGCCGATTGTCGCGATTGCGCTGTCGCTGGCGGCGCTGTCGACGGCAGCACTGCTGGCGATCAGCGCACATCGGCTGGCAACCCAGGATCAGTTGGCGACCGTCGACCGGATACTGGCGGTGCAACTGTTTCCCGGCAGTCGCGATGCTGGCGAGGTCGCCGATTTTCTTGAGCGCACACGCCTAGCGAGCGCGGCCATACCCGGCGTCGAGCAGGCCGCGCTGATGAGCGGTGCACCTTTCACGCCGATTGGCAGCCTGCGCCTCGATATCCGCTCATCGACGGCGCCGCTGAATGACGCACAAACGCTGCAGGCGCGCGCGATTTCCGGGCCGGCGCTGGAAACGCTCGGTGTGCGTCTGTTGCGAGGTCGCGCGCTTGGCAACGCCGACCGCGCAGGATCCGCGCAGGTTGCGTTACTTAACGAGCGTGCGGCACGTGAACTCTTCGATGGTGTGGATCCGATCGGGCGCACGGTTGCCGTGCCACCCTATGGCAGCGGCGGCGAATCGACAGATTTCGAAGTGGTCGGCATCGTCCAGGACACCAAGCTCGACCGTCTCGACGGCGCGCAGGCCCGTCCGGAAATCTGGTTTCCCTTCACCCAGTATCCGGTGCCCTTCGGCAGCCTGTTGCTGAGCAGCGCGCTGCCGCCGAAATCCTTGCTGCGCGCGGCGGAAGGCGCAGTGTGGAGCGTCGACGCCAACCAGGGCATCTACCGCAGCTTCGCCCCAGCCGATGAGCGCGACGCACAATTGGCCGCGCCGCGCTTCTTTGCGCGCAACGCCGCCGCGTTTGCCGTGTTCGCACTGGCCCTTTCGATGGTCGGCGTCTACGCGGTGCTTGCCGTCGACCTTTCGCGCCGACGTCGCGAACTCGCCCTGCGCGCTGCGCTGGGAGCCACTCGGTCCGATGCGTTTCGATTCGTCGCGAGCAAAGGCCTGCTGATCGGCATTCCCGGCACGCTCATCGGTCTTGCCCTCGCTGCCGCCATGGCGCAGGGCGTCAGCAGTGTGTTGTTCGACGTATCGCTGGCGACGCCCTGGGTGGTCAGTGGCGCCAGCCTGCCGTTGTTATTGTTGACCGCGATGGCTTGCTGGGCACTCGCGCGCAGCGTTGCGCGTGTGCAACCCAATCTGGCGCTGCGTGAGGAATAAGTTCTGGGTGAACGGCCGCGGCAGCTCCTGCAGTTTCGGTCTTCGAACAAGCGCGCCTTTCTGGTCCCGTTTCCTCTACCAAGGACAAGCCATGATCCGCCTGCATAAACTTGAAAAATCCGTGCCCGCCGGTCAAGGCCGCCTTTGGTTGTTAAGGCAGATCAACCTGAGCATCGACACCGGGGAGTTCATCGCCATCACCGGCCCATCGGGTGCCGGCAAGAGCACCTTGTTGTCGATTCTCGGCCTGATGGACAGCGATTTCGCTGGCGGCTACGAACTCGACGGTAAACCAGTGCACGAACTCGCGGCCAAGGCGCGACAGACGCTGCAGCGCGACGCCATCGGTTTCATTTTTCAGCAATACCATTTGATCGACGATCTAACCGTCGCCGAGAACCTTGATCTGCCGCTGTCCTATCGCAATGTGCCAAAGGCCGAACGCAAAGCGCGCGTTGCGGACATCCTGGATCGTTTTCAGATCGTCGGCAAAAAGGACCTCTATCCAAAGCAGCTGTCCGGCGGACAGCAGCAATTGGTCGCCGTTGCGCGGGCGACGATTACCAGGCCCAAAGTGTTGCTCGCCGACGAACCGACCGGCGCGCTGCATAGCAGCCAGGGCGAGATGATCATGGACTTGCTTGCCGAGTTGCATCGCGATGGCGCCACCATCTTGATGGTGACCCACAATCAGAACAACGCAGCGCGCGCGCAACGTCGGATTAACCTGGTGGACGGCTGGATTACCGACCTCTCGGCGCAAGGCTAACTGGCGGATTGCTCGGCGCTGGGGGATGATCGGTCGCAACTGGGCTCAGCTTTATGCTCCGATGCGCTACGCAATCGCCCTGTTGTTGCTGTCCGCGCTGCTTTGGATCGTGCTTGCCGAACCACATGCAACGCTGCGCAGCGCGCCGTCGGCAGCTGTCGCTGCAAACTTGACGGCCAGCGCCCCGATCGTGCCACAAGGCCGTGCTTTTGCGGTCTTGCATGGTCCGGATTACTCAGCGCGCTGAGCCAGTTCGAAGCGCAAGCCAGCCCGCGCGAGCGCATCCGTATCCGCGTTGAAGTCGATGCCGCCTGCCGCGTGCCTGAGCTATTGAAACTAGACGGACGCAGCGAGCCCGATCCACGTCGTGACCCGGCCTTGCAGGAATTGCTGCGTCGCTGTGCCCGCTTGCCGGTGCCGTCGATGTATGTGCCGGCAAACGAAACGCAGCTGCCGTTTGAGCAAATCGAGGATGCGGACACGCGCAGTTCGGCGTTGATGCAATTGCGTCAGGCGCAGACCTCAGATGAGCTGGCGGCGGCCTGGCTGAATGCGTATGAACGCGGCGCCTTGCCGCAGGAGCAGATCTTCGCCGATGGGCGGCGCTTGCTGTCGGAGGAGGCCCAGGCGCTGATCTACGTGGTGATCGATTGGCGCGAGTGCGTACGCTTAAATGCCTGTGGCAGCGACAGTTTGATCACTTTGCGGGTGTGCGCACTGCATGGCTGCACGGCGGGCAGCGATCTGCGCAGCGCTTGGCATCAAGCGCTAGCACCCCGTGATTTCGACGCGGCGCTGGCAATTTACGACTGGTTAGTGCGCTGGCAGCGCAGCGGATGAGTCGGCGAACTTGGCCATGGTTGACGTTAGCGCTGCTCACAATCGCCGGCCTGAGCTTCCATCGCGTGCAATTCATCGCCAGTGCGGCTGATCCATCGGCCATCGAAACGCCGCATAAAGCGACACCCGCAGCGCCCATCGACAATCACGTTAGCGCTCCCTTGCGGCCACTCTCGGTGACTGGGCACTTGGCTGGTACGCTGCGCCAAGCCATCGATCTGCGCAGCGCCTTGGAAAACATGCGCAGCCAATTGCATCCCGATGCGCCGCTGCTGCATGCGCTGAGCGAAGAAGTTCGAGTGGCTTGTTCGGTGGCCAGACGCCCAGATGCCGAAAGTGTGCAAGTGGAAGGCGATCCGAATCGGCGCATTTGGATCGATGCATTGATGCGCCGTTGCGCCGGATTGCGGGATGCGGACTTGCAGCCGCCGGAATTGACCGGTGAGGCTTTGCGACTGTGGAACCGGCAATTGCCTGAATATGTGGCGTTCCGCGAGTCAATGCCGGTTGCGCTACAACTCGCGCGCGAGCAAGCAGAGCACAGTCCAGACGCGCGGATGGTCATCGAATCACTGCGTTTTTTGCTGGACCATGGCGAGTTACCGATGCACGATATTTTTGTCGGCGTGCTGCTGCCGACGAGAGCAGACATTGAAGCTGCGTTGATTGCCGCCGCCGATTGGATTGCCTGCGAACGCAGCGGCGCCTGTGGCGCGGACGGTTTATGGACGCTCTACACCTGCGCGCAATTTGGCTGCCCCGTTGGGAGCGATCTGCCACTCGCGTTGTTCCGCACGCTACCCGCGCAACAATTCGAAATTGCGCAACGATTGACGCACTGGGCGCGCTAGTCCGCGCGCCTGAAGCCTATTCGCGCATCAGAAGCCTTAACAGTCGCGTTAAACCTAGTAGTCCGTCGGACTTTCAGCGTGAGATGCGTTGTGTGGCTTAAGCGGATGGCTGCAAGGCGCGGCGCGCAGCCAATGGCTCTTCCGTTGGGGTCGCAGCGCAGACGCCGTTGCGACGCGCAACCCGCAGGGCCGGACGGCCTTTTGGCATAGCGCAGACTCGAAAGTAGAGCCATAGCCTTCCACCTAGAAACCTCAGTTGACCGCTTCTCATCACCCATAACGCAACGATTCTTTTGACTTTTCAGCACTTTGATCAGTTCACTCAATGGGTGAGCGAGTCG
>CAZLSB010000296.1:0-5080 GCA_964561825.1 uncultured Xanthomonas sp.
CGGCGCAGCCGCCAGCCGTTCAAGCCGGCGCGCGGCATGCCGCGCAAGCTAATGGGACAACCATTCCCCCGGGCTGGCGGCGCAGCCGCCAGCCGTTCAAGCCGGCGCGCGGCATGCCGCGCAAGCTAATGGAACAACCATTCCCCCGGGCTGGCGGCGCAGCCGCCAGCCGTTCAAGCCGGCGCGCGGCATGCCGCGCAAGCTAATGGGACAACCATTCCCCCGGGCTGGCGGCGCAGCCGCCAGCCGTTCAAGCCGGCGCGCGGCATGCCGCGCAAGCTTGCCGGCTTTCACCCCCCATAACCGCACGCTCTACCCCGTCCAACTGAGGTTTCTAGCTAGGTTAAACGACCGCGGCAATCCAGCGCCTTCGCCTTTGGCGTACCGAAAGTCACTGGCTTGCCACGGCGTGCGATTGTCGTCTGCCTGGAGAATGGCCACAAAATGCCCAAGCGCTCACGCTTTTTCCTTTGGCTGCGCCGATCGGCGTGGATTGCTGCGCTGCTCAGTTTGTTGTTGCTGGCGATTGCCCTGCAGCCCCATGCGCCACTGTCGGCGCACGCACCGCAGTCGGTCGCGGTGTACGACCGCGATGGGCGCTTGCTGCGACTGATATTGGCCAGTGATGAGCGTTATCGGCTGTGGTTGCCCCTAGCGCAGATATCACCCGTGTTGGTGGATGCTGTGCTGCTGCACGAGGACGCTTGGTTTCGCTGGCATCCCGGCTTTAACCCGGTGAGTTTGCTGCGCGGTGTTTGGAGCACCTACGTCAGCCAGGATGCGCGCATCGGCGGCTCCACCATCAGCATGCAATTGGCGCGCCTCTTGGGCCGCCTCAATACCCGCACGGCGCGCGGCAAGCTGATCCAAATCAGCCAGGCGGTTGTGCTGGAGCTGCGCTATAGCAAAGATGAAATCCTTGAGGCCTATCTCAACCTAGCGCCCTTTGGGGGCAATATTGAAGGCGTAGGCGCCGCCAGTTTGATCTATTTCAACAAGTCAGCAGCCGCGCTGACCTTGCCAGAATCGCTCACGTTGGCGGTGTTACCGCAAGCCCCTACGCGGCGCGGCCGGCTGACAAGTGATGGGGACGGCAATGTCATCGGCCCGGCGCTTAGCGCGGCGCGCGAGCGTTTGTATCAGCGTTACCGCCAATTGGGGCGCGGCGACGCGGCGGATGATGCGCTGTTGGCCTTGCCGTTGCGTTTGCGCTCACCCGCCGCGTTGCCATTTGCGGCGCCGCATTTTGTCGAACGCGTGCTTGCCGAACGCTGGCGACGTTCGCAGTCGCAGGCGCGGCTCACCACCACCCTGGATCTGCCACTGCAAACGCTGGTCGAGAAGCGCGTCGCTAGTCATTTGAGCCGCTGGCGTGGCAAAGGCGTGCGCAACGCGGTGGTCATGTTGGTCGACACCCGCGATATGGGCGTGCGCGCGCTGGTTGGATCAGCCGATTACTTCGATGCCAGCATCGCCGGCCAGGTCAACGGCGCCGCCGGGAAACGCTCACCCGGATCAACGCTGAAACCCTTCATCTACGGCTTGGCCTTGGATCAAGGCGTACTGCACCCAGCCACCGTGCTGCGCGATGTACCCAGCAGCTTCGGTCAATTCACGCCAGAAAACTTCGATGGCCGCTTCCAAGGCCCGGTGACCGCCACCGAGGCCTTGATCCGTTCGCGCAATATTCCAGCGGTGCTGGTCGCCGCACAGTTGCATAAGCCCAGTCTTTACGATTTCCTGCGCAGCGCAGGCATCACCCAGATGGCCAGCGCCGAACACTATGGTTTGGCGCTGGTGCTCGGCGGCGGTGAAGTGACGATGGAAGAACTCACGCAGTTGTATGCGCTGCTCAGCAATGATGGTGACTGGCGGGCACTGCACTGGCTCGCCGCTGCACCTCAGGCGCCGCCCAAACCCATGCTCAGCGCCGAAGCCGCCTACATCGTGCGCGATATGCTGGCCCACAATCCGCGCCCCGATTTGGGCACCATGGCGCAAACCAACGCGCCGCGCGTGGCATGGAAAACCGGCACCAGCTGGGGCTTTCGCGACGCCTGGAGCGCCGGATTGATCGGGCCGTACGCGTTAGTCGTTTGGCTGGGCAATTTTGATGGCCGCGGCAACCCAGCCTTGGTTGGCATCGACGCCGCGGCGCCGCTGTTTTTTTCCATCGTTGATGCATTGCAAGCCGGCAACATTGATCTGACCGAGCCTGCGCGGCGCTGGCCCTTGAACCTACGTCGCGTGGAAATTTGCCGCGCCTCTGGCGATCTGCCCAATACTTGGTGCCCAAAACGCGGCAACACTTGGTTCATTCCCGGCGTTTCACCGATTCGCGTCAGCCGCGTGCATCGCGCAATTCAGGTCGATCGCCTCAGCGGCCTAGCGGTCTGTGGGCGACACGACCCCGCCACTGTGCGCACCGAAGTCTACGAATTTTGGCCGAGCGATCTAGCGCAGGTGTTTGCTCAAGCCGGCATCCCGCGGCGCAAACCGCCCAACAACGCCGACTGTGCTGGCGCCGAACATGGTTTGGGCAGCGCGCCGCAAATCACCTCGCCGCTGCGCGCGACCGCCTACACGTTGCGCGTCTCGCGACCGGATCAAAGCCGAATCGAGCTAAAAGCCATCAGCGACGCCGACGCCACCCGGCTCTATTGGTTCGCCGGCAATACTTATCTTGGCGACAGCGCGACCAATGAAGCGCTGCAATGGATCCCGCCACGCGCTGGACAGTTCAAGTTGCGCGTGGTCGACGATCGCGGCCGGGTTGCCGAGCGCGAGGTGCAAATCGCCCAAGATCGTTGACCATCACACCGCCGCGGTCACCACAATCTCCACCCGCCATTCGGGTCGGGCCAATGCCGCCTGCACGGTTGCGCGCGGCGGCGTAGACCCGGGCACCACCCAGGCATCCCAAACCGCGTTCATCGCGGCAAAGTCGGCCACATCTGCCAAAAAGATCTGCGCCATCAAGATCTTCGTTTTATTGCTACCAGCCCGTTCCAACAGGGTGTCGATGGACGCCAGCACTTGTCTGGTTTGGCCGCTGATATCGGCATTGGCGTCATCGGCAATCTGTCCGGCGAGATGCGCAATGCCGTTGTAGACGCTCATTTCCGACATGCGCGCGCCCACTTCAAAACGCTGAATGATCTTGCTGCTCATTTGCTTCACTCCTTTGCGGCTGGTGGGCAATACGATCGGCGTTTGGCGGCTTCCCGTCTAGCCACCAGCACTCGCTAACGTGCGCCGGCACGCACGGATTTCGCCTTAAAGCAGTTAGGATGCAGAGGTTTCCATTACGAGAGCAGCTCATGGCCACCGTCAAAGTGCCGCGCCGCGCCGATCTGCCATTGACGCCCCCGTTGGCACCTCGATTTACGCCGAACCATAAATTGGTGTTATCGCAAGTGGTCGCCGCTTTGGTTGAAGACGGCATGCTCAGCCGCGAAGACGCCGATCGGGTGCTGATGGACGCGCGCTCCGGTGCCGGCCGGCTGGATTTGAATCCCTTGGTGGTCATCGCCAACCTCAAACCCAAACACGCGCTGGAACCGGGGAAAACACTGACCCTGGAGCTGTTGACCGAGTGGTTGGCAGAGCAAGCCAAACTGCCGTATTTCAAAATTGATCCGATGAAGATCAAGATGGCCGAAGTCACCGACGTCATCGGTGAGGTGTACGCGCAGCGTTATCGCATTTTGCCAGTCGCCGTCACTGCCGAGCAGGTGGTATTTGCCACCAGCGAACCGATGATCAGTAATTGGCGCGCAGATTTAGCCCACATTTTGCGCAAAGATGTGCAATGTGTGGTCGCCAATCCTTTGGATGTGGCGCGCTTTCTGATGGAGTTTTATGGTGTTACGCGCAGTGTACGCAAAGCCAAAGATCAGAAAGATGGAACGCGTGACCTAAGCAGCAAAATCATTAATTTTGAACAATTACTGGAACTCGGCAAGAGCGCTAATCTGGGTGCCGACGACCAGCACATCGTGCAAATCGTAGATTGGCTGCTGCAATACGCCTTTGAGCAACGCGCCAGCGATATTCATCTGGAACCACGCCGTGAGATATCCAACGTGCGCTTTCGCATCGATGGAATCATGCATAAAACCTTTGAATTACCCACACCAGTCATGACCGGCGTAACCGCGCGTATTAAAGTGCTGGGTCGTATGGATTTGGCCGAAAAGCGCCGCCCGCAAGACGGTCGATTAAAGGCCCGCAGTCCATCTGGACGTGAGGTCGAAATGCGTTTATCCACCATGCCAACGGCGTTTGGCGAAAAAGTGGTCATGCGTATTTTTGATCCGGATATCGTTGTCAAAGAATTTAGCCAGCTCGGATTCTCCGACCGCGAAGGCAAACTCTGGGAGGAGATGATCGCCGCACCCAATGGCATCGTGCTGGTGACCGGGCCGACCGGCTCAGGCAAAACTACCACCCTCTATTCGACTTTAAAACGTTTGGCCACGCCCGAAATCAACGTCTGCACCGTTGAAGACCCGATCGAAATGATCGCGCCGGAATTCAATCAAATGCAGGTGCAACATAATATCGATTTAGGTTTCGCCGAGGGCGTGCGCACGCTGTTGCGCCAAGATCCGGACATCATCATGGTGGGTGAAATTCGCGATTTACAAACCGCGCAAATGGCCATCCAAGCGGCGCTCACCGGGCATTTGGTGCTATCAACCTTGCATACCAATGATGCCGCCAGCGCAGTTCAACGTTTAATGGATTTAGGCGCACCCTATTATCTATTACAGGGCACTATTGTCGGCATTATGGCGCAACGCTTGGTGCGCACCCTGTGCCCGCATTGCAAACGCCTGGATGCGCAAGTCGACGAAGTTAAATGGAAAGCGCTCTGCCATCCCTGGCGTGCCGAAATACCGCCGCGCATCGGTGCACCGGTCGGCTGCCTAGAATGTCGAAAAACCGGTTATTTAGGCCGCACCGGCATTTACGAGATGTTCCGGGTCAGCCCCACGCTGCGCAGCATGATTCATCCGAGTGTAGAACTGGCCAAATTCTCCGAGGCCGCGCTCAAAGAAGGCATGCGACCCCTGCG
>CAZLSB010000297.1:0-4779 GCA_964561825.1 uncultured Xanthomonas sp.
ACCTTTTGAATAACACAACGCCCGATCAACCGATCGGGCGTTGTGCTTTGTGCGTTCGCGAAAATGGAGATCAGCGGTCGAACTGCCGAACTCGCCAGATAACAAACATCGTCAAAAATCATCCTGACTATCAATAGGCTCGGCATGCGAATCGCCATTCTTACCGTTTCCGATTCCCGCAACAGCGCCGACGATAGTTCCGGTGATTATCTGGTTGGTGCAATCGGTGCCGCCGGACATGTATTGCACGAACGGGCTTGGTTACCTGACGATAAATATTTGCTGCGTGCCATGCTGTCGCAGTGGATCGCTGATCCGGGTTGCCATGCGGTTTTGATGACCGGGGGCACCGGGTTTACGGGTCGCGATAGCACGCCAGAAGCCATCACACCACTGCTTGATAAGCTCATGCCTGGATTCGGCGAGTCGTTTCGTGCCTTGTCGTTTGCCGACATTGGCACCGCTGCGCTGCAGTCACGCGCTTTTGCGGGTCTCGCCAACGGCACGATCATTGTTGCACTGCCGGGCTCGACCAATGCGTGCCGTTTGGCTTGGTCGAAGATTCTGTGCCATCAATTCGATGCTGCGACGCGCCCGTGCAATTTGGCACAACTGCAGTCGCGATTTTTAGAGCAATAAAGCTGTCGTTCGAATCCGAACACGCTTGCCGTTAACCTGCCCACTTGTGAACACCAGCAGCGCCTGCGATCGCCGCTAGCCGCTGTAAGTGCACGAAATATCAGGACGAATTGCCGGTTGATCGCGATAACAAGGGCTGGCACGCTGTTTGCTGTACAGCCCACATGGATATCGCCCGCCCCGAATTGAAACAACAACGCCAGCGTCGCCGCCTACTTATCGGCGCAACGCTCGCAGTACTCATTGGTTGTGTGGCTTACGCCGTCGCGCAGTTAGAGCCGGCTGCGCCTCAAGTCGACCGTCAGTCCGTCTGGATTGACACCGTCAAACGCGGTGACCTGCTGCGCGAAGTGCGTGGTCCCGGCCAACTGGTTCCCAAGGAAATTCGCTGGATCTCGGCAGATGCCGGTGCGCGCGTTGAGCGCGTATTTGTGCGTCCGGGTGCGCAGGTTGCGCCAGACACGCTGATCATGGAGTTGCGCAATCCCGAAGTCATCGATCAGATGTTGTCTGCCCAAGCGGCTTTTCAAGCAGCCAAAGCCGATCTTGAGGCTAGGCGAACCCAATTGCAAAGCCAAGTGCTCGATCAGCGCTCGCAGATCGCGACCGTCGAAGCTGAGCGCGAGGGCGCGAAGTTGCAGGCGGAAGCGGAAGGCGAACTGAATCGGCGCGGCATCGTATCGGCTCTGCAGTACCGGCAAACCAAGTTAAAAGCGGATCAGCTGGGCATTCGATTGGACATCGAACAGCAACGTCTGACCATGTTGGGTACCAATTTGAATGCGCAGATGGCCGCCGAGCGTGCCCGTTTGGATCAGTTGAAGAACACGCTGGAATCACGCGAGCGACAGGCTGAGGCGCTCAATGTACGCGCCGGCATGGCGGGCATTTTGCAGGTGATTGCCGTCGAAGAGGGGCAACAAATCAGTCCTGGAGCCAACTTGGCTCGGGTCGCTAGGCCGGATGTATTGCGCGCCGAACTGCGCGTTCCCGAGACGCAGGCCAAGGACGTCAAACTCGATCAGGTGGTGCGCGTTGATACGCGTAATGGCGTAGTAGATGGTCGTGTCGTGCGCATTGATCCGGCGGTATTGAATGGCACGGTTCAGGTCGATGTGGACCTGATCGGCGCGCTACCGCCCGGCGCTCGGCCTGATCTTTCTGTTGACGGGACCATCGAGATCGAAAAACTCACCGATGTGCTTTATGTCGGTCGACCGGCTTTTGGCCAAGCAGAAAGCACCACGACTTTGTTCAGACTCGATGTGCAGGGTGACATGGCACGCCGCGTTCCGGTTGAACTGGGCCGGGCGTCAGTCAGTTTGATCGAAATTTCTCGCGGCCTGGACGTTGGCGATCGCGTCATCCTTTCAGACACCACCAGTTATGACCAGCACGATCGACTGCGTCTGCGCTAATCCACCAAGGACCTCCCACGTGACAACCCAAAACGCACTGATTTCACTTCGGGATGTAGGCAAGGTTTACCTAACCGAAGACGTCGAAACGCACGCGCTGAGCGGCATCCATCTAGACATCAAGAAGTCCGAGTACATCTCGATTTCGGGACCGTCAGGTTGCGGCAAGTCGACTTTGCTGGCCATTCTCGGTCTGCTCGATACGCCCAGCCACGGCGCGTACGAAATCAACGGTCGTTCGGTTGGATCGATTGGCGGCAATGAACGGGCGCGTATTCGCAACAAGGAAATCGGCTTCATCTTCCAAGCGTTCAACCTGATCGGCGATCTCACAGTGTTCGAGAACGTTGAACTACCGTTGACTTACCGCTCGGGGTTGACCAAGGCTGAGCGCAAGCAGAAAGCGCAGGCGGCGCTCGACCGCGTTGGCATGGCGCATCGGCTCAAACATTACCCTTCGCAATTGTCGGGCGGTCAGCAACAGCGGGTGGCGGTGGCCCGCGCGCTAGTCGGCGATCCTTCCATTCTGCTTGCCGATGAGCCCACGGGAAACCTGGATTCGAAAAACGGCGAAGCGGTCATGCTGTTACTAGACGAACTACATCGGGCCGGCGCTACGATTTGTATGGTGACGCATGATCCGCGTTATGCCGACTTCGCCGATCGTAAAATCTTCATGTTCGATGGTCGCGTGGTTGATGAAGCCACACTGCAACAACTACGCAGCGAAGAAGATGCGCGCATCCGCCGCGCCGCCGTTGGAGAATGAGCATGAACACGCTGTTCGATGATGCACGGCAGAGCCTGCGCGCAGTTCTGCAGCAGCCCGGCAACTCCTTGATGATCATAGTCGTGCTCGCTGTAGGGCTGGCTGGCGTCATCGGCATGTTGACGCTGCTAAAGACGATGGTGTGGGATCCCTTGCCGTTTCCCGCCGCCGAACGCATCGTGCAGGTCGGCTGGCGCGATCGTATTGATCCCACCGACAATCTCGGCTCCATGCGCGGAGCCGATATGCTGGCTTGGCGCCAGCATCTTGAGAGTCACGCAGAAGTCGGCGGCGCCGCACCAGCGACGATCAATCTTGCAAACAAAGCTGCGGTCGAACGCTACGAAGGTGCCTTCGTAACCGCCAACTTGTTCAAGATGCTCGGCGTGGCGCCGGCTCTCGGACGCGCCTTTACCGCCGTTGATGACCAGCCCGGCGCGCCGTCGGTGGTGCTGATCTCGCACAGCTTGTGGCAAAGCCGGTTTGGCTCCGACCCGGCTGTGTTGGGCAATTCGATTCGCGCTAATGCACAGGCGGCGACGATCATCGGCGTGATGCCACCCGGCTTCATGTTTCCGTTACGTGAGCAGCTGTGGATGCCGGGGCAAGCGAGCGCCACCATCGACGCCGATAAAGACCGCTATTTCGATGTTTTCGTTGAGTCCCACGACGCGCGGGCTAGTGCGGCGATACTGGGTCCGCTGGAGGCTTGGTTGGTCGATGTGCAGCAACATGTACCCGCGACTTGGGCTACGCGCGAGCTCGCCCTGGTATCAATGAGTTACTACTATTCGAACGAACAGACGCGTAAGTTGCTCAACCTTATGCTGATGACCGTCGCACTGGTGCTGCTGGTCGCGTGCGCCAATGTCGCCAACATGATGCTGGTGCGCACGCTTGCGCGGAGCCGTGATCTGGCGGTACGGCTGACCCTGGGCGCCAGTCGCTTACGCGTGGCAAGGCTGCTGCTAGGCCAGAGCCTGATGCTGACATTGCTGGCTACGCTGTTGGCAATGCCGCTGGCGCAGGCCGGTATTTCCTGGGTCGTGCGTTCTTTCGATGGCACCGACGATAGCCTACCGCCGTGGATGGACTTCAGCATTGACGCCAGCATGGCTCTGGTGGCTATCGCCATCGGTTTCATCACCGCTCTGATCGTCGGCGTTCTGCCCGTTTTGCGCCTGCGCACTGACGCGCTTGCGAACACGCTGCGTGATGGTGGACGCAGCATAGTTGGCGGGGGTGTCGGCAAACTCAGTCATATGCTGGTAGCGGGCGAACTCGCCCTAGCCTGCGTGGTGCTGCTGACGACGCTGGTCATGGTGCGCGGCGTGGCTGCACTTGAGCGCACCGATCTGGGTATTGATACGAACAAACTGTTGACCGCGCGCATCGCCTTGTTCGAGCAGGCGTACCCGGAGGACGCCGACACCGCGCGTTTCTTCGAGCAATTGATAGAAAACCTGCGCAAGGAGCCGGGCATCATCGACGCGGCAGCCGGCACGACACTGCCAGGCTTTACGGCGGAAGAAGACTCCATGCAGCCGGAAGGTCTATCGAGCAGCGAACAGGGGCCATGGGCGGTGCGTTTCGGCGCGGTCAGCCACCAGTTTATCAACACGCTCGGCATTGAACTGCGCGCTGGCCGCGGCTTTGACGCGCGCGATACTGCGACTAGCGACCCGGTGATCGTGATCGACGAGCTTTTTGCACGATCGATTTATCCCGACGCCAATCCCATTGGCCGCCGTGTGCGCATTCCGGCTGAAGGCCCGGACGCACGCTGGCACACTATCGTCGGTGTCATTGAAGCGATGCAACTGGAGGACATCGGCGATCCACTTCGCCCGAACGCGTTGCTGCCACTGGCGCAACACCCGCGGCGTTTCGTCAGCGTGGTGTTGCGCACGCGCGGCGATCCGGCGCTGATGAAACCGCGCTTCCAGGAATTAC
>CAZLSB010000297.1:4789-5063 GCA_964561825.1 uncultured Xanthomonas sp.
TGCGCAGCCAAGATCCGGAGACGCCGGCCTATTGGTTGCGCACCTACGCTGAGGTGATGCGCGTGGCTATGGTCGGCGAGCGCGTGCTGTCCGGCATGTTCAGCGCTTTTGGTGTGGTCGCGCTGCTGCTCGCTGCCGCCGGGCTCTATGCTTTGATTGCCCAACTGGTCGGCCAGCGCACCCGCGAAATCGGCGTACAGCGTGCGCTCGGTGCCAGCGGGCCAGCGGTGCTGCGCAATGTGCTCGGTTCAACTCTGCCGCAGATTTTCGCTGG
>CAZLSB010000298.1:0-4957 GCA_964561825.1 uncultured Xanthomonas sp.
TCAATTCTTAAAGAAATTCTCCACAAGCTTATAAATTTGTAGAAAAAGTAAAACTGGAAAGGAAGAAGACTTTTTTTTTGTTGATTAGCGACACGGATATTTTCTTAAATTGTAATTAACAAATTTAAAATTTAATAGTAAGATATAATGCAATATTCTGATCCTTTTAAAATACTACATCCAAATGAAAGATGGGCACCAACACAAAGCCAAATGGACGCTTTTCAAAATGCTTATGAAAAGCTATTGCCACCTTTGGTTTATAAAATCAGACTTGCAGTTGCAAAATGGAGAGAAGAAAATTACAAAGGTGCTTCTGAAACTTCTAAATCTTTGTTGAACTTTTGGTTCAATCAAGAACATTTAATCGGGCAGACCAAATTCAGCTTTTTCTTTTCGCAACGTGAGGCAATAGAATCAATTATTTACTTGTATGAAGTTGCAAAAGCCAAAGACAAATATGAGTTAATGAAGTTCGACTCTTCTCAACGTGTTAGTACAGGAATGTTTGACGAGAACTGGACACGTTATGTTGTGAAAATGGCGACTGGTGCTGGTAAAACAAAAGTAATGGGCTTGACTTTGGTTTGGTCTTACTTTCATAAACTCTATGAAACAGACAGCACACTTTCAAAAGACTTTTTAGTTATTGCTCCAAATATTATTGTATTAAACCGTTTACGCAAAGACTTTGACGGACTGAAAATGTTTTTTGATGAACCATTTTTTCCCGACAATGGCTATGACGACAAAGACTGGAAAAATGATTTTCAATTAACGCTTCATATTCAAGACGACTTAAAACCAATCACAGAATCGGGAAATATTTTCCTAACTAATACTCATAGAGTTGGATTTAATATCGAACCTGAAGAAAATTTTGAAACTACTTTTTTAGGTGTAAAACCAAAACCAGATGCTGACACTTCAAAAGGTTTAGATTTGGGTAAAATATTAAGAAGCGATAAGATTAAAGATTTGGTTGTGTTAAATGATGAAGCACATCACATACACGATAGTTCTTTGGCTTGGTTTAAAAATATAGAAGATATTAGCAACAAGTTGAAATTGAAAAACGGAAACGGAATAAGTCTGCAAGCAGACTACTCCGCTACTCCGAAACATAACCACGGTGCTATTTTCGTTCAAACTATTTGCGACTATCCTTTAGTTGAAGCTATCAAACAAAATGTGGTGAAGTCGCCAGTATTGCCTGACGAAGCATCAAGACAGAAAATTCACGAAAAAGACTCTTCGGACTTTGTAGAACGTTACAGAGATTATATTCATTTGGGTTATTTGGAATGGGAACAGCAATACGAAGAACTCAAAAATTATAAAACCCCTATCTTATTTATTATGACTATGAGCACCAAAGAAGCAGACCAAGCGGCTGCATTTTTGGAAAATGAATATTCGTTGATGAAAGGTTCAGTTCTTACTATTCATACCAATCAATCAGGTGAAATAAAAGAAACTGCTTCAAGCAAAAAAGACAAAGATGAATTAGAAAAGTTACGCAAAGCCGCAGATGAAATTGATAAAGACCATTCGCCATACAAAGCTGTAGTTTCAGTTTTAATGCTTCGTGAAGGTTGGGATGTTAGAAATGTAACCACCATTGTGGGGCTTCGCCCTTTTGGTGCTGATTCTAAAATCCTTCCCGAGCAAACAATCGGTAGAGGTTTAAGAAAGATGTTTTCGTTGGAAATGCCCGAAAAGTTAGTTGTAGTTGGAACACCAGCGTTTTTAGAATTTGTTGAAAGTCTTAAAACTGAAGGAGTAGAATTTCAATACAGCCCAATGGGCAAAGGTTCAAAAGGAAAGTCGCCAATTATTGTTGAAGTGGACAAAGAAAATCCGAATAAAGATTTAGATGCGTTGGATATTCCTATTCCGGTTATGAGTCCAAGAATTTACCGTGAGTTCAAAAATCTTGAATTAATTGATGTAAGCAAATTCAAAAATGAAAAGGTAACACAGAAAAAATTCAGCACCGATGAGTTAAAAGAAATTGTATTTAATGATATTGATGGCGATTTTTCACATAAAACAGTTTTTAAAGACACAACACCAGATTACAGAAATGTAATTGGCTTTTTCACTTCTGCCATTTTAAAAGATAGCCGTTTGGTTAGTGGTTTTAATATTCTTTATCCAAAAGTAGAGAGCTTTATCAAATATCAACTCTTTACAAAAGAAGTTGAGTTAAGCGACCCTCAAACAATGAGAAACCTTTCGGAAATTCAAACAAAGGAAATTTTGAAAACTACTTTCAAAAAAGCCATTGACGAATTGACAATAACTGACAAAGGAACAGCAGAAGTTAAAAACTTTATTTCACTAAAACTAACTAAACCAAAGATTGTAGAAAACCAACCCTTTCTTGTTCCAAAGAAATCTGTATTCAACAAAATAATTGGCGACAATCCTTTTGAATTAGAATTTGCTGCTTTCTGCGAAAGCAGATTTGATGATGTTGTTTCGTTTGCTAAAAATACTTTTGGCGAAGGTGGCGTAAACTTTAGCATTGAATACCAAAAGGAAAACGGAAACATTGCTTCGTTCTTTCCTGACTTCTTTATCAAAACATCGCCTAACACGTTTTACATTTTAGAAACAAAAGGGCGTGAAGATTTGGACGATATAAGAAAAATACAACGTCTTGCTATTTGGTGCAAAGACATTAACAAAGCACAAAGCGAATACACTTACAGCCCAGTTTATGTGAAACAAGAAAAATGGGAAGAAGTGAAGAATGATTTAAAGTCATTCAAAGATGTAGACAAACTATTTAAAGTAACTGAAAAGCAAGAAGCATAATGAATTTGAACGATACAGATAAAAACAAAATAATTGAACTCATAAAGGCAGGCGAAAAACTGCCTAAGGAATTTATCTATAAACTTTTTGCCGATGAAGAAGATGTATTTCTTTTTTGGAATGGCAGAAAAGAAGATACAACCAATATTGCTTTGCCATTCCATAGCATTGAACATATTGACGAGCCAAGAAAAGAAGCAAAGAAAGAAGGTGATACTTTTTCAATGTTTGAAACCGATTATCGAGGCAGACAATTAAAGGGCTGGACAAACAAACTCATTTGGGGCGACAACAAACTCATTCTTTCATCATTGGCAAATGGGCCAATGCGGGAAGAAATAGAAAAAGAAGGTGGCTTAAAACTTATTTATATTGACCCGCCTTTTGCAGTTGGTGCTGACTTTGGTTTTAATATAGAAATAGGTGGCGAAACAGCCGAAAAAAAACAGAGCATCATTGAAGAAATTGCTTATCGTGACACTTGGGGCAAGGGGATTTCCTCTTACTTATCAATGATGTATGAAAGATTGAAATTGATGCACAATCTATTGGCGAATGATGGAAGTATTTATGTGCATGTGGATTGGAGAGTTAGTCATTACATAAGGTTGATTTTGGACGATATATTTGGTCAATTAAATCATCAAAATGAAATTATTTGGCATTATATTAAAGGTGCAAGTGGAAATGATAGATTTGGAAGGAAACATAACACAATATATTGGTATTCAAAATCCAATAAAAATAAATTGTTTAATAGAAACGAAATAGGAGTTGAATACAATCCTGAAACTTTAGCTAGAGCACAACGAGGTGAAGCAAGGTATAGTATTTCGGCAGAAGAATTAGAAGAACGTGGAAAAAACCCAGGAGATGTTTGGTCTGATTTACCACCTATTCAAGGAAATTCTATTGAAAATACTGGTTATACCACCCAAAAACCAGAAGCCCTTTTAGAACGCATCATAAAAGCCAGTAGCAACGAAGGAGATTTAGTTGCGGACTTCTTTTGTGGTAGTGGTACCACAGCGGCAGTTGCAGAAAAGTTAGGACGTAAATGGATTACTACGGATTTAGGTAGATTTTCTATTCACACAGCAAGGAAACGTTTAATTGGTGTTCAAAGAGCATTGCAAGCAAGCGGAAAAGATTTCCGAGCTTTTGAATTGCTCAATCTTGGTAAATATGAACGTCAATTTTTTATGGACGACCTTACCAACGGAAAACGAAAAGCCAAAGAAGATTTGTATGTGGATTTAATTTTGGAAGCCTACAAAGCCAAACGCATAGACGGACATATTCACCTGCACGGACACAAAGCAGGACGTTTTGTAAATGTTGGGCCTTTAGATGTTCCTGTAACTCAAACCCGTTTGAAGGATATTTTTGAAGAGTGCCGTCAGAAACTATATACCCAAGTTGATGTTTTAGGTTTTGAATTTGAAATGGGTCTAACGCCACAATTCATTCAAGAACTAAAAGAAAAAGGCGTTTCCGTTACTTTAAAATACATTCCTAAAGATGTGTTTGATAAACGAGCAGTAGAAAAAGGGCAAGTAAAGTTTTTTGATGTAGCTTATCTAAATACGAAAGAAAAAATAAATGAAAAATCAATCACCATTGAACTCACAGACTTTGTGACGCATTACACCCAAGACGATATTGAAGAACTGCAACAATCAATGAGAGCAGGAAGCAAAGTAGTTATTGAAGACGGAAAAATTTTCAAAATTGAAAAAGATAAAAATGGCATCATTACAAGAACGGTTCTAACAAAAAACTGGTTCGACTGGATTGACTATTGGGCAATTGATTTCAACTACGAAGACAAAAAAGAAATCATCAAAATTAAAAACGAAAATGGTGAAATAGAAGAAAAATGGAGTGGTAACTATTTGTTTGAAAACGAATGGCAAAGTTTCCGCACCAAAAAGACACCGACACTTGAATTTACAAGCATTGCACACGAATACAAAGCCGTAGGAAAATATAAAGTAATGGTTAAAGTAGTGGACATTTTAGGAATTGACACGAGTAAAATAATTGAAGTAAATATAGTATAAACTTCAAAATATTCACTGTACAAACTGAAAAATGAATTTTTGTTCCCCCAACTTTTTAAAAGGGGGTTAGG
>CAZLSB010000299.1:0-4912 GCA_964561825.1 uncultured Xanthomonas sp.
CTCCAGTGTCGATGGATTCGTCGGCAGAACCAGCGGCGCTGCCATGGTCAGCGTGCGTGAACTGCTGATAGTCGGATCGGGCACGAACCAACTCTGTGTCGGTGAGTTTGCCTGGGTTGATACGATCGCAAAATTAGCGCCGCCGCCGGTGCCCGCGCGGCTCCACAGCGACGGTCCGGTCTCGACCTTGTCTTCGAAGCTCACGAAGACCGGCCCCGCCGGAATGGCGCTGAGCGCGACAACGTTGGTCTCTTCGACGCCGCCGCAAACACCACCACCGGTGACTGCCGCAACGTCTTCGGCGCGAACCGCGTAGTAGTAACGCGTGCCGCTGGTGACATCGGCATCGGCAAATGCGTTGGACGTCGCGCAGGTCGATACGCGATTGGCAGGCGCCGGCGTGAAGCCCGCTGTGGTCGCGCGATAAACGTTGTAGCGCAGATCCGGCGTGGTGCCGCAATTGGCGGCGGCGGCGCTCCACGTTAGGTTGATGCCGCAGGTTGACGAGCCGGAGCTAGCGACACTAGCGACGCCAGCGAAGGTGGGTGCCAGCAGGCAGGCGCCAGTCGCCTGTGCGCTCGAACACACACCGCGCGCGGATTCGCAGGTCTCCTGCTCGTCAAAGGCGCTGATTCGGTAGGAATAGGCGCTGCCGCCTGACACGGTCAGGTCGCTATAGCTGGTGCCAGTGACTTCGGCGATCTGTGTGTAGGCGCCGCCCGGGCAAGTTCCGAGTGCGCGGAACACGCGATAGCGCTCAGCGCCGACCACCGCGTTCCAGCCGACGTCGACGCGGTTGCTGCCGTTGGTTGTGGCGACGATGTTGGCAGGTACCCCTGGCGGCGTGCACTGGCCGATACCATCGAGAGTCTCCGGATTGCCGCCGCCCGGATCGAGATGATCCTTCATGCGCGTGGTCGGCGTGCCAACACCCTCCCACGAATGGAACAGGCCGCCGTATTGATCGCGCAGGCTGGCGCCGGTGGCGCCGCAAGCCGACGGCCCGCCGGAAAGTACGCCGATTAGGCGGCGCTCGGCGTTGTACAGCGGTGATCCGGATGAACCTGGCTCGGTTACGCTTGGCGGCAAGGTCGGCGGCGGATTGAGAATGTTGGCCAACACCGGCGGCGTCGGATCCCAGTTGGCCTGCCAGTGCACGCCCTGCGCGCTGGAAATATTGTCGAGGGTCATCGGCACCTGGACGAAGGTAATGCGCTTCTCGTCTACACCCGGGTGATGGATGCTGGCGCACAGGCCGCTGGTAGATGACGGACCACCCGGTTGGGTGCAGGTCGTCGGTGGCGGGCGCCGGTCCCAGCCAGCCCAGTAGAGGTTGTAGCTGGCCTGGTTGGGGCTGCTCTGCAGCTCAATCAGCGTCCAGTCCGAACGCGTGCCGGCTGGCGTTGAGCCCGAGAACGGGCTGTTGGTGGCGGCTACGAAGCCGAGCCCTGCCAAGCTCGTGTTGGGCTTCGGAATCGGCGTGCCGCTGGCGGCCGATCCGGGTGTGCGGCAAGTGGGATTATCGTAGTTAAAGTAGGCCAGCACGCTGGCGACGTTACTGCCGCTAATGCTGCAGTGCGCGGCGGTGGCGAACAGCAAACGGCGGTCGCCGTTGGTGTTGTTGAGCAATGAGCCGGTGCAGGTGTCGGTGCCGTTGACGGTGATCGCGGCTACTGCGCGACGCGGTTCGTTCCACGGGTCGTCGTTCGCAAGGCAGGCGACATCGGTGTTGCAGGCGCCGGACTTGCAGTATTTGGAGCCGGCGCCGAAGCCACGGTAGCCCTGACCGACGCGACTTAGTTTCAGATCGACCTGTTCGCGCTCGCGGGTGTCGACGGAGAGCTCCAGGTGTGCCTCACGACCGGTCAGGATTTGGGTCCAGAACTCGCCAGTCGGTCGGTTGTCCTGTTCGCCGAAGGGGCCGAGCTCATAGTTTTTGTCAATTGAGCGGATCACCAGCGTGGCAGAGGACGGCAGGTGCCAGCGGCTGAAACCGAAGTTCAGATGCACCGCATCCGGCGTGGTCACGCGCAGTTGCCAGACGCTGCGGCCATTGCTGCCATCAATCCATCCGCCCTGCTTACCCGGCACATACTCCACATCGCGGCCAATGGCAAAACGCGGCGGGTGTTCCTTGAACTGCGCGAGGTTGTCTTCGGCAGCAACCTTGACCATGTCCAGCGCCGGAAGGCTCAGCACTACGCTGGCGCCGGCAGCCTGCAATGCGTGCGCCAGCAAAAGTGCTGCCAATATCAGAGGATAAACACGAGTTCGGATCATGGACGTAGTTTCCGCGTAATGATGGCCGAGCATAATTTTACGCGGCACCGTCTGGTGAATGCGATTGCAATAAATGCAGACGGCGTCGATCAAGCGAGGGAATCGTCGGATAATTCGCAACGCCACCAACTGCCGAAGCGGCTACCCTAACTTGAGCACAATCAGCGTTTGGTCGTCGATGCCGATCTCACTGTTCTGATGGGCGTACAACTCGCTCAGCATGGTACCGAGCAGCGCTTGCGGCGTCTGCGACGGGTTGCGCGCGAGTATTGATTCCAGGCGTTCAATGCCGAATTGCTCGCCGGCTGCGTTGCGCGCTTCGGTAATGCCATCGGTGTACATCACCAGCACATCGCCGCTTGCGGCGTCGTAGGTGTGATGGCTAAAACGATGTTCCTTGAGAATTCCGATCGGAATATCGCGGCCTTCATTGAGCCGTTCCACTTTGCCGCCGCGCAGGCGCAATGGCGGCAAATGTCCAGCGTTGCAGAGCCGCGCCTGTTGCTGATTGGGTAGGTGCCCAAAGCCGATCGCGGTGAGGAAGTGTGGTCGCGTTTTGCGTGAAAAAAAATGGCGATTGGCGTAGGTCAGCGCACCCGCCGGACCATCGCCCTCGGTGCCCCGGTAGGTGCGCAGGATGGCGTCAAACTGCACCGCCTCCATGGCGGCGCCGGCGCCATGGCCGGAGACATCGGCCAGCATCAGGCCAAAGGCGTCGGGCAGATCGGCCGGGTAGTTTTCCACCCGATGCGACAGTGGCATCAAATCAAAGTAGTCGCCGCCAGCAACCGAAGGTGATGATCCCGAACGCGGATCAGCTTGCGCCCACTCGGGCGACGGTCATCCAGCCCGATCTAATCGTCAAAGCCGGCGGCGCGGAATTCCCGCATCTGACCAGCAACGAATTCCTAGGCATGGACGCGGCACGCCGCGCGGGCATTCGCGTGCCAGGCTTCTGGCTGTCTGAGGACGGCGTGCGCCAAAAGCGCTTCCTGCCCTTCGGGTTGCGCGTCGCAACGGCGTCTGCGGCGTTGCGACCCGTCCAACTGAGGTTTCTAGGTTCAAAGCACTCGCAAGCGCTGGCCGACGTCGGAGCGGGTGCGCCTAGCAAGACCCGCCAGATCAGCAAAGATTGGCCAGCGCTGCAAAGCGCCGTTGACCTCGTCCAGCATCGCCAGCGCATCAGCTACGCGAATGTCTGCGAGTTTGGCGAGTTTGAGGCACTGCTCGCGGGTGGGGTTGCGCCCTTCGCCGTGCACGCTGGTGGAATGTTCGCCGCCCGGACCGTCGCTGGGGCAAAGGTCGAAGGCCGGCGAGAGCGTCCAATCCTGGCCTGTCGGCAGCACAAAGGCGAAATTCTTGCCGTGATCGTCGCGGTTATGCGCGGCGATATTGAACAGCATCAGCCGGTACGCGCGCGCGACGTCCTGCCGATTGCGCGTCAACGCGAGAGTGAACCTGAGCAGATCGCTGTAGTCGAGGCTGGGAATGCGAAAGTCAGCGTGCAGCAGGTTTGCCAAGCTGTGCATATGCGTACGCCGATTGCCCGGTGCACGATCGAAGCGTTGCACTGCAAAGCACCGCGGCCCTGATGGTAAGTCGAATAAGCGCACGGCCGGCAACTGGATGCCGGCAGCCGTCGCCATCAATGCATAAGCGTATTCCACCGCCCCGGCGGCGCGACCGTCAGCGGCAGCGGGGAACTTCACCATCCAATGCTCAAAGCCATCCGGCAGATCGTCCTCGCCCGACAAAACCAAGTCACCACAAAGACCGATCAATACCTTCGGGCGTGCGCCAGCCGGCGAACCGCCGGCGCGCAACAATGCTGGGAGGATTTCGGCGCTGCTGCCGTTGACGACTTTGGCGGCCTCGCGCGCGATGTGCGGCAGGTTCAGGGCCTCAGGCGTGCTCGAAGGTGTGCACGGGTGGTAGGTGAGTGCACCCATGGTCCGGGTTCCGAGCCAAGCTAGGCGATCGAGAGGCGCTACCTTGGCAAGATCCTTGCCTTGCTGACGGAAATGGCGATCCATCAGCAGGCGCCCCCAGCCGTCGGGCATCGAGTCGTCGAATAGCCCAAAAAGCGGCCCGAAGGCCATATCGCGGTGCTCGATCAATCCATGTTGGAGCGCCAACTTGAACGGCGAAAGTTGGCGTCCGCCATCGACAAACCTAGCCTCGTATTCGAAGTAACAACGCCGCGCATGGAGCGCCAACCGACCGACGACCTCAGACTGATCTGGCGCGTGCTGCAGTCGTACTTCCAGGTTCATCGCCGCCCCCGCTGCGGAACTGGCTCAGCTTGCTGTTGCAGCGTGCGCAGCGAGGTCGCCGCAGGCGCCTGGAACAATGTCGCAAGTTGATCAAGCACGCCGAGTGCCTGACAGATGCGCGCGAGATTGGCCAGCGTAGTTTGGCCGCTGCGCTCGAAGCGACGCACCGTAGGCAGAGATACGCCGGAACGCTCGGCCAGCGTTTCCTGTTTCCATCCCTGCCGCAGGCGCAAAGTTCGCAAGCGCATCGCCAGCAGCGCCTGTACTTCGGCGGGCGTGTGTAAGGCAAACTGGGGTGGCAGGATCGACATGCAGCGAGTATAGCAAACGCTCAAAAATGAGCACTTAGACGCCAGTAT
>CAZLSB010000300.1:0-4889 GCA_964561825.1 uncultured Xanthomonas sp.
TGCGCTCACGCGTGAGCGCATCCACCCGTGTGCCACTGCCACTGGGGCGCCTATTGGGTGATTTGCTCGATTATCCCTACGGCTGTATTGAACAAACCACCAGCAAGGGTTTCCCGTATTTATTGCTAGACGAAGCGGGCAGCAAAGCGCTGGGCATGAGCCCGATTGATGCCGCCAAACGCAGTGCCAATGTGCAGTTTGCCATTGATCGCATTGCGTCTATGCAATTGGATAGCGGCCATTTCAGCTTTTGGCCGGGCAGCAGCGATTATTCCGATCCATTAATCACACCGTATGTCGTCGAATTTTTGCAAGACGCGCAAGCAGCCGGATTCGCAGTGCCGGCTAAGTTAATGCAGAAATCGCTGGAGCGACTGCGCGAAGATTTATTGGCAGGCGGCGTGGTTTCCTGGGAACGCGTTTGGGGCGAAGCTGCTGATCACGTGCGGTTGGCATTTAATGCCCATGCCGGCATGGTCTTGGCGCGCGTCAATCAAGCGCCGCTTGGCACTTTGCGTAATGTTTTCGACAACAGCAAAGATATGGCGCGCGGCGCATTGCCGCTGATGCGTTTGGCGGTCGCGTTAAAACTGGCGGGTGACAATGAACGCGCCAATGCCGCGGCAAAACTGGCTCTGGGTGAAAAATTCGAGCGTGGTAATGAGTATTGGGGCGATTATTACAGTGGCCTGGGCGATCGCGCTGACAGTTTGGCGCTGGCCGCACAGCACGGCTTTCTGCCAGCGAGCGAGCGCGGGCGTGTATTGCGTGTAGGCCAAGAGGCGCAAGCGGCGCGTTGGATCGGCACGCATGATGCCATTGCGTTGGTCAAACTGGCCCGCGCGCTAGCGGGGGGCAACGACACGCTGGCCGGTGCTTTGGTGATTGGCGGGATTAACGAGGGTTTCAGCAGCCAAGGCTGGTTCTCACGGGATCTGGTAATCGAAGATTTGCGTGCCGGTGCCAGCCTGAATATCAGCAGCGCCGGGCCGTATTTCCTAGTGCAAGACACCGTGGGCGTGCCAACCACTGCGCCACCCGCCAGCAATAACGGTGTCAGCGTGCAATCGACTTGGTATCGCCACGACGGCAGCAAATTCAGTGGTGACACACTCAAAGAGGGCGAAGGGTTGGTTGTGCATCTCAAAGTGAGCGCGACTGAGCGCTTGGCAGACGCATTAGTGATCGACCATTTGCCCGGCGGGCTGGAAATTGAGAACCTTAATTTGATGGACAGCAAACAACTCGCCGATTTAGTGATCGAAGGCACTAATCTGGATGAATGGCGCAGTTATTCGGCCAATGTGCGCTTTCAGGAATACCGCGAAGATCGTTATGTCGCGGCCATTGCACTGGATGCCGCTGGTGAAGTGGATCTGTATTATTTGGTGCGCGCGGTTTCGCCAGGCGAATATCTGATTCCGGCGAGTTTCGTCGAAGACATGTATCGCCCCGAATTGCGCGCCATTGGCACCACGCCAAATATTCGATTGAAAGTGGTGGCACCGTAGGTTGTTGATTGACAGTGGCGCGCAGCATCGGGCCCGCGCTGTGCGCGGACTCTTCGGCGCAACGACGAAAAGCGTTCGACCGATGAAGCGCAGGCCGAACCCACCACGGCTCAATCCATGAGGTTGCCAGGATTATCGTTACTGGCCATTCCCCTGCTGCTGGTCGGTTTGCTTTGGCTTGTCGACCATTTCGATCCCCCATCGTTAACCCGAATAAACGCGCCGGGCAGTTCGCTGGTGCTGGCGCGCGACGGTACACCGCTGCGCGCTTTTGCCGATGCCAACGGCCTTTGGCGCTATCGAATTGCACTGCATGAGGTCGCGCCTGCGTATCTGACCGCCCTGATCAATTACGAAGATCGCTGGTTCTTTCGACACCCGGGTGTCAATCCCGTCAGCTTGCTGCGTGCCATCGCGCAATTCGCTTGGCACGGTCGCGTGGTTTCTGGCGGATCGACATTGACCATGCAAGTTGCACGATTACTGGAGCCGATCCCGCGAACGCCCTTGGGCAAATTGAAACAAACCTGGCGCGCGCTGCAATTGGAATGGCGCTTCGAGAAATCGCAAATTCTCGCGATGTACCTGAATCTGGCGCCGTTCGGCGGTGCGATTGAGGGTGTACAAGCGGCGAGTCACGCTTATTTAGGCAAATCGGCAGCGCAACTCAGCGATGCCGAAGCGGCCTTGCTGGTGGTTTTGCCGCAAGCTCCGAGCCGTTGGCGACCTGATCGACACCCAGCAGCTGCCCAAGCCGCGCGCGACAAAGTCATTGAGCGACTGGTGGAATTCGGTGTGTGGAGTGCCGCGCGGGCGCAAGATGCGCGCCTCGAACAGGTCGCCGCCCGTCGGTTACGCGCACCGATGCGTGCCGCCTTGCTCGCCCAGCGTTTGCGCGCGCGCACCGGCCATGCTGCGATTATGCAAAGCACCATCGACGCTGCCATCCAGCAACGCGTGGAAGCGCGAGTCAGCGCGTATGTGCGACGCTTGCCGGCGCGTAATTCTGTCGCCGCGCTGGTCGTGCACAACGCCACGCTGGATACCTTGGCGTATGTCGGTTCAGCGGACTTGCTGGATGCAACGCGCGCTGGCCATGTCGATATGGTGAGCGCCGTGCGTTCGCCCGGTTCCACGCTGAAACCCATGTTGTACGCGATGGCCTTGGATCAAGGGCTGATTCACTCGATGAGTTTATTGGTCGACGCGCCACAATCTTTCGATGGTTACCAACCCAGTAATTTCATGGAGCGCTACCAAGGACCGGTGAGCGCCACGCAAGCTTTGCGCCTGTCGCTCAATGTGCCGGCGGTCGATTTGCTCGATCGCGTGGGTGTGGTGCGTTTCGCATCGACGCTAGAAAACGCCGGACTGCGCCTACGCATGGCGGAAGGCGCCAGACCCAATCTGGCGTTGATCCTCGGCGGCGGCGCCACTTCGCTGGAAGAATTGGTCGGCACCTATGTAGCACTGGCCCGCGGCGGGCGCGCCGCCAAGCCTCGCTTGCAGCCCACCGATGCCATCCACGAAAAGTTCCTGATGAGCGAAGGCGCCGCTTGGATCGTGCGCCGCATGCTGGAGCGCGATCCGAATGACAATCTGGGCACGCAAAGCATCGACACCGCGAGTCGCGTAAGCCTAGCGTGGAAAACTGGGACAAGTTATGGATTTCGCGACAGTTGGGCGTTGGCGGTGACTCCGGAGCACACCATCGGCGTGTGGATTGGTCGGCCCGATGGCACGCCGCAACCCGGTCAATTTGGCGCCATCACCGCCCTGCCCTTGTTGATCGAAATTGCCGACAGTTTGCCGACCCGGCAAACACGCGATTTGTCTCCGCCACCGGCCAGTGTCAGTCAGAAGGAAATTTGTTGGCCACTGGGCGGCCTATTTGATGCCAATCAAGCCCGGCATTGTCACCGTCGTTGGGACGCGTGGGTGTTGGATGGCAGCGTGCCACCGACCTTCGCCGATCGCGAGATTGGCACCTGGCAAGGCGCCTTGCTGCAGTATTGGCGCGATGCAAAAACCGGCCGCCGGCGCAACTTGAGTTGTTTGCGCGCCGATGCCGAATTAGTCACCGTCGCGCGCTGGCCGGCGCTCGCTTATCCGTGGCTGTCGACCGGCCTGCGCGAACGTTCGCAATTGCCGGACCTGGCAGCGGGCTGCGTTAACGACGAATACAGCACCGGGCTGCGTATTGCCGGTATTCGCGATGGCAGCGTATTGCGCACGCCCAGCAATCGCCGCGGCCCCATCAGCGCACGGGTACAGGCATTGGGTGCCGACGGCGACATTAGCTGGCTGTTGAATGACCGCTACATCGGCAGTACCAAGGGTCCGGCAATGCTCGATTTGCGTTTCGAAACAGCCGGCGATCAGCATCTGGTCGCCATTGATAGCGCAGGTCGCTATGCCAGCGCTCGCCTGCGCACCCTATTGATGCCCTAGCTTCCGTACGGCGTGGCCGCTGACGAGGGGGGGGTTAGCTATGCCGAGTGCAACTCGGCGCTCCAGGGGCGATCTGGATCGCCGACTTGTAGTCGGCGCTGTTGGCTTTGCGCTCTTCCGGTGCGCGAACATGCCGGCCGAGCATCTGTCTGCTCCCCTCCTACAGCATGCCGGTTTCCAGTTTTGCCGCCTCACTCATCATGTTTTGATTCCAAGGTGGATCGAAAACCAGTTCGACATCGGCTTCGCAGATGGTCGGCACCATTTCAACCTTGGAACGCACATCGCTGATTAAGGTTTCGCCCATACCGCAGCCTGGCGCGGTGAGCGTCATCTTGATTTCCACGCGCCGCAGACCATCGCTCAAACGAAACAGATTGCATTCGTAAACTAGGCCCAACTCGACAATGTCCACCGGAATCTCTGGATCAAAGCAGGTACGTAATTGTTCCCAGAGCAGCACCTCGACGTCGGCATCACTCGCGCCTTCAGCCAAGGCGGGCAGCGCCATCGCCGTTTTACCGATCGCATCGGCGTCGGTGCCGGCGATGCGAAACAAATTACCTTCTACGTACACCGTAAAACTTCCGCCCAGCGACTGCGTGATGTAGCCCACGCTGCCTGCCGGCAAGCTGACTTGCTCACCGCTGGGCACCATGATGGCGGCGCAATCGCGTTCGAATTTGACCGGTTCGCTGGTTCGACTGTGCATATTTTTGACCATCTCTATCGGTAAGGCGAACGGTCCGGTATGGACCGCATTTGAGGTTTACATTACGACTACAATCGACGACTCACCTGCCTCGGAACTTTGAACCTAGAAACCTCCGTTGACCGCTTTCGAGTGGCGTAGCTTGATGATTCTTGTGACATTTCAGCAGATTGACTCGTTCACCATTTGGGTGAGTGCGCTACGGGGCAGATTGC
>CAZLSB010000301.1:0-4859 GCA_964561825.1 uncultured Xanthomonas sp.
GTTTGCTTCGATTTGCCGCAAAAAGCAAGGTCACTGGATTGCCGCAGTCGCTTAGGCTCCTTCGCAATGACGATTCGGGGGTTCATGGCCTCGCGATCCCAAACTTCACTGTGGACGGACTACTAGGATCAACGCTTCACGACGCACCTCGCGATGCGCCATGCATTCCTCTCCCTGTCGGGGACTTTCACCCCTTACGCTTTGCCGGTTTGCGCCGGCGCACTCATTCAAATCCATCCCGTAGTAGCACTTGCGGCAACAGGCGGACGACTCCGACGGCCTGATTGCCGCCACCGCTGACGACGATGTTGGCGACGAAGCGGGTGTTGTAGCCGGACAGCTCGAACTCGAGCGTATGCGTACCTGGGCTAAGATCTTCGAGGCTGAAGTTGCCAGTGGCGTCGGTGAGGATCCCGGACTCGGTGGCCATCGCGGGCATCACGTTGACGCCGGCGAGCGGCGCATCGGGATTGCCCAAGCTGGTGTCGGCGCGGACCTGGCCGCTGATGCTGCCGACGCTGGCAGCGCTGACTAGCTCGATATCGTCCACATATTGCTCGGACTCGTTACCGGCGGCGTCGCGGAACACCACCGCAACGGTCACCACCGCGGGCGGCTGCAGACTGCTGACGTCGATGCCAAGTGTCGGCACATAGGGAATCCAGCCGCTGTCGCTGCCATTGGGCAAGCTCAAGCGCATCTGCATGCCGGCCGGCGATTCGTGGTCGATCGCGAGCTGTGCAATCTGCAGATTACCGCTACGGCTGCGCGGCGCGCCGTCATTGAGCGCGATGCTGCCGCGCGGCGCCGTGGAATCGCCGCGCGAGGTGGCACAGACGATGTCGCTGCCGGCCGCCTGGACCATTGCCGCGGTGCGAGCGATCAGTTGGTAGCAGTGGGTCTGGCCGTTCGGCAAACCGGGATCGACGTAGCGCCCGTTGGCGGCGACGGCATCAATCACTGCGTGGTCGACGAAGGGACCGTCAGCTGAGCCTGCGCGCTTGACCAGGACGGTCGCGTAACCCAGATCGCTATCAAAGCGCAGGCTGTGCGCGAAGGCCGGCAGCGGATCCATTTCCTCGTGGTCGGGCAGGCGACTGAGGATCTCCAGATCACGGATGCGCTTGATGGCATCGTCGCCGCTGTCGAGCGGACTGCGACCCGCTGCGATTTCGGAGCCATCGCTCTCGCCGCCATCGTCGCTGTCGGGATCGCATGGATTGCTGCCAGCGGCAAATTCCGCCGAGTTCAGTGCGCCATCGCCATCACGGTCCCCGGTGGCGTCGGCGACTGCGGGATTGAGGCACGCCTGACGGACCTCGAAACGGTCGGGCATGCCATCGCTATCGGCATCGGCGACCAGCGCCTCGCGCAGCACCGCGAAGCTGCCGCGCGCCTCGACGATCTGCGGCGCCGCAGCGCTGCCGAAATCGAGCCGGACCACTACCCGCGTGCTGCCGCGGACCGCTGCGGCGCTTTCGTCATCCAAGAAAGCGGATGGACTGCCGCTATCGGTGCCGCGATGGATCGCGCTGTAGATGCGGTCGCCGGCGAACTGATCGCCGTTGCTGCCGTCATCGCGCAGCCCCAAGGTCAGGGTGCCGGCGCCGGCTTTTGTCAGGCTGGCAGTTGCCGAGGGCGGCATGGGGCCGCTGGAGAAATCGGTGAGCGCGGCCTGGATCAAGACCGGCTCGCCGACACGGAAATACTCAACCGCCTCATTGTCGCCGCCCGGCCGGGCGAAACCAACGCGCAGCGAGCGCGTGGGATCCACCACCGCGGCGGCGTAATCGAATGCGATCGGACCGCCGCCGACGCTGGGGTCGACTTCCAGGCGCCACTGACCATTCGGCGCATTCGGGACATGGAAGGCAAAGGATTGGCCGTTCTGGAAGATCTCGACGCCGCCAGTGCCGTTGACGACCTGAGAATTGTCCGGGCGGAACAGGCGCACTGCGTTGAACGTCGCGCCGGTGCTGCCGTCGAAGACTTTCACGTGCGGGGTCGCCGATGTGTCGAAGCCGTTGTCGAGCGTGACCGGCAAGATCGCCGCCCCGCCTGCGCCAGTGCTGGCGCTACCCGCCGCCGCAGTCTGTCGGCGTGCCAGCTTCGAGGTGATGCTGTCGAGCGCGGCGAGAACCTCGCTGCGATTAATCCCTGCAGCGGGGACGTCAATATAGTCATAGCTGCCGCCAGTCTGACTGGCCAGGCGCGCCAGCAAGGGTTGGTCGGCGAGCCCGCCGAGCGCGATCAGGTGCAGGCGGATACCGGCATTGCGCGCCTGTGCGACCAGCGCGTCAACATTAAGGGCGGGCTGGTCGCCGCCATCGGTTGCGATCAGCAGGTGGCGTTCGCCGTTCGAACCTTGGGCGTTGAAGGCGGCAATGCTGCTGATCAGGACATCCTCGAGCTTGATGCGCGTGGCGGTGCCGGGATTACTTGCGGCCAAGTCAGCAAGCCACTGCGCGCGCTGCGCGGCGGTCAAAGCGCCCAGCGGCGTGACCATCGTTGCGTTGCTGCCCGCGCCGTTGCCGGAAAAACGCATCAGCCCCAGGCGCGAGGCGCTCGGCAGCAGATGGCCAAGGCGCTGCGCGACGCTCTTGAAGCTGTTGAGGCGCGGCGCCGTGCTCGGCATGCCCATGCTCGCCGAGGTGTCGAGCGCCAGGATCACTTCGGGCTGGTGCGCGCCGACGCGGATGCCGCCGGGAATCGGGACGCTGCGACCGGCTGCGCGTACTTCGGCCGCATAGGTTCCAGCGGCCAAGTTCGGCGCAAGCACGCTGACCTGCATGCGCGCGGCGGCCTCGCGAACTTTCTGTACGGCAGGCAACAACAATGCGATCCCGGCCGGATCGACGACGAGCTTGAGATCATTGAGATCCAGCGTGTCAAAACCGCCGCCACCGGGCTCCATGACCTCGATGCCGAAGGTCGCCAGCGAGCCGCTGCCGGGTTCGCCGGTCACCAGCGGCCGGCTGCTGCTCATCTGCGCCACCAGCGGCAGCGGCGGCGGCGGCAGACACCGCGCGCTCAAAGTACCGGCATAGTCGGTATGCCAGCCCGAGATGATCGCAGTCAGGCGGTTGTAATGGTTCGCTGGCTGCACCAGCAATTGCTTGAAGCTCTTGCTGCGCGACTTGTAGAGCTTGCGCGGCTTGCCCGGACCGGAGTTGCCCTCGATTGCAATCAAGCTGTGCAGCGCATCCGGCAGGATCAGTTGCGCGTTCGCCTGCAGCGGAATCAGCAGAGATGGATTGGCGCTGAATTCGATGGTGTTGCCGGTCGGACAGGACTCGGTCGAGAAGTTGTAGTAGCGCGCGCCGAAGCGTTTGGCGGTGACATTGATACTGACCGGGGTACCATTGCTCGGCACCACCAGGAAACCGGACGAGGCCGCCTCCTTGAACTTCATCAGGTTGTTGTTGAGCGGTACCGGTTCTTCGTCGCGGTAGCTATAGCGCAAGCGGAAGGCTTCTGAGGTCTGGCTCAGATCGCGACCCTTGAGGGTATTGGCGATGGTGAAATCGTGGAAGGCGTTGGTCGCATTGTCGGACTGGTATTGCTTGATGACGTAGTCGGTGACGTCATAGATCGACGGGTCGGACAGCTGGTCACGCGCGCGCTCCCACCAATTCTTGAGAAAATCGATGCCGCGCCCGGGCTCGAAGGCGAAGGTCCCGTATTGCTCCATGAGATAGGTCCAGAACAGCGCCGAACCGTAGCTGGCCTTCCAGATCGTGATATCGGGCGCGTTAAGGTAGCCGTTAACCTGACCTAGGAACGAGGCAATACAACTCGCTGCAGGATCCAGATCAAGATCCAGATAGATCTTGTCCTGCAAGGCGCGGGCGTGGCCTTCGCAGGCGGCTGAGCCATAGCCCCCGGAGCAGCCTTCGCCGCCACCGTCATTTACATAGCCGAACTGGATGTGGTGGAAGAGCTCGTGACCGAGAATGCCGCGGATGCATGAATCGCTGCGGTTCTCGAACACATCAGTCGGCATGATGATCTGATCGAGGGTGGCGAAACCGTTGTCACAGTCAAAACCACCAGGGTTGTCGCCACAGGCCCAGAACGCCACATCCTTGGTCGGAGTGGAGAACCAAGGTTCGCGAAAACCCCGATTGACGTAACCGGCGTGGTAGCCGAGTGGATTGCCCAGGCTGGAGGCGCCGGTGCGATCAAGCGCGTCGCCGGCCCGGTGCATCTTGCCGCCCGAGAATCTGTGCACGCTGCCGGAAATCCCGGTGCGCATCTTGTAGCTGAAGTTCGGCGTCGACAGTATCTCTTCGAGCGGCGGCTGGTCGCCGGGCACTGCCAGCGCAGGCGCGCCCCACAGGGCCAGCGCGAGGACGGAAAGCGATAAGCGGACCATGGCGAACTCCGAAAGCGGAAAGGCTCGTAATGCATGTACGGGAGCGGATAGCACCAGAGATCATTAATTTTTTTGGTTCGTGGTGCAGGATCAAAAGCGTCCGCGCGCAGCGCAGACGCACCAAGCGCGAACCCGATGGGTAAGCGCGGAGCCCGGCACTTCAAATCAAGACTTGCCGCTGCGCACCTGCAGCAGTTGCGCGAGGGCGTGCAATAACCGCACTGCGAGCCCGCGCAGTGCGAGCCGCGGCAACCGAGTGACGCTGCGTTTTGGAACAAAGTCACTGGATTGCCGAGGTCTGCGCTGCAAGCAGCGCAGCGCTCGCAAGGACGGATTGTGTCGCTCGTCTGAAAATCAATAGGTTACGGAATGTTTGGCGAGAGTCCCGGTCGCCCCTGTCGGTGCGCTTAGTCGCGCATCAAACTGAGTGGCATCAGTCGTAGGTCACGTTGCCCGCAGGGCTACGTGACAGTGCTCCGATGTC
>CAZLSB010000302.1:0-4854 GCA_964561825.1 uncultured Xanthomonas sp.
CGCCGGTGTCAGTTTGGCCTGCGGCCAACGTGACCTACGAATCAATGCGTGACGGCATGTTTGGGGTGGGTGCGGAGTGCGGAGCAAACAACGCCATAGCTGGTCTCAGGCCTCGCGCAAGGCGGTCGTGACCGGCATGCGCGCGGCGCGCACTGCAGGCATCAAGCCGCCGACAAAGCCGATCAGCAAAGCCAAGCACATACCGGTCAATACCAAGGCCGGCGTCACTTTGAAGTTGAACACCAATTGGGTAAAAGTGCTGCCACCCAGCGTTGACACAGTCATGCCGTTAAAAAACACGTAGGCCAGCAAAGCGCCAATAACCCCGCCGAGCACGGCCAACAGCATGGCTTCGGTTAATACGGAAATCACCACCGGCACTGGACCAAAGCCGATTGCCCGCAAGGTGGCGATTTCGCGAGTCCGTGCCGAAACCGATGCATACATGGTGTTCAATGCGGCAAATAGCGCGCCCAAACACATGATCACCGCGACGGCCAAACCAAGCATGCGCACGCCACCACTGGTTTGCGCGGTTTGCGCGGAGAAGTACGCGCGCTGACTCTGCACATCGGTGTTGAGGCGCGGATCGGCTTTCAGCGCGGCCGAAAATTCACTCAGTGAGGCTTCCGACTGCAAACCTACCAGCGCAACCGACAGGCTACTGCCGCGGCCCCACGCGGTTTGCGCGGTGGCGGTATCGGTGAAAATCTCACTATCGAAAGCATCGTTGCTCTCGAAAATGCCGACCACCTGCCAGTCCGCACCACGCAGGCGCACGGTGTTATTGACCTCCAGCCCGACAAACTGCGCCGCCGCGCCTTTGCCCACCAGCAATTCCTGTAACCCTGGGGTGAAGCTGCGGCCTTCGATAATTTTTAGGCTAGGCCGCAGTGTTAGGCCATGCTCGCCGATACCCCGCAAAGTGATGTTGGCGCCCAAAGTGCCGCCTTTTTTGGGTACTTCCGCAATCAAAATCAATTCGCCCGATGCGATCGGATTGCCTTTGTCGTCTTTGCGCACACCCGGCGCCTGCGACACGATGTCAAAGGAGTCGCGATCCATCGAACTATTTAACTCGGCCTGCGAGCCACCGCGCATGACCAGCGCATTGCGTGGATCACCGCTGGCTTGCAGCGTGGAATCAATCCCACCCGCCATTGCAAATAGCGCGGTAAAGACGGCGACCACGCCGGCAATGCCAACCACAATGACCAAAGATGCACCGAGGCGCTCGGGGATGGATTTCAAATTCAGCGCGACGATCTCAAAAATCTGTTTAAACATGCTCGTTTCGCCTTAGTCAGTCAGCGCCTGCAGCGCAAAACAATGGTTATTCGGTGCGCCTTATTCATCGACCCGCCAGCGCATCCACGATACGGATGCGACCGGCCTTCAATGCCGGTGGCAAACCCACCGCTAATGCCAGCACGATAATCGCGAGCAGCGCCTGCATCCACACCGTGCCGTTAGCGCGCACCGCGCCGAAAAAGCCGGGTGCTGCCTGCGCCAAGCCGCTAATCATGAACGCCGCCAGCCCCATGCCAATTAAACCGCCGGTGACGCACAGCAGCAGCGATTCGGCAAGTACCAAGCCGGTGACCTGGCCATCCCTAAACCCGAGCGTTTTGAGCACCGCAAGTTCAGGGATACGCTCACGCACCGCCTGTGCCATGGTATTACCCGTTAAGATCAAAATGGTGAAAAACACCGCAGTTAAAATCAAGCTGACGATCAATCCGATATCACCAATTTGCGCAAAAAATCCTTTATTGAAGTCTTTTTCGCTCTGCGTTTTGGTTTCATTGGGCGAATTCAGGAAACGGGCATCAATCGCCTGCGCCACTTCGTTGGCTTTATTGACGTCGTCCAGCTCGACAGCAAAAACGCCAGCCATACTGCCAAACTGATTGGCTTCGTCAAAATAGGCGTGATTGATATACACGGTTTGCGTTTGTGCCTGCCAAGACGCATCTTTGCCATCAAAAATGCCAACAATATCAAACTCCCATGCCATCGAACCATTCTTCTGCGGGAAGATATTCGACTTCAGCGGCAGCTTATCGCCCACCTTAAATCCATACTGATCGGCTACCACGCGACCGACAATCGCGCCGGTGCGGGTTTGCTCAAATGCGCTCCATTCTGCGTCGGTCATCACCCACTCTGGATAGACGCGCCGTAAGCGCACCGGGTCTGATGCAAAGGTAAACATCTGACGATTTTCGCCGTATACGCCACCAAACCATTGATCGTGGCTGACGTCTTTGACACCCGGTATTGCAGCAATCTCTGGCAATAAACGCATGGGCAATGACGTGGTGAATGACACCCGTGATTGCACAATCAGCCGTGAGGCGCCGACAAAATCTGCGCCAGCGGTAAAAAACACGCTGAGCGCCTGCAGTAGTCCAAACAACAAAAAGGCGCATATTAATGACAAGAGCGTCAATATCGCGCGGGTCTTCTTGCGCCAAAGGCTGGCCCAAACAAAACGAAAATAACCCATGGTCCTGCTCCTTAGGCCGCCACGCTGTCGGCCAACAACGTGCCTTTGTCCAAATTCACGATGTGCTTAGCGTACTCGGCGGCTTTCGGATCGTGAGTCACCATGACGATGGTCTTGCCATATTCGCGATTAAGCCTTTGCAAAAGGGTGAGAATTTCGTCCGCGGTTTTGCGATCCAGATCACCGGTGGGCTCATCGCAAACTAACAAGGACGGATCAGAGACCAATGCACGCGCGATCGCTACGCGTTGCTCCTGGCCGCCGGATAATTCTTTGGGTTTATGCCGGGCGCGGTCTTTCAATCCGACGATTTCCAGCGCAATGTTGGCGCGTTTCAAGCGTTCCGCGCTACCCATTTTGGTCAATAACAGCGGTAATTCGACATTGCGCTCGGCGGTCAATACCGGCAATAAGTTATAGAACTGGAATACAAAGCCCACATTATTGGCCCGCCATCGCGATAAATCGCCGCTGCTGAGCCGATCGATTCGTTTGCCATCAACCACAATTTCGCCCTTGGTCGGTTGGTCCAGACCACCAATCAAATTGAGCAACGTGGTTTTGCCGGAGCCTGATGGACCCATTAACGCCACAAAATCGCCCTTGGGGATGCCGAGTGTAATGCCATGCAGCACCTCCACGGTCTGTTTGCCACGCGTGTAGTTTTTGACAACGTTGTTGATTTGGACTAGCGCTTCGGTCATGGCTTCAGACTCGGCAAAGGAAATGGGTCTTCAAAATTCAACTCAACTGCGATTTCGGCTGTTACTCAGGCTTTTTCACCAAGGCGCCATCGGTCAATTCCGCCGGCGGGGCGACGATCACGCTAACGCCGGCCGCCAAACCGGCGGTGATGTTGCGAAAGTCGGCAATCGTGGCAGCCGCGGTGACTTCGCGTAGCTGCGCACGATCGCCTTCAAAGACAAATACCACCGACTTGCCCGCGCGTTCGGTAACTGCGCCTTTGGGCACCAATACGCCGGTCAACGCGGGCAGCGACGTTGGCTCGCTGGCACGGGTTTCCAAAAAGCGCACCCGCACGCCCATTTCCGGCACGATGCGCGGATCTTTTTCAGCCAGTGCTACGCGCACCCGCACGGTGGCTTTGGTGCGATCGGCGGCCGGAATCACCGCGACCACTTCACCTGGAATGCGCCAATCTGGGTAGGCGTTCAGATTTGCTTCGGTGGGCATGCGTGCTTGCACGCGACCAATGAAGGCCTCGTTGACGTCCACCTCCACCTCCAGCGAATCCATATCGACGATGGTGCCGATGCCGGTGCGGGTAAATCCGCCGCCTGCTGAAATCGGCGAAATCATTTCACCGGACTGCGCCGCTTTGGCGATCACCACGCCGGCAAACGGTGCGCGAATGACCGTTTGGTCGAGCGACACCTGCGACATCGCCACCGATTCACCGGCTACTTTGACCTGACTGCGCTGACTGGCCAAGCGCGCCGCCAAAGATTCGGCCTGCGTGCGCGCCGCGTCCAGTTGCGCCGCGGTGCCCAGTTTGCGATCAAAAATTTCTTGTTGGCGCCGCAAATCGGCTTTCGCTTGGCGCAAATTCGCTTCAATCTCGGTCAGTTGTGAGCGTGAGCTCAACAACTGCGCTTCGCGGAACTGCAGGTCAGCACGTTGCTGAGTGTCGTCCAGTGTCGCCATGATCTGCCCGGCGCTGACGCGCATGCCTTCTTCGATCAACACTTCGTGCACTTTGCCCGTTACCTGGGCGGAAACCGTCGCTTGCCGGCGCGCCACCACATAACCGGATGCATCCAGCACCGAATTGCTCGTCGGTGCGTTGGCCGCCGGCACGGCTAGCGCAGTTTGCACGGCGATCGCCGCCGGCTGTCGACCAAAAAACCACCAAGCCAGCGCGCCGCTGACGATCAGCACGACGAGCAACCAGCCCCAGGGCAGACTACGCCTGGGTTCTTCAGCGTGGGGCGAATCGCGATCGATACGCAATTGTCCTAACAGATCGGGTTGAGTCATGGGTATCGCGGATCTAGTTGATTGGCTGCATCGTATGCTCGCACAACGCTCGCAAGCCGCTGTGTATGACGATCAGACTCGGTGATTTGCGCGCGCGGTGTTAGTGACGATAGTCACCCGTCGGGGCATGACTGATGGGCGGAGCCGTGTTGATGTGCACTAGCAGCCTGTCGGACTTTGCGCGTGAGATGCGTTGTGTGGCTTAAGCGGATGCAAGGCGCGGCGCGCAGCCAATGGCTCTTCCGTTGGGGTCGCAGCGCAGACGCCGTTGCGACGCGCAGCCCGCCGGACGGCCTTTTGGCATAGCGCAGACTCGAAAGTAGAGCCCAATCCTTCAAAATCAAATT
>CAZLSB010000303.1:0-4807 GCA_964561825.1 uncultured Xanthomonas sp.
GTTGCGACCCTTGCCAATGGAAGAGCCATTGGCTGCGCGCCGCGCCTTGCATCCGCTTAAGCCTCACAACGCATCTCACGCTGAAAGTCCGACAGGCTGCCAGCATCGCAGGTTTGTGCGTCGCGAAACTGCGCACGATGCTCTTTGTTGCAATGACGCGATCGGATGCCCTTCTCGGTGGATGCGAGTCAAACTGATGTGGTGATCCATGGCTCTGGTGGCTCAGCGCTGCGGGCTGGCGCTTTTCCTGCACCGTGCTGCAGAAGCGTTCGATCACCGATCGAACCACCCAAAGCTCAGCGTCCGAGGCGGGCGCGACAGCGCGCCGCTAGCGCGCTGCCTTCGGCGCGCTCAGCGTCGTTAGGTTCCAGCAGTCGCTGTTCGATACCGCAGGCCAGATCGCTCCTGGCCAGCGCCTCATGCAAGTGTGCTTCTAGCAAAAGCAAGGCGCGCAACGGCTCGCCTTTGAAGTACGGCTGGGTCGCTTGAAATGGCTTAAGCGCATCTACATCGAGCAGCGCTGCATCGAATCGCTGCAATGCTTCCAGCGTGCGTGCGCGCCAATGGTGAGCACGCATGCGCTGTGTTCCGATCTCATTGGAAGCCTGATAGCTGCGTATGGCTTCGTCGTAACGCAGCAACGCCGTCTCAAGTTGGCCGGCTTTCTCGTGGGCGTTGCCGCTATTGACCAGCGAGAAGCCCAGTTCAGGGTGATTGGGATTGAGCTTGCTGCGGCGAATGGTGATCGCGCGTTCAAAAAGTGGGATGCTCTCGTCGTAGCGATTTTGACGATTCAAGCAGATCGCAACATTGTTGATCGATACCACCGTCTGCAGATGGCCAGGCCCGTAAATCTGCTCGTCCAGTGCCAGCGCCTCGCGAAACAAAGGTTCAGCGGCAGCCGCGCCGCGCGCGGTCATCAGTGCATAGGCGTGCACACCGATGATGGTTTTGCGCTTGGACAGCGCAGCCTTGGGATCCGCCGTGACGCTGTCGTAAAGCTGCTGGGAGCGCGCCAGGGCCTCGTCCTTGCGACCCGTGGCGGCGAGCACGTAGATTGCCATGGTGCTCGTTTGAATGCCCAGGTCGCCCATCGCCTCGCCGCGCAAACTGAGCTTTTGATTAAGCTCATCGAGTAAGGCCAGCGCGTCGCCGTTGCGCTGTTGACTGATGAAGTTGACCGCCTGCGCGTAATCGAGCTCACGACGATCACTATCCAGGGCCGCGCCGTGTTTGGCGTGCCAGGCGCGCGCCTGCGCATAGCGCGCATTGGAGGCATCCAAAAGTCCCTGTTTGTTGAGCGCTACGCCCACTCCGAGCAAGCCGCGCATGTGCCGCGCCGGGTCGTCGCCGGCCGTTTCGAGTGCCTTTTCCATCATCGCCAAACCCTCGGCGGGCGCGTCGCGGGCCATTTGCGCGGTGCCCAGCGCGTAATACATCGCCGAGCGCTCACGTGCAGGCAGATCGCTGGCTAACTCGATTTCGATTACCGCGGCAGCGAGCAGCGCGCTTGCGGGCGGGTCCTTGCCGTCGGTGGCGGCTGGATCAGCATTGGCAAAGGTCTTGGTCAGAAAATCTGCCACCGCGCGCGCCGTGCGGGCCGCGTCTTCGGCCACGTCGCGCTGCTGTCGGACGGCGTCGGCCTGCCACAGCGCCGCACCCAAACCCCCCGCCAGTGCCAACACAGCCACCAGCGCCAAACTCACCGCCAGCGCGTGGCGGCTGACAAACCGCAGTGCCACATAGCGCCAGTTGCCGCGCCGCGCCAGCACCGGCTCGCGGTGCAAATGGCGCTGCACGTCTGCGGCCAGTTCGTCCACTGTGGCGTAGCGCTCGGCGGGGTTCTTGCGCAGCGCCCTAAGGACGATCGCATCAAGATCGCCGCGCAGGCGATGGGAAAGACCGCGCGGATCGAGTTCGCGCCGTGCGGCGTTGGGCGTTGCTTCCTGATCTTGGGTGAGCGCCGCCAGCGACGGCGCGCGCGGCTCCTGCGTCAGGATCGCCTGCTCGTAGGCAGCTGGCGTCGACCCGGTCTGCGCGTACGGCCGCCGCCCGGTCAACAGCTCAAACAGCAGTAGACCCAGCGCGTAAATATCGACACCCGTCGTTACTGCATCGCCGCGCACTTGCTCGGGCGCGGCGTACTCGGGCGTGAACATGCGTGATGCGGTGTCGGCGCCGCCAGACAAGGTTTTGGCAATGCCAAAGTCGAGCAGTTTCACATCGCCCGCGGCGTCCACCAGAATGTTCGATGGTTTCAGATCGCGGTGCACGATCAGCGCGCGGTGCGCATAGGCCACCGCTTCGCAGACGTTCAGGAATAAGGCCAAACGGTCCGCAACCGACAGCTGCAGATCGTCGCAGTAGCGACTGATCGACACGCCGTCGACGAACTCCAGCACTAGATAAGGATTGCCACTTTCGCTGAGGCCGCCATCCAACAAGCGCGCGATGCGCGGGTGGTTGAGATTGGCGAGGATCTGGCGCTCGGCTATGAAGCGGCGCAGCAAGTTGGCGCTATCCCAGCTGCTGCGGATCAGTTTCACGGCGGCGCGCTGCGTATACGCACCATCAGCGCGCTCGGCCAGATACACCGCGCCCATGCCGCCGCGCGCGATCTCGTTCAGCAGCTGCCAGGGCCCGAGTCGCGCGCCGGCCCAGCGATTGAGATCAGAGCGCTCGGCCGCGCTGCCCAGATCCGCCATTAGCTCATGCGCCACCTCATCCATCGCCAAGATGTGGGTCGGTGCGCGCGCGTCGGAAGCCAGCATTTCAAGGACTTCCTGCACCAGCGCATCGTCGCCATCGCTATATTGGCGAACATAACCCTCGCGCTGGTCTGGCGGCAGCAGCAGCGCGGCTTCAAACAGCTCCCGTATTCGTTGCCAGCCAGCGGCGTTCATCGCATGACCTGTGGGTGGTGATGGAAAGTCAGCGCCGCAAAATACGCGGTGCGCTGTCGCCAGAGCGCAGTATGGACGCTTCGTCGCTACTCGAAACCGTTTGCCAGCAAAGTCTGTGCCGGCGTGAGTTGCTGTCGCAGCCACGGGATCAATGTCGCCAAGGTCTGTTGCTGCTGACTGGCGCTGCTGATGGAGGCGCCGCCGCCGCAACTGGCCTCGCCGATCGAGCAGGTCAGGCTGCCGCTGCTGAACTGGCAATGGCTGGCCCCGGCAATGTCGACCCGCAGCTTGTGCTCAGTGGGCGTCGCCAATGCGGCAAAAATGGGCAAGGCATGATCGGCACTCGGTGTCACGCAGTCGCGCGATCCGGTCAAGAGCAAGGTGGGCGCGAAGACGCTGGCGGCGGCCGTAATCGCTGAGGGATTGGTGTTCGCCGATGCCAGCGCGAACAGGGCGTCGATGCCCGGTGCCACCGTCATTGCCAAGACTGCCGCGCCGCCGCCCATCGAATGTCCGCCGATGGCGCGGCGCACGCCAGCGGCTGCGGTCCACGGCGGTGACAGCGCAACGGCATCGACCGAAAAACGCAGGTCGCGACCGAACTCGGCATGATCGGGAGACAAGCCGCCCTCGGTAGCGGGTAGCACCACGATGAATCCTTGCGCGGCGAGGGCATCCGCCAGGTACGCATAAGCGGTATTGGCGATGGTGAAACCGTGACCGAAGGCGAGTACGGGAAACGCGCATCCATTGACTGCCGGCGTTGCCGCACCCGCCGAACTAGCCGGGTAGAGCACGCGCACCGGCACTTCGCGGTTAGCGCGCGCCGTATCGACCAGGAGTTGTTGTGCCGAGCCCACGGCAAACGGGGCGTCGCAACTGCCCGCATAGCCAGCTGGTGCCAGCGCCAGCAGCAAGAACAGCAGTCCCAGTGGATACCGTGCTTCGATGGTTTGCATGGAGCAATCTGCAGATCTGGAAAAGCACATCATCGCGCATTGGCCGGTGCTTGCATTGGCTACATTCGCCCAGAATTTTGGTTTGGCATGTTGCGGTCAGAAGGAGGCGATCGGACCCACTGGGACCAGAGCCAGCGATCAATTCTGGCGCTTCCGCATAGAACTGTGCTTACGAAGTCCGGCAGGCGCGGCGGATGTGCCGCGCCTGCCAATGCCTTACTGCAGTTCTAGCGTCTCCAGCACCCAGCCTTGCGAGGTTGAGCGTGCGGTCCAACTTAAGGTGGGGTCGGCGCCCAGTTCGCGCCAGGCTTCAAGGCGTAGCAGGCCGTTGCTGGCGCGCCGGGCCAGTGCGTGCTGCACAGCGCCGTCGCTCTGCCGCACGTACACACGCACGGCCTCGCCCAGCGCGTCGTCCAGCATCAGCACGCTGATCGCCTGCTCACTGACGCCGGCGCGCAGCGCGGCCAGCGCCAGGCGCTGACTACCAGCCTGCGCGTTCACCTGCGCATCCTCGAAGCCGTTGCGGAACATGAAGTCCAGCAAATCGATATCGGTCGCGCTGTTGTTGTCGCTCAGCGGATCCTCCACCGTGGTGTCGGCTGGCAGCGTGATCGTTGCCGTGTTCGTGATGCTTGCCGGGCTGCCGAGCACATTGCCGTAGAAGGTGAAGTTGAGCAGGCCGCCGACCGGGAAGCTGGCGATCGTCAGGTCCAGATTACCGCTGCCGCCGGACACCGGACAGGCCACGCCGCCGGAGGCATCGCAGCTCCAGATGACGTTGATCAGGCCCGCTGGCACCACGTCGATGATGCGGATTGCCGCCGCGGCGTCCGGCCCGAGGTTGCGCACGATCACCGAATAGACCAGCAGGTCGCCCGGCACATAGGCACTGACGCCGTCGTTCTTGCTGACCGACAAATCGCTCAACGCAAACACCAGCGTCTG
>CAZLSB010000304.1:0-4794 GCA_964561825.1 uncultured Xanthomonas sp.
ACTCACAAAAGCTGAGCAAAACGGAACTGACCCGGTTTGCGAAACAACCAAGAACGCAACAATCCGCTGCGTTCAAAGGGTTGCCACTCGCCTTCCGCTTGCGCCAGTCGGTCGGCGATCGCCCATAACACCAGCGGATTGACGCCCATGCCGAGGTGACTGGCGGCGATTTCAATGTTTTCACTGATGGTGGATTCCGGCGCGATACTGGCGCGCCAAGACACGATGCCATCCCCTTTACTGAATATGGAGGTATTGGGCATGGAGGGATGCAATGTTGCCATTTCTCGCAACTCAGGGTCGTCGGTGCGCCAGCCACTGACCGCCTCAAACACCTGCCACGCGTTGGTTGCGTGCGGGTGTGGCTGCACCGGCGAGCCCAGAGTGATGACATTGCGAATCTGATCCGGCATGCGCACTGCAAGGGCACGTGCCATTGCACCGCCGAGCGACCAGCCGATCAAACTCAGTTTAGTGCCATGTTTGCGCTCGATTTGTTGCACGCGCGCTAGCAGTTTGGGCACCGTTTCACCACGTGGCCCAAAGTTGACGCCTAACTCCCAGGGATAGGCGACATAGCCCAGTTGCTTCAAAAAACGCCGCAAGGGATAGGTGCTGGCGTCTCCAGCGACTAGGCCCGGCAACACTAAAACTGGATGACCATCGCCTTTGGGGGCGCGTTTGAGCCATGGCCACGCCAACGCGAAGGATGCCCATTCAAGGACGGCGCGGGACTCCAAGGCGAACAATAAACGCGACGGTGGCCCCAAGCGTTCGGTTTCCACGCTCTCCGCAATGGGCTCTGGTGGTCGCGCCGAGCTCGGCTTAGTGCGTTTGCTGGCCGATGTATGCGACTTTGATCCCCCCGAGACGTTCGCTCCGGCCCATTCGGTGACCCGTGTTCGGCTCATTTTGGCAGTTTTTCCTCAAGCGCGAGCAAACCGCGCTCAAAAGCGCGTGCGATGGTATCTGGGCGCGCCACCACATCTTTTGCGGTGATAACGCCAAACTCTAAATGGCCGCCATAACTTTGCACGGTGACGTTGACCGCCAAGCCGTGAATGACAATCGAAACCGGGTAATAATGTAACAAACGGGCGCCTGCTAGATACAAATCAATGGGCGGCCCGGGCACATTGGAGATAATCAAGTTAGCCAGCGCGGGCAAGCGCTCGGAAATTCGGCCGCGCGCCCACAAGCGACTTAATCCAGATGCCCAAATCGGCGCAGCTAAACCCGGAAAATCAGTTGGTATGAGATCGCGTAATGAATTAATGCGAGTTTTAATCGATGCGGTCGCTGTTCGAATAGCGGCTAGGCGTTCGAGGGGATCTTTTATTTGCGTGGGCAAGGGGCATTGCACCATCGATGCCTGATTATTGGCTTCGCCGTCACCGGAGCCGCGTAATGAAATGGGCATGCCAACGACGAGCGGTTCATCTGGCACGCCACCGTGGCGTTTCAGGTAGTCGCGCAGCGCGTGTGCGACAACGGCCAGCACCACATCATTCAGACTGACGCCATGTCCGCGCGCCACCCGTTTGACGCGCGCCAAATCCAGGCTAGCAACGGCGAGTGCGCGTTCCGGCCCAATATTCACGTTGAACACGGTTTTTGGCGCAATCAACACACTGTCACGCAATTTGCCGATAAAACTGCCGGCTTCACCGAGCGCTTGGCCCGCCATTTTCAGAGTGGCCGGTACGGCGCGAATCAGCCGCGCAAACTGCGATACCGTTGCGCGTGCCGCGGTGCTGGCCCGTGCGCGGTTGCCAGGTGCTACTTCAGGCTCGTGATCTGCCGCTGGCGCGGGTTTGGGGATATGCGATTCCACATCCAGCAAGGCTTGCGCCAAGGCGATGCCGCCTTGGCCATCCAGCAATGCATGGTGAATTTTTGAATACAGCACCAGTTCGCCGCTGGCCAAACCCTCAATGATGATCAGCCGCCACAGTGGACGATCTCGGGGCAGCATTTCAGCATGCAGATCGGCCACGCGACGCAGCAATTGCGCTTGCGTGCCGGGTTTGGGCAGCCGTTCGCGCAACACATGTTGGTCTAGGTCTAGATGCTGGGCTTCGCCCCACATCGGGTGAGCCAGTTCTAAGGGCGCTTCGATGAGCTGCCGCTTCAGCGCGCGTGCCTTCGGTAAGCGCTCAGCAATCAGGCCTTGCACCGCAGCATGAAAGTCATAACCGCGCCGTTTAGGCGGCGATAGCAGCATCAAGCTGCCAATGTGCATCGGTGTACCTGCGGCCTCCAGGTACAAAAATCCGGCATCCAGGCCACTCAGCGTCCGCAGTCGCACTCGATTTTGGTCCTAAAGACTCGCGTGCGCGCAGCATATTCCAGCACTTAGCGCGGGCCATTGTGCAGTGCGCCATTTCTGCGGGTTGCACCCATTTGTCAAGCAATTAATGCAGACTTCGCGGCAATCTTGGGTCTGCCGAAGGAGCATGCGCGATGCCACAAATAGCAAGGTCAGACAGCGACGCAATCATTGAAACCGAGCTCAGCGGGATTGATCTGATCAATCAGCCGCTGCTCAATAAAGGTACGGCCTTCACCGAAGACGAGCGCGATCAATTTCGATTGCATGGCATTTTGCCGCCCAATATTGGCACGCTGGAAGAACAGGTGCGTCGCCGTCTGCAAGTGTTACGCAGTTTTGCCACTAATTTTGAGCGCTACGCGTTTTTGCGCGATCTGCAAGATGCCAATGAAACGCTGTTCTACGCGCTGTTGGTCGGCAACATCGAAGAGTTATTGCCGCTGGTTTACACGCCAACAGTGGGGGAGGGCTGTCAGCGCTTTAGCGAAATCTGGCGCAAGCCGCGCGGCCTATTTTTAAGCTACCCAAACCGCCATCGGATTCGCGAAATCCTCTCTGATCCGCGTTTCGATGCGGTGCGCGTGATTGTGGTTAGCGACGGCGAGCGAATTTTGGGTTTGGGTGATCAAGGTGCCGGTGGCATGGGCATTTCGATTGGCAAGTTGTCCCTGTACACCGCCTGCGCCGGAATACATCCTGCCGCGACGCTGCCGATTTTATTGGATGTTGGCACTAATAACCGCGAGCGACTGGACAATCCGCTGTATGTGGGCTGGCGCAATGCCCGCATCAGCGGCCCCGCGTACGATGAGTTTGTCGAGGAGTTTGTCAGCGCGGTGGCAGAACGGTTCCCGAATGTATTGCTGCAATGGGAGGATTTTGCCGGCAGCAATGCCTCGCGTTTGTTGGAGCGCTATCGCGATCGCCTATGCACCTTCAATGACGACATCCAGGGCACCGCGGCGGTCGCCACCGGCACGCTGATGGCGGCTATCGATGTCACTGGCGTGGCCATCCAAGACCAGCGCATCGCTATTTTGGGCGCCGGTGCCGCCGGCGTCGGAGTCGCCAATCTGTTGATGCAGGCGATGAAAAACGCGGGATTGTCGGACAGCGAGGCGCGCAGCCGCTTTTTCGTACTCGACAGCAAAGGCCTAGTGGCGCACGGACGGCGTGAAGTGTCGGGCGATCGCGCGCAATTCGCACAAGCCGAACAAGCTGTCGTCGATTGGATTCTGGTCGATCCCAGCGAAATAACGCTGCTTGATGTGATTAGCAACGTCAAACCCACCACGCTGATTGGCGTTTCGGGTCAGGGTGGCACGTTCACCGAGGCGGCGATTCGCGCAATGGCTGCGTATGTAGAGCGCCCGATCATTTTTCCGCTGTCTAATCCAACTTCGCGCTGTGAGGCGATTCCCGCAGATTTAATCGCCTGGACGGACGGTCGCGCATTAATTGGTACCGGCAGTCCCTTTGCGCCTGTCCCGTGGCAGGGCAAACTGGTGCCGGTAAACCAGACCAATAACTCCTACATTTTCCCAGGCGTGGGCTTAGGCGTTTTGGCAGTGAATGCACGGCGTGTGACCGACACTATGTTCATGGCCGCCGGCAAAGCCTTGGCCGAGTTATCCCCGGCCAAACACGATAGCCACGCACGCTTGCTGCCGCCAGTAAACCAGTTACGCGAGGTTTCCATTGCAGTGGCCCTAGCTACCGCTAGGCAAGCACAAGCGGATGGCGTAGCAGAGCCTTGTGATGACGCCACTTTGCGACTGCGCATCGAAGCGGAAGTCTGGAACCCAGTGTATCGGCCGTATCGGCGCCGGGCAGTGGACTAATCCCATCTGCCTGCAATAATTCGCAAATAAACCGGGAATGAGCCTTTCCACAATGAAAACCCTGATTGAGCAACTCTCTCAATACGCCGCCTATCACCGCGATCGACGCAATATCCTCACCCATTTTGTCGGTGTTCCGATGATTGTGCTCGCCGTTGCGGTCTTGCTCGCAAGGCCAAGTTTCGTTCTGATGGATTTGATGGTCTCGCCGGCATGGTTAGTAGGTTTGGTTGGCGTGGTTTATTACCTGCGTCTGGATTGGCGTTACGGCGGCGTAATGGCGATGTTGTTGGTACCCACGCTGTGGATTGCAGCGTCTTTGGCAGCCGCCGCAACCGGGATTTGGCTGATCGCGGGTGTGGGTTTGTTTGTGCTGGGCTGGGCGCTGCAGTTTCTGGGTCATCACTACGAAGGACGCAAACCCGCATTTGTCGATGATTTGATGGGCTTGGCCATCGGCCCATTATTTGTGCTGGCGGAGGCTGGCTTTTTGTTCGGCTGGCGCAGACCAGTGCAGGCCGCAATCGAAGCGCGCGTCGGCCCGCTGCGCGGCAGCCGATCACCGGACGCTGTTGAGAATCAGGCGTGAATGATCCGATGACAGCGTCGCGCGCGCGACGC
>CAZLSB010000305.1:0-4770 GCA_964561825.1 uncultured Xanthomonas sp.
CATCGACATGGAAAGGACTGCCAACCCAAAAGCGAAAGTCATGACTACCTCCAGGAAGGAGCCGCGGCCGCTGGCGCGAACGGCCTGTCCACACAACGCAAGCCCGCGCGCTGGAGCCACGCTACGCTTGCCGCATCGTGTTGCGGGGAACTTACAAAATGAATTCACCGAGCGCCCAGCGTATCCCAAGTCGCGCGAGAGCGCCTTCGCAATCCTGAGCCAAAACCAATCTCGCGGTGTCAATCAGCTCAGATTTACGCGCCCACCCGAGCGACTAGGCATGATCCGGTAGCGAGTTCATTTCGCGAAAACACTGCAAATTCAACTTGGACGGCAACCCATGAATAGTCGTCGTTTGTGGCTGGCACACAGTGGTCTGGCCGGTTTGCTTCTGCTGGTCGGGCGTCCGGCACTGGCAGATAAGCCGGACATGTCGCGCATCTTCGGCAAAATCAAAGTGGTCGAGAGTTTCCCCGACTACAAGGTCAAGATCGTCGATTCCTTTGCCGATCTGCATGTAAAAATTGTTGAGAACTTCCCTGATGCAGCGGGCAAATGGAAGATGGTCGACAGTTTTCCTGACTTCACGATCAAATTTGTCGACGCCTTCCCCGACTTTACGATCAAGTACGTAGACAGTTTTCCAGGCGTTCCTTGATCAACTTTTTGGGGGGCGGTTTCGCGCCCCCTCGCACAGCGTTGCGGGCGATCGCCGACATGCGTCGCCAGTTGCTCAGCGCCAAGGGAATACGCCGGCAAGCACGGTCGTTGGAAGCGACCTTGGTCGCGATTGTGCTGATCTTGATGTTTTTGCTCCGCCAAATGCATCGACTCGACACCAGCCAAGGTTATGATGTCACCAATGCCCGCGGCAGTAGGGAAACAGCGCGTGATCGCAATGGCTGATGAATGCGACGATCTGCCCCTATTTTTCATCGATGACGCCGATGCCAAGCCCAATCCAGATTGGCGCATTTTGATCGTTGACGATGAACCAGCCATCCACGATGTCACCATGCTGGTGCTGTCCGGTCTGCGTTTTCGAGAGCGCCGTTTGAGCTTCCTCAATGCCTACAACAGCGCAGACGCCGAGCGTCTGCTGGCTAGTCACGACGATATCGCAGTCATTCTGCTTGATGTGGTAATGGAAACCGACGATGCCGGCCTGCGGCTGGTGCATTACATCCGCAACCAATTGCATAACGAACTGGCACGCATCATTTTGCGCACCGGGCAAGCCGGCCAAGCACCTGAGCGCCAAGTTATCCTAGAATACGACATTAACGATTACAAAGAAAAGACTGAACTTACCGCGCAGAAACTCTCTACTGCCGTCATCGCGGCACTGCGTGGTTATCTAGCGCTAACTGAACTGGCCCAATTGAATCGCGGCCTAGAAGAGAAAGTAAAACAACGCACCGAGGAATTAGAGCGCAGTAACGCCCGCTTACAGCACTCATTGGCTGCGCTTGAAAAAGGCGAAAGGGCCGGTCGTCAGGTACAATTCAAATTACTGCCAAAATCACGCTGGCAGTTTTCTGGAATGACCTTTTCACACCTATTGATGCCCTCCGAATTTATGAGTGGCGATTTTGTCGACTATTTTAAGATCGACTCCAATACCTGCGGATTTTATATTGCAGATGTGTCAGGTCATGGCGTGGCATCCGCCTTTGTGACCGTGTATTTGAAGCGTTTTATTGCTACCGCGCTAGAAGCACATCGCAATGCTCAGCCCTCGCTTGTTGCCGATCCAGCGCGTTTGCTCGATCAGCTCAATCAAGAATTGCTGCGCGAAAAGGTGGGCAAACACATCGCGATATTTTATGGTGTGATCGGTCCAGGTCCGTCGCTGTTGTTTGCGAATGCCGGCGCGACGCCCTTTCCCATCCTCGCCGATAGCAGTGGCTCGCGCTATCTGGAGTGTAAAAGTACGCCTGCTGGTTTGTTCGAACGCAGCAACTATCTCAATCAAGTGCGCGTATTGGCCGATCACTTTCGATTATTGCTGTGTTCGGACGGCGTGTTGGAATTACTTCCTGATTCTTTGGGGCAACGCAGTGAGCGCCTCCGTTTAGAGCTGCAAGCTGATACGGTCAGTCTGGATGCCATCTGTGCATCATTGCAAATCAATGCTCAGGATCAGCGCCCGGATGATATTGCGATGTTAATGATTGAGCGGAATGCGCCGTGAGCGGCGTAATCGGCTATGCGGCAGCCGACGGCATCAGTTACTTCAAACTGGGTGGCGAGTTGCGCCATGACAGCGCCGCGCCCTTAGAAGCCTTGATCGAACACTTGTTTGAAAACCAGCCCACAGCAGTGCGCGGCGTGGTGATCGACCTGAACGATTTGCACTTCATGGACAGCACCGTCATTGGTTTATTAGCCAGCATCGCGCGGACATTGATGGAACATCAATTGCCGCCAGCCACGGTGTTTTCTACCGCGCCGGAGATCAATGCGCTGCTGCGCAGCCTATGCCTGGACGAGGTTTTTACGCTGGTCGAACACGCCACCCACCAGGCCAGTGCGCCGCCACTGGAAAGCATCGCCGCCACTGGCCAATGTACCTCCGCCGTCATTCTCAAAGCGCACGAAGTGCTCATCGAGCTCAACGAAGCCAACCGCATCGCGTTCCAGCCAGTGGTCGATTTGTTTCGAGCTGAAATAGATACGAGTGATCCTCGGTAAGTGCGGCATGGCAAGCTTGCAAGCCCGACAAGCTGCTAGCCTGCCGGCATCTTTGTTCGAGGCACCCGACCGATGTCTGGCAAAAGTCAGTTTGGATTGCTCGCGCAGCGCCGTTTTCTGCCGTTTTTCTTGAGCCAATCGCTCGGTGCGTTCAACGACAACGTATTCAAGCAGGGTTTGGTTGCGCTGGTGGTATTCGTCGGGGCGATCGATGTGGGTATGCCAAGCGCGAGCTTTTCGCTGCTCGCGGGTGCCTTGTTTATCCTGCCATATTTCCTGTTTTCGGCGCTCGGTGGACAACTGGCGGATAAGTACGACAAAGCGCGGCTGGCGCGTTGGATTAAAGCGCTCGAAGTGCTGCTGATGCTCGGCGCAACGGCGGGGTTCATGCTGAAAAGCGCGCCGATCTTGCTGGGAGTGCTGTTTTTCCTTGGCTTGCAGTCCACTTTGTTCGGTCCGCTGAAGTACGGCATTTTGCCGCAAGTGTTGAAAGACGACGAACTCACCGGCGGCAACGGTTTGGTGGAAAGTGCAACAATGGTGTCGATCTTGCTCGGCACTTTGGTCGGCACCTCATTGGTCGCGATCCCAGACGGCGGATTGCTGCTGACTTCTATTGTGGTGTTGACAGTTGCATTGATTGGATGGATTGCCGCGCTGGCGATGCCGAGCACAGCGCCCGTGGCGCCGGATTTGCTTATCAACTGGAATCCAATAACCGAAACTTGGCGTAGCCTGAAATTTCTCACCAGCAACCGCATTGTTTTTCTAAGTTGTTTAGGCATCAGCTGGTTTTGGTTTTTTGCGTCGATGTATTTTCTGATATTGCCCGTTTACGTGCGCGATGTGATTGGCGGGGACGCGTCGGTATATACACTGACATTGGCGGTATTTTCAATCGGCACCGGTCTTGGCGCCTTGTTGTGCGAATTATTGTCCAGGCGTAAAGTGGAAATTGGCTTGGTGCCATTTGGATCAATCGGCATGACACTATTTGGCCTAGACTTGTATTTTGCGCTGCCGCAAGCCAGTGGGCTGTCCGGTTTATCGATCAGTGCCTTTCTGGCCACCCCATTTGGCTGGCGTTTAATTATTGACCTGCTGCTGATGGCGATTTTCTCCGGCTTTTTTATCGTGCCGTTATTTGCGCTTATCCAGCAACGCAGCGCTGCCACGCATCGCTCACGGGTAATTGGTGCCAATAACATTCTGAACGCGATCTTTATGGTCACCGCATCTGTACTTGGCTGGTTTCTGATGAATGGCATCGGCCTGACGCTGCCGCAGGTGCTGCTGGTCACCGCCTTGTGTAATGCGGTAGTCGCCATTTACATCTACACGCTGGTGCCAGAATTTCTATTGCGTTTCATCGCCTGGATTTTGATCAATGTATTGTACCGGCTGCGTATCCGGGGCATGGATGCGGTGCCCGATGAGGGCGCAGCGTTATTGGTATGCAATCACATTAGTTACGTCGATGCTTTGGTCGTTTTGGGCTCGGTGCCTAGGCCGGTCCGTTTTGTGATGTATTACAAAATCTTTGATATGCCGGTCGCCAAACAAGTATTTCGCTGGGCTAAAGCTATTCCAATCGCCGGCGCCAAAGAAGATCCGATTCTCATGGAGCGTGCATTTGAAGAAGTGTCGCGCGAACTCAAAGACGGCAATCTGGTCTGTATTTTCCCAGAAGGCGGTTTGACCCGCGATGGTGAAATCGCGCCGTTCCGGCCCGGCCTGGAACGCATTATCAAACGTGACCCGGTGCCGGTGATCCCGTTGGCGCTACAAGGACTCTGGGGCAGCGTCTTTTCCCGGCAGAACGCGGCGCTGAAACGACTCAAGCTGCCGCGCCGCATCTGGTCACGGGTCGGTTTGGTGGTGGGCACCGCCCGCCCACCGGAGAACGCCAGCGCCGCCCTGCTAGAGAACGATGTGCGCGCGCTGCGCGGCGATTTGGCCTGAATCTCCGTTACTTGCGCGAAATCGCGCCCAAAATGCCGCGCAATAATTGCCGACCAAGTTGGTTGCCCACGGTGCGGGCGACCGATTTGGCGAAGGCCTCGCCCACACCCTGGC
>CAZLSB010000306.1:0-4757 GCA_964561825.1 uncultured Xanthomonas sp.
TTCTGGCACGTCAGCCAGAATTGTGGCAACAACGCGGATCAATCGACCACTACATGGTGTGAATGCAGCACCGGCGCGGCAGCTCTTCATAAGTGCGGCAGGCCGACACCACTGCGCAATGCGACGCGCGCAGACCCACGACCAGTAAAAAAATACCTGAATAGCGCAGTCGGTTAAACGGTCGCCATGGAATAATTCGCCAAATTTTAACCGCGCCTGGGGCCAAAACGCATCGAAAATTTCTTGCACCTACTGACGGCGCACTATGGCAGCCCTGATGTTCCATGAATTCGCGCGATGATCGCGCAGGATATGGGTCGCACAAGGGATTTTCCGAAGAAGCGCCATTTCCGGCCGGCCGACTGAGGATGTCCTTGTGCGGCTAATAGACTAGTGAGGGCGCGTGCAATTTATGAAATATCAGGGCTAGACTGCGTGGCCGCACAGTGACCTGGGATTCCCTTCAATTCGCCCATGAACACGCATGCATTGCACAAATCCTGAACATCATCACGCGGGTGCCGATATGCTCGGCCGCGTCGAATTGGTCTGCGCTGAGCGCGGCCTGCGGCTGACCGAGCTCCGTCGTCGAGTATTCGAACTGATAGCCAACAGCGCCAAGCCGGTGAAGGCCTACGACCTTCTGGAAAAGATTCGCAAACACGGCAGTGGCCCGGCAGCGCCTCCGACGGTGTATCGCGCACTTGATTTTCTGATGAGTCACGGCTTTGTCCATCGACTTGAGAGCCTGAACGCTTTCGTGCCGTGTCCACACCCGGAAGCCAAAGCGCACGGCAGCCAATTTTTGATCTGCGAGCAATGTCACGAAACCTTGGAATTGGACGCCGCAGGAATTGCCGAGCGCCTGCGGATTCAAGCCAAGGAACAGGGCTTTGAGACACGTCGTCATGTGGTCGAAGTTTACGGGGTGTGCGCCAAATGTCAGTCCGTGCACTGACACTGGTATTGACGTTGTGGGCAATGCCGGCATGGTCGCAAGACAGTGCAGACACGCCCGCTGAATCAAACAATCCCGTAACGGACGGGGTGACGACAGCAGACGCTGCCACGTTGCCTATGAGCCCGCCGTTCGAGATCACTGCGCCAGAAGTAGCAACGCCAGCTGCGGGTACCGAAAGCACCAACACATCCCTATTGCCAACGCCTGCTTTAGATGGCTCCTTCCGGCTACTCGGCGAGCGCGTAGCACCAGGTACGCGCAAACGGCTGTTTTGGAGCTCTGGAGCGACTTTCATCGGCGATTCGACGTTGGTGCCCATCAACGTGGTGCATGGGCAGCACGCGGGACCCGTGTTGTGCTTGACCGGTGCCATTCATGGCGACGAACTTAACGGTGTCGAAGTGATTCGACGTGTCCTGGGTGCATTGGACGAAAAGGACTTGGTCGGTACGGTGATTGGCATTCCGATCGTCAATATGGCTGGATTCTCGCGCGGCTCTCGATATCTGCCAGACCGCCGCGATTTGAATCGCTTTTTCCCGGGCAACCCACACGGCAGCAGTGCCTCGCGAATTGCCTATGATTTTTTCCAGAACATTGCGCTGCGCTGTGATGCGCTGGTCGACTTCCACACTGGCTCCTTTGATCGATCCAATATGCCGCAAGTGCGCGGCGATATGCGCTTGGACAAGGTGGTCGCGCTGACCCGTGGATTTGGCGCGACCGCGGTACTGCACACGCCGGGTGCGACGGGCATGCTGCGCCGCGCGGCGACCGATGCGGGAATTCCAGCCGTGACCTTCGAATTGGGTGCGCCGGTGCGCCTGGAGCCGGTGGAAATCGAGCATGGCGTGACGGCGATCGAAACGCTGATGAATGCTATGGGCATGACCCAACGAGTCCGTCAGTGGCGGGAAAAACAACCCATCTATTACGAATCACGCTGGGTCAGAGTGCCCCGTCCGGGCATGTTGTTTTCCGATGTCCGATTGGGTGATCGTGTGCGTCTGGGTCAACGTCTGGGGCGGGTAATCAACCCGTTGAATGACGAGGTCTCAGAATTAGTCTCGCCGGTGCGCGGTCGGGTCATTGGCATGGCCCTCAATCAAGTCGTCATGCCGGGTTATGCGGCGTTTCACGTTGGCGAAGAAGCCAGCGAGGCACAAGTTGTACGTGACGCAGAACAAGCGCCAACGCCCACGATGGAAACCGAACGCATGGATGAAGGCGCCGCAGATGCGTCAACTGAGGACTCGACCGAGCAAGTGGATGAGTACATTCCAGAGACCGAGGACGACACCGAATAAATCGCATCGCCACGTCTAACTCCTATACCGCTTCGGCAGCGCGTTCGACCCAAGCATCCAAAATTTGTTGCTCCGATGCCGCAATATCGATGATTTTGCAGCCGGCCCAATAGGTATTGGCCGATCGCGCAGCTTCCGTCCACAGACACTGAATGCCAATTTCCAGCCGATGCACATTGTGATCGGCATCGCGTAACTGAAACTGCACCTGGTAGAGGCGCTCTTCTGGAATGGAGTGCGAACTGATCAGCATCAGGCCGTCAATCGACAAATTACCTACGCGGGCCAGTGTTTCGCCGGTCATTGCGTTGGTCACCATAATCGCTTCCGCGACGCGCTTGCGTACCGAACGTCTTGAAACCATCGTTATCCGCCTCCGTTACGGCGCCGCTGGGGTCGCGCTCTCGCGACCACCCAAACCCTTGACCATCGACATGATGCCCTTCCAGGCACGATCAATCAGATTGTCACGTGCTTCTTCTGCCACCCGTGCGTTGCCGCGCAGCATGTCGCGTGCCAACTGATCAATCATGCGCTCCTCGCTCTTCGCGCCGCGCGCGTTCAAGAACAGGCAGCGACCAGTCACTGGACTGAACCAACACAACTTGCGACGCGCCAATTCGCCCTGTTGATTGATGGTGAAGTCAAACCACGTGCCAAACGGCAAAAGTTTGATACGGTCGACCATTGCTTGTTCTTTCGGCGCCAGCGGCACGCGTTCTGCCTTTCGCAGAGAATGCAGGATGGAACTGCCCGGTGCAGCGGCAGGTTCTCCGGCAGGCGGCGTTGCGCGCGTTTCCTCACCGAGCCGCGGCTTTTGTTTAATGAGTTCAGTGATGGCCTGCGTGGCTGCCTGCTGCGCCTCTTCGTGACCTACATCCAGCAAACCGGAAATATCGTTCCAAGCCTGGGCAATGGTGCCTTCATGAAAGCCAACCGCTGACAGGCCCTCCTCCAACCCAGCGCGTAAGTCTTCCAAGGCATTTCGCTGTGCGGCAGCGGTTTGACCTGGCACAAAAACCTGCACGAGTTGGTCGACCAGTTTCAACCTTTCACGCGTCTTTGGGCTGTCCACGCCTTGCCGGAGTAGACACAGCGCAATCGCATCGGTCCAGGCGTTCTCCAACAGCGCCTTCACCGCCGCTGGCGGCTCAAAATCAAAAATGCGTTGCTGCACTGCTTCTTGCGCGGCGGCGCGCGCCAAATCGAGTTTCTCGCGACCCTTGGCGGCTTCGACGTGTCGCCGTTCTGCGACGTCTGCCTTTTTTTGCAGACTGCCGATGTGTTTGGACAGATCGTCAAATAGACGATCGAACACACCCACATCATCATCGAACTCTTTGGTCACCCGATCGACGACCATCTGCATCTTTTCGATCACCGGGCGATCGGCGTCCTCGTCTTCCACCCAATATGCCGACGTCTCAGCGATCGAATTAAGCAATTGTCGAGCCGGGTGATTGCGCCGCGTAAAAAAGCTCTTGTCTTTCAGTGCCACCTTCAACAACGGCACCTGCAGGCGGCTCATCAAGCCGTGGCTCATGCTATTGGGCCGATAGTCGACCAACAGATGATCGAATAAAAAACCAACTAAATCGATGGTGTCGGAGTCCTCTTGACGCAGTTTGGGCGGTCCGCTGTCGCTCAAACTGCGCAACTGATTCATCACGTCTTGTTTGATGTGCCCGATGCCACGATTGACCCATTTGCCGCCAATCATGACTGGGGATGCGGGCTGCGCCTGCAAAACCGTCAAAACCGCTTGCAAATCATCGGACTGCGCTACCGGGCGGGCGATATCAGCCGCTTCTGAGCCCTGCGGATGGCGACGACCGGCAAGTAACTCGCGCAAAGTGGTGAAAAATTGCGCGTCAAGCGGACTCTCGCCAGACTTTGCTGGGCTACTTTGTGAGGCGCGCGGCGCTTCTTGCGCGTTCGCATCAATCAATTGCTGAAATGCACGCGCTGCCGGGCTTTGGGCGGGCGCCGCCGCTGCTTCGACCACATTGTTGACAGGCGCTTCGGTGACCGCCGGGCTACTAGTAGCTTCGGCAGCAGCGGGCTCCGGTTCCGCGGCCGGGCTAGCTGCTGGGCTAGCTGCTGGGCTAGCTGCTGGGCTAGCTGCTGGGCCAGCCGCTGGGCTAGCGGCCGGAATGTGCATGCTGGCCTTGCGCGGCGCCAACTGCAAATGTGCAAAGACACGATGTTCTATCAAATAACGATTGATGGCGTCATACAGCGCCACGGGATCAGCGAACAACACACGATCGATATGTCGGTACAAAGCGACCCGGTGCGGCAAAATCACATCAAACTTGCGGGCACCGGTGCGTATCGCAGCGCAAATCTTATGCGGGCCCAGCGCCAGCAACTCCAATTCAATCGGCGCGCCGCCGGCGATCACAGCAAATCGATAAGACAAAGCCTGCAAAGCGTTGCTGGCGCGGATTTCCGCTTTGGCGGCAATCTCGGACAAGGCCATCTCTTCT
>CAZLSB010000307.1:0-4746 GCA_964561825.1 uncultured Xanthomonas sp.
CGTCTGCGCTGCGACCCTAACGGAAGAGCCATTGGCTGCGCGCCGCGCCTTGCATGCGCTTAAGCCACACAACGCATCTCACGCGCAAAGTCCGACAGGCTGCTAGCTTGGCGCGCCGCTGCGCTCCAGCTCGGTCAAGCGTTGTTCTAGCGCTTCGAGCTTTTCCCGAGTACGTCGGAGTACCAAGCGTTGCACCTCGAACTCCTCACGCGTCACCAAATCCAGGCGCGACAAACCGGCTTGCAGCGCAGCGCGGAAATTCTTGGTCAGGTCGGAGCGCGCCTCGCCGATCGACGGCGGAAGCAAGGCGCCGAGGCGCTGGCTGAGGTCTTCGATGGTACGCAAGTCGATCATCATGGTCAGTCCGGTTGGGCGAGTGGCTTGACGACAAGTCTAGTCTGCCGGGCCGTGAGCGCGCTGTCGGAAAATTCTGACAAAGTTGTAGGGGAATGGCGCTAAAAGCGCAGAAGAAGCGTTTGGACAAGTCCAAACCCACGCAAGGCGGCAGCGCCGGTCTGTGCTTTTTAAGCGGCTAATCGCAGCGAAAAAAGCGCCACTGGAAGCTGGCGCGTGATGCCCCAGCCTCCAGCCGCCTCCAGCCCCGCCCGTTCGGCAGGCTACCTCAATAATAAAACCCGTACAAAATGTCGACGATTTCACCGCTGGCCAGATCAACCAACAGCACATCGCGATCAGCGCGGATCCAACGGCAGCCGTACGGTGGTGCGCTCAGGCCATACGGGCGGTAGTCCACGTAGTAGCTCGGCGCGTAATACACCGACGGCAAGCGGAATCCAATGCTCCAACTGCGCAGGGAATGACCACGCGGGTAGTAATAACGAGACTGCGCGCGATAACGGTTGCCACCCCAGCCGTGGTTCCAACTGCGGCGCCAATCACTCGTGTTCCAGCCGCGGTTGTAGTTGCGACCGTAGTTATTGTTCCAGCCACGATTGTTATCGTTCCAACCGCTATTTCGGCCATCGCGATGATGATCGCGGTCGTAGCGTTGATTGCCACCGGCATAACCGCCGTTCGGATTGGGCAGTCCGTCATTCGAACGTCGATTGGAATCACGCTGACCGTTGCCATTCCACTGGCCACGCTGATTGCTGTCGCCCTGTGCGTAGCCCTGAGCGCCGCGACCGTCCTGCCGATTGCCGTATTCACGGCCCGCTTGGCCGCGATCGCCGCGGTCGCCGCGGTCCTCGCGTACACCGAAGCCTACGCCCGCGCCGCCCTCTGGTGCGCGGCTCTGTTCGGCGGCGGATCGGCCTTCGCTGCGTCCGCCGTCCTCACCGCGCTGTTCAGAATCCGCTCCACGACCTTCATCACGACCGCGTTGGTCGTAGCCCTGAGCCGGCGAGTCCATCGCCGCCGCGCTGAGCAGTACACCGAATGTCAATGCCAAGAACCCTTTCATGTGTGCCGCCTCCTGATATTCGCCGGTGCACCTCCGGCTAGGTGTCGGACAAAAACGGCCGACTGCGCTTGCAATACAGCTTGCGTGCACATCCCTGAATGGCTGGGCATTACTGTCAATGATGCAAAACCACATTCAGCTATTTCCAGCTTTGCGCTGCGCTGCAAAACGACTGCCGCTGGGCTCGGCCCAGGCACGGTAATGCCAAAAAAAAGGCGATAGAGCATGATTTTTGGCCTTTCGACCTAGAATTTGTCTACGCCTTGTTTACAAAATGTTCAAAACTCGTTAAAAAGCAGCTCGCGCAAGCATGCGTCACGTACGACTGGCATTGGGCCGTCGTCGTAGACCTGCCCCGGTGCAGCGCGCCCACATCCACAAATGCTTCCCTCCCTGGAGTCATGAATGAAAATGAAGAACAACGAACTTGCGAACGGCATTCGCCGTGCGCTGCTGGCGGGCGCCGTCGCCGTCGCCCCGCTGTCGGTTCCTGCCTTTGCGCAGGACACCGGCGCGGCGGTCAAACTCGACAAAGTTGAAGTCACCGGCTCACGCGTGCGTCGCGTGGACGCAGAAACCGCCAGCCCGGTGTTTGTGGTCGACCGTTCGGCGATCGAAAAATCCGGCGCGGTGACGGTCGGCGATTTGATTCAGGACATTCCGGCGATCGCCGGCGCCGCTACCAATCCGTCGGTGAACAACGGCGGTGGAGATGGCGCGTCAACCGTGTCCTTGCGCGGTTTGGGCGAAGATCGCACCCTGCTGCTGCTCAACGGCCGCCGCATGGTCACCAACGACGTCAACTCGATCCCGGTCGCAATGATCGAGCGTATCGAAGTGCTGAAAGACGGCGCATCGGCCATTTACGGTTCCGACGCCATCGCCGGCGTGGTCAACTTCATCCTGAAAAAAGACTTCGACGGTGCCCAGTTCGATATGAACTACGGCATTTCCAGCGAAGACGACGGCGAGCGCGTCGGCGGCTCGGCTACCTTTGGCTGGACTGGCGAGCGCGGCAACGCCATCGTGTCGATGAACTACAACGATCAAAAAGCCGTGTTGGCCCAAGATCGTGACTTCTCGGCTTTCGCGTTGTACCTGTCGTCGGGCGTCGTCAGCCGCGCCGGCTCTTCATCCACGCCACGCGGTCGTTACACCTTGCCGGGCGCTGTTGCCAGGGCCAATGGCCTGGGCGCTTGCGTCGGCGGTAACGGGCTAGCCAACGTCACCCGCATCGAAGGCACCAACGGCGCTAGCGTCAGCAACTTCCGTTGTTATGTCGGCGGTGAAACCGATTCGTTCAACTACCAGGGCGTCGGCAACGTAGAACTGACCCCGCAAGAGCGCTACGGCATCGCCTTCTCCGGCACCTACGAACTGGTCGATGGTGTCGAAGCGTATTTGGACATGCACACGCAGAACACCACGTCGGCCGGCATCATCGCGCCGCTGCCGTTTTTCTCGGATTTCGATGGTATCGCCTTGGCTGGCACCAGCATTTACAACCCGTTTCGCACCACGATTAACGGTCGCTACCGCATCTTGGGTTTGGGCAATCGTAGCTACAGCTATGAAACCGATATGAAGGAACTCACCTCGGGTGTGAAAGGCGCCTTTGGTGATAGCTCATGGACCTGGGATGCCGGCTTTACCTTCGGCAAAATCAACCAGGAAAATCAAGATGCCGGTTATGTCGACTACGGCAGACTTGGCGATGCCCTCGGTCCGTCCTTCATCGCCAATGGCGTAGCGCGCTGCGGCACGCCTAACGCGGTGATTGCCGGCTGTACGCCGATCAACTTCTTCAACCAGCCGGACCCGGCCACTGCTGAAGGTCAGGCGCAGATCGCCGCGCTGCAAGCGCTGTCGTTGCCGGTGCGTGATAACACCGATACCACGCTGCGCAATTTCACCGTCAACTTTTCAGGCGATTTGTTCGAGCTGCCGGCCGGTTCGGTCAGCGCGGCGATCGGCGGCGAGTACCGTAAACAGAGCCTGAGCTTCGCGCCCGATGCGATCAAGTTCATCACTGCCGATCCGTTTGGTTGCGGCATCAGTTCTGAAGCCTGCGCAGATCCGACCTCGGGCGACACCACCACCAAGGAAATCTACGGCGAGTTGTACATCCCGTTGGTCGAGGGTGCGGTGTGGGCCGACAACTTGGCGCTGACCTTGGGTTCGCGCTGGTCCAACTACGACACCTTCGGCAGCACCACCAATAGCAAGTTGGGCATCGAATGGCGTCTGGTCGAGGATCTGTTGATCCGCTCTACCTATGCAGAAGTATTCCGCGCACCGACCATCAACGATCTGTTCCAAGGCGCGCGTATCACCAATCCGGTGTATTCGGATCCGTGCAATGGTCGGCCCTTGTCTTGCGTGGGTTTGACTGGCACCGGCACCTTCTCACAAGGTTTGGGACAGACCAACGCGCTGCTCGGCGGCAATCCTGATCTGCGTCCAGAAACCGGCAACGTGTTTACCTGGGGCGTGGTCTATTCACCGTCCTGGTTGGAAGGTTTTTCGACCACGGTTGACGTGTGGCGCGTCGATCTGGAAGACACCATCCAGACCCTGGGCACTCAGCCCATCTTGAACTCCTGTGTCGAAGCAGGCGTGCTGTGCGATCTATTCACCCGTAATCCGACCACTGGCGACGTGTTCCTAGTGCGGGATCTGACTCAGAACGCCGGCATTACTAATACCAACGGTGTCGACGTCGGCTTCCGCTATGTATTTGACACCGACTACGGCAAGTTCCGCGCTAGCCTTGATTCAACCTACATCGACAAGTACGACGTCAAAGTCATCTTGAACGGTGAAGTGATTGCCCAGCAAACCAACGCCGGCACCTTCTTGCCTTCGTCCAAGGGTGGTTTGGGTAACTACAGCCGCTGGCGCAGTTTGGGTGCGGTGAACTGGAGCTTGGGCAACTTTGAAGCACAGTGGTCGCTGCGCTATGTGGACGGCTTCCGCGTCGGCAGCCTGAACCCCGAAGGCGATTGCGCCGACAACGCCGGTCGCAGTGTGGTGGGCAACGAAGGCTGCGTGTTCAATCGTGGCGCCAATACCTACCACAACCTGCAATTCGGTTATGCGCTGCCGGAATGGAAGACCAAGGTGCAGTTCGGTGTCGACAACGCTTTCAACAAGCAGCCGCCGCTGCTTTACCAGAACAACTCGTTGAACGGCAACATCGACGAGCGCACCCACGATCCAGTCGGCCGCTACTTCTGGATGAACGCGACCATCACGTTCTAATCCGCATTGCGTTCGTTTGAACAAACCGCGCGGCGCAATCCGCGCGGTTTTTTGTTGGATGC
>CAZLSB010000308.1:0-4710 GCA_964561825.1 uncultured Xanthomonas sp.
AGATTAGCAACAGGGTAAATAATTGCACTGCTGAAGCTGTTGCTAAAAGGTTCTATAGTTACAGAACCTGTAGTATTAAAATTAGTGCTAAACCCGGAAGTTTGTGCATCTATGTTCAATTTATCTGTCGTAAATCTAATATTAGAAGAGCTTGCTGTTATTGAGGAACCGGTCCTAAAACCAAACTTACCACCTACATTCTTAATAACTATTCCATTAGTTCCACCCTCTAAGGTTATGTTGCCACTATTTGCTAAAACATCCTGATTTTGAATAAATATACCTTCAATAGATCCGCCACCATCGCCTTTAATAAAAATATTGCCACCTGCTGTAGCTAATACTTCTTTAGGATTATCATAGTTAAAAACCACACCGTAAGAAGTGTTTGATTTACCGTTGACATAGATTGCATTTCCCGTAGTAGCGGCAGATATTAACTCTAAATGCTTTGTACCGGTAGTTACGTTAGATACAGGTTCCGCAAAATTAATTCCGTAATAGTTATTGCTCTGTCCTTCTAATCTAATAGTACCTGTACCACTATTAATTAATAGTCTTCCCCAACTAAATAATCCAATCATCTCTCTAAGATCTGATGCGCCAGATCTAGTGCTTTTTCCTCTAATAACTACATCCCCACCACCCGAGTAAAATTGCGTATAGTTTGCAGTTGATGTCCCTAACCTTAACCCGAATCTTGAAGTAGATACTGCATAACCATCTGGAATCCCATCAGCAATACTTCCTCCGTTACTACCATCATCGGCACCACCTGCCATCACAATTTTTCCGCCACCCAAAAGGTTAGAAGTAGTTGATCCGTTGGCGGTATTTATAACAATATTATCCGTTAAGGTAATATCACCCGAGCCATTATTATCGCTATCACTCCAAAAAATGACGTCTCCATTATTAGTCGTAAGTGTTTTAGAAGCCGCCAAAGTTATATTTCCCGAACCTTTTAAAAGAATATCGCCGTTAGTGCCACCTGATGTGGTGTTTAGGTTTTCATTTATGTTAATATCACCACCATACACAGTAATTAAACCAGCAATAGTTAGTGTTTTTCCTGTAAAGTTATCAGAGGTACTTGCACAACTGGTACAAGCATTTATTGTAAAAGCTGTTACATTACTGGTTTTCCCAAAAGTAAAAGAAGATTTGACACCTTCTAAAGCAAACCATTGTAAATTAACATCTTGTCCAAATGACGCCGCGTTGGATTGTATGGTTAGCGCACCTGTTCCTTTAAGTATTGGAAAAGTACTTGGTGCGGTAGTAAGCCAACTCATAGTTGCCCCTTCAATAGTTAAATTTCCTGTTCCTGCATCTAAAGTCAGGTAATCTAAATCTATCATCCCTACATTATTTGCATCTGCATCTGCTGCAATTAAAATATTTCCGCCATTGGAGTTAATTGTGGTTCTCGTGGTGCCTGCAGTAGTAAATCCGTTACTGGCAATAAGGTTGATATTATTTGCAGTAGTTGTGGTTAGATTTACACCACTCCCAATAGTTATGTCTCCGCCATGTACGGAAATTGGACCAGCAATAGTTATAGCGTTAGAAATGGTAGTAGCTGAACTATTGGTAATGGGTATGCCTGACATACCATTGTAAGAACCTAAGCTAAAACCACCTAAACTACTGTAATTATTAATTAACAAGGGAGAAAAGGTGCCTGCTATATTTGCATTTGCACCGTTGTTATGTGCCCAGCTCACCGCTGCTGGGTAGCTACCGCCATGCGGCGCTAGAATTAATTTTCCTGTGGTGTTAATTACAAAACTATTGTCATTTCCGGTTGTCTCATCTGCTATAAATATGATATCACCACTACCACTGTTAAATGTTGCAGTACCTGAACCTGCTGAAATACCATTGGCACCATTACCAGTGCCAGTTGCTCCCCAAACTAAAATATCCCCGCCATTGGTGGTAATCGTTGTGCCGGGAATGTCAACCGCATTCTGATTATTTTGACCTGCGGTGCTAATAGAAGGACCATTACCTACTGTTAATCCATTCCAAATAGACGTACCAGCGTTAGTACCAGAGCCACCAATCCAAACATGACCACCATTGGTAATTAAAGTAGCGTTTACAGGAGTTGAACCTCCTTTATCGTTTCCGTTATCAAAATCAGACCAAAAAATCAGATTCAATTTATTACTGGTTGAAGAGATTGTTGTAGGCGTAGAAATTCTTCCGTCACTTTGAAGGGTAAGAGTTGCATCCCCACCAGCTGTTTTTTGGATGGGGTCGTTAATAAATAAACGACCATTGGGTGTACTTAATAATATACTCGTTCCAGCATTCAAATACCCACTAATTACCGAAGGATTAATATTAGCGGTGTTTGTTGCCGTGATGATTACCGGGTTGGTGCCGGATGTGCTCCAGTTGGTTCCAGAAGTGCCGGTTTCACCTGATGAGGTAATGGTAAGATCTTGTGCGTTTACCCCAAAAGCAATAAGAAATAGTGCTAGGATTAATAATTGTAATTGTTTAAAAAAAGTGTTCATGTTTTACTATTTATATGTTACTGATAGTTTTATTTTTTTTATCATGATCAATAAATTTTCATCTTGCTGTATTCCTTATTTAGTGGAAACAGCGTATTGATTTACCAGACAATAATCTTAATGATGATCTATTACTTAAATTTATTTAAACACTATTTTCTACCCTCTATTATCATATCTACCCTAAATACTTGTGTTGCTGGCTATTGGTTTAACTATACCAAAATAAACCAATACAAAACGATCTTGTGAAACACCCATTATTATCAAGTAATCTAGTACAACCTGTACCCTTCTTCGGGATAACAATTCAATTGTGTTATCGTCTTTTCCTCCTACGATTGCTGCATTGCCATCGGCACTTATGGCTGTGGAATAGCCTTGTTAAGCAGCACCGGTATTGACAATACACACTAATTTATTACCTTGATGGGGATTAATTATTAGGTTAGGTAACATTATAAAGCTGCCTACACTGGTAGCTACGGCATTGTCTGTTGTTACACTTAGGGTACCTGTTGCAGCACTAAGCATTACCATGGCCATTAAACTAGTACCTGCACTGCTTATTGCTATAGCAGGTACACCTCCATTGCAAATAGCCGTTGGGCTATTATAATTTTTACCTGTAATGGTAACTAAGCTTTTTACGGAACCACTAATTGAGGTAGATGAGGTGATGGTGGGTGACTGTGCCTGTGTATATTGAACTATAACAAAGGCCAATAAACAGCATAGTGCTTTTTTCATATAAAATTGGTTTTGGTTCGTAACGCAATATTTAGGTTTAGCGTTCTCATATAAATTAAAATTGATATGGGGTAAAAATTGGAAAAATTTAAAAGGTTGGTATTATTGATTTTCAGGTAATTAGCAAGTAATTAAGCTCCTTTTGTTTAACTAATTGATATAAAGCTAAACTGTGCAGCGTAAAGCATCTAACCGTTTATTAACTCTTTAATTTTTAAAATATTGTTAGTGTGTGTTAAATGGGTAATAGTAATTTTAGAAAACTGGTAACAATGCCGATAATTTATATTTAGGGCATCTCTAAAAACTCATTTTTTTATTTGACCTCACCTTTAATTCCTCTCTAAAAGAAAGGAAAAGGTAAGTTTTTAGAGATACCCTTTATTAATCCAGTGCCGTCCAAACTTTTTTTAAAACAGTCGTTTTAGTGCCATGAAAGTATTGATTTTACTGGGTTGCACTCTAAAAATATAAGAATAAAAGTGTTCTATTAAAAGGCAAAAGATGTCTGCCGATTTGGCTTATTGGGTTTGCCTCTTGCCTTCACTGCGCCTTCTTTTATCTGATTGCATACATAATCAAGGCTGTGGGAGTAAGTTAAACAAAAACGTATTTTTTCACACAGGTTACTAAAAGATTGTGCCCCTTTTGCGATACAACGTTTTATTAATTCTAACAATAAATAAGTAATGAGAGCGATATAGATCTGAGACTTTATAGCCTTCTCGCTTGTACCTGTAAATGTTTTTACCAATAAATTTTGTTTGAGTTGTTTGAAAAATATTTCCACATCCCATCTTGCTTTGCATAATGCTGCAATTAGTGGATGCTGCCCATTCCAACTGCTGTGTGATGAGCTCTAATTGTACATCTTTGTCACTATCATAAACCTTTACACGAACAGGGGTTACCTGATCTATTCCTACTTCTATAGCTTTTTTACCGCTAAGGCGTATCAACTTGTTTTTAAGTATATGTTGATCCTGATCAACCGGCAACTTTTTTTTACAAATGCTTGCTGTCCCGGCGGGGTTTTCACCGCAAACACTACAAATATTAAAAGAGCCTTCAGTAAAACCCCGACGTAGAAAAGCACATCAATTTGCCTGCAACCACTCCACGTTTTTATTAACGCCAACCGAAGGGGATAAAGCTGCGACATAGCGACACATGCTCCACCTATTTTATCACTTTCATTTGTGTTGATGAGAAATCTTTGTTTGAAATAAGCTTATGAAATGGTATTCTGTAGTGCTTTCTTTTATGAAATACAATCGATCAGGCATTACAAACCAATGAATTGCCTGGATTGTAAAATTTTACGAGGAAAAGTCTGAAAGTTATAGCACATTCTACGTCGGGGTTTCGCATTGGCTGTAAGGTAATTTGAAAACCTTTTTTGTGCTAAAACCCCGCCGGGACAGAAGCTCAT
>CAZLSB010000309.1:0-4705 GCA_964561825.1 uncultured Xanthomonas sp.
GTGCTCCGATGTCACGTAGGCCTGCGGCCAACGTGACCTACGAATCAACGCTGAAAAAAATGCATTAAAATCATTTGCTTGCGGTCTGTTTGGTGAGATTCCCGGTCGCCCGACAGGCTGCTAGGCGTCCGCGTTCTTGCTACCCGCCAAAAGCATCGATCATCGGTTGCAGGGGTTTTTCGTAGTGGCTCCAAAGCCGTGAGCGGTCACGACGAATGCCGTCGCGCACTAACACGCTGCTGGCCGTGGCCACCGGATCTTGGCTCTTTTCAATCTGGACCATGCCGGCTTCAAACGGCAGGCCGCAGAACTCGGTCATTTTCTGTGCGACGAGCAAAGGCGAATCCACCAGTTCCTGGTATTGCACGTCGAAAATCCGTCCGGGCAATTGTTCGTGCCAATGCCCCATCAGCGCTTCGTGCAGACGGTAATACTCGACGAATTCACGCTGATCGTATGAATAATCGCAAGCTTGCCCAAAAAGGGTGCGCAGATTGGATAAACCAATATCGATGGGATCGCGGACCACATGAATGATCTTGGCATTGGGCAAGGCTTTGGCGATAAAACCGATATTCAAGGAATTGGACGGTAGTTTATCGGTCACAAAAGCACGATCACGACTGCGCCAGCGCATGCCATCGAGATATCCGCGACCGATTTGCTGATAATCCAATTGTGCTCTCGCGCTCAGGATTTGCGCATCCAGTACCATTTCACTGCTGTGATCGCTAGCCAACCTGAGTTGTGTAGGCAGTTCTTGGGTTTCACCGCCAGCGGAAATTTGCGAATGACCACCGAGGACGCGTTCCACCAACGTGGTGCCCGAGCGAAAATGCCCAACCACAAAAATCGGTGTCAACTGGGGGTCGATCCAGCCACCTTCCGCACCCAATTCGGGCGCGCGCCACTGCTGCAATTGGTGGAATAACGCGCGCTGCGCGGCAACATCGTAGTTCAAGGTGCCACGCTGTGCCTTGCACGCGAGTTCGAGTGCCTGCCAAGCGCGTGGATAATCCCGCGCTTCGTGATATTCGTTATGCAAGGCGTAAGCCAGATAGGCTTGGTCTTCGCCAGGGCCGACTCTGGCGAGCACGCGGCGGATACGATCAATGCGCCGGCTGATTTTCGGTTGGCGCAAGCGTGATAACAGCCAATGCGGATCAACGACATCGTCATGCTGTTTGATACAGCGTTCGAGCACGTCGACCGCGCGCTGCGTCTCGCCGAAAAACACTTCGAGGTGGGCATGCATGTACAGCGCCGATGGATGTTTGGGATCCTTGATCGCTGCCGCACGCGCAAATTGGCGTGCCAGCTCATGGCCACCGACGCGACTGAGTTGCTGCGCCACTGCGGCCATGGTGTGCGCCGTTTGCCACCACGGCGGCGGCAATGGGCGACACAATGCAATCACCGCCGCCGATTGGCCCAGCATGACTAATTGCCGCACCAGCAGTAGAGCGCTTTCCGGCGAATCGGGTTTTTGCTGAGCGGCAAGCGCACTGAACTGATAAGCACCAGCGAAGCGACCCGCTTGCATGCGAGCGGTCGACATATGCAACAAACTCGGCAGATGCCCAGGGTGCTCCGCCAATACCGACTCGAAGGAAACGCTGGCGGCATCAATCTGGCCGGCAGACAAATAACTCTCACCACGTTGAAAATGGCGTCGCGCGCGCGAATCAAGAACCGGGTCGTCGAAAGTCACTCACGTACCTCATGCAGACAACCGGCTGGATTGGCGGATCATGCCTGAAGCGGTAACTGATCTGGCGGAATCCTAGTCGTACCTGCCGGTGCGCTTGTTCGCGCAACAAACTGGATGGGGCTTTCGATAGGCAGCGTGGAAGCACTAAGCGGCGGTGCCGCTTTTCGTGTTTGGACTTGTCCAAGCACTTCTGCTTCGGCTTGTCGCTCTAGTGTTATACAAGCACAGCGAACAGCAACCCTGGCTCCTGGATGAAACGGCGCTGGGGCGAATCGGTTGGCCTAGCAGCGTGTCGGACTTTCATCGCGAGATGCGTTGTGTGGCTTAAGCGGATGTAAGGCGCGGCGCGCAGCCAATGGCTCTTCCATTGGCTCTTCCATTGGCAAGGGTCGCAGCGCAGACGCCGTTGCGACGCGCAGCCCGCCGGACGGCCTTTTGGCATGGCGCAGACTCGAAAGTAGAGCCCAATCCTTCAAAATTAATTCGAGAATGGGTAATGATCGCCAAAAGGACTTTCAGCGCACTCGCGAGGAAAGTCCGACAGGCTGCTAGTACCAGTTGATGATTGCCCCATCGCCGCGAGCTGCGAAGCGCTCATTGCCCGCTCGCCCGTTGCGGCCAGATCTCGGATCAAGTCACGGTTCTGCGACTGGGTAGAGTCGAGACAGCCGCTTATTCGCTGACCACCATTGCCGCCCAATAGAACGGTAGTACCAGCTCAGTGCTTTGTTCACGTCGCCACCAGCGTTCAATCTGAGCACTCATGCTAGGTGCGCGGGTGTTGCTCAGCCATTCGCGTTGTGCCTGCGCCAATCCCAGTGCGACATCAGCGCCGCTGCGGCGCTTGCTGTGAAATAGCATCATGACCTGCGAGGTCGCGCGATCCGGCACCGGCCACTGGGTAGCCAGCACCCGACGTGCTCCGGCTTGTTGCCAAGCGCGCGCCAGACTGAGCGCGCCGGCGCCGCCGGCCAGCGCGCCGCGCTGACTGGCGCAGCCGCTCAGCACTACCAGTTCGCGTGGGCCACGCAGACTCTCGTAGATCTCGGCGGCACTCAACTGGCCGTCCTCGCCGGCACCAGCACGCAAGGCCAGAAAGCTGAGCTGCTCATCGACACTGTCGCGCACCATATGCGTGGCGAAGTGCAAATCGACGTCCCGGGGCGCAGCCTTCACCGCCGCTTCTGTCGCCGCGTCGGCGACCAGTAACGTGGCGTGGGGCGCATACAGCCCATAAATGGCGCGGGCCTCGATGTTGGCGCCGGGCAGGCGGGTGCCACTGCCGTCGCGCAGCCAGCTTTGGGCTTCGGATCCGCTCAGTTCGGGGTCGGCGATGGTCCACAATGGGCGTGCTTGCGCACTGCCCGAGACCTGCGCTGGGCGCTGCTCGAGACTGGCCAATTGTGACAGCACTAGGTCTTCCACTAGATACCGTGGGCTCGGTCCGGGTGCACTGACCAGTGCAGCGAATGGCAGCTCGTGCAATTGCCCGTCCGGTTGCAGCAGCAATCGTTCGGTTGCCGGCGCGAGCAACAAAGCCGGTGCGATCAGTTGCTGGTACAACTGGTGCGAGCGTTCCTGCAACGCGCGCGGATCGGCCGCGCTGCGCGCCGCAATCAGCATGGTGAATGCATCAACCGCTTCGCGCAAACCTGCTTCATCCAGCTCAATGGGAAAGCTCTGCAGCGTATCGGCTGTCAGCACCAGCGCCAGGTTCTGATTATAGTGCGTGACAAAGGCAAGCACGCTCTCGCCGGGCGCCAGCCGCGCCTGTCCATCGCGCAGCATGGCGCTTGCGTCCACCGGCTGCTGCAGCGCGTGTTCAGGGCCTCGGTAGCGTTGCAGTAGCGCAAAGGCGCGCGGCAAATCCTCGCTGCGCACGGCATCGACGATAGCGCCGCGATAGATGAAGGCGAACTGCGCGGCCCATTGGGCGCGGGTGTCGGCATAGGCACTCTGGCGCACGCGCTCGGCATCCAGCAATTGCAAGGCGCGATCCAAATAGGCGCGCGAGCGCAGCGCTTCACCCTGTGCGCGCGTCACGATGCCCAGAAAATAGACCGCGACTGCTTCACTGACACTGTCTGGCGCATGCTTCTGGCGCAGTTCCAGGCCCTCCTGAAAGCTTGCTTGCGCAGCAGCGAGTTCGCCCCGAATCCAATGCGCTAAACCCATCCAGCACAGGATTTGCGAACGCAGCAATGGCTGCTCTGCGGGCAGGGCAGCGGCGAGTGCGGCATTCAGCGTATGCAGCGCCTGCTCGGTTTGCCCGGCAAAGATTTGTACCGCGCCCAACGCGTTGTAGATTTCGGCGCGTAGGTCGGGCCCATCAGCGGCGGCTGCTGAGGTCAGCAGTGCGCGCAACTCAGCAGCAGCCTGATCCAACTGGTTCTGCTCAAAACGTGACTGCGCCAGCACGATTGCTGCGCGCACCCGATCGCGTTGGCTGACCTGTGCTGCGTAAGACTGCATCCAGTCCAGCATGTGGTGCTCAGCCAGCAGGAACTGACCGCGGCGCAATTCCACCCGCGCTGCTTCCAGTTCGATCCGGGCCAAGCGCGCCGGAGTTTGCGCGCTGGGATCAAGACGTAAGCGCTGCAATGCGGCTTCCGCTTCGCCGAGTCTTCGCTGGTCAGAGCCGTGTTCGATCGCGTCTAGCTGCGCGTCAAAATCATCGAGCCATTCAGCGCGGATCGTCCCCGCCAGCAGCAGGCACACCACGGCAGCGCAGCAGGCCCTCATTGCACGACGAAGACGAAGGGCCCGAGCACTTCGGCAGCGCAGTGCGCCGACCACAAGTAAGTGCTGGGTGCCAGCTGCAAGGGCGGATCGGGCACCCATTGACCGCCGCGTTGACCGGCGGTCTTAAGCTGCATTTGCCCCTGAGCATTGCGCAATTCGATCCGGCACAAGGCTTGCGTCGGGACCGGCCAAGCGAACTTTGTGGGCGCCGTAGCGAGGGCGCTGCCGTGCGCCGGTCGCACCTCCGGCAAC
>CAZLSB010000310.1:0-4692 GCA_964561825.1 uncultured Xanthomonas sp.
CGGACCTCAGCGCGGCCAGCAGCTTATCGACCAAGCGCGAGAAAACCCAATACGTTTTCGACCGGCTGCGGGAAACAGCCATCCGCACACAAGCGCCACTGCTACTGGATCTTGCGCGCGCTGGCCTCAGCGCACAGTCGTTCTGGGTCGACAACCGGATTCTGGTGACGCCGGCAAGGACCGTCTCCCTTGATGAGATCGAGAGGCTCGCGTCGCGCTCCGGTGTCGCCCGACTTGATGCGGTGCGCCCCGCTATCGACCCCGAGTCTGTCCCCATGCAAGCCGCAACGGACTCCGTCGCAAACGTACTCCCGGTAGGCTGGAACATCGCGGCCACGGGTGCCTTCGAGCGCCATGCGGCAGGAATAACCGGTGCGGGCGTGGTGGTAGGGATTTCCGATAGCGGGGTGGCATTCGAACATCCGGCGCTGGCCACACGGTACCGAGGCCACGGAGTCGGACACGACGGAAACTGGTTCGATCCCTCACCCGCCGCCAGTCCAGTTCCGGTCGATCCCACTGGCCACGGCACCGGTACCGCGAGCGTCGCAGTCGGCAGTGCGCCGGGATTTCCCATCGGAATGGCGCCAGGCGCCCAGTGCATCGCTTGTCGGGGTGTTGGACCAGGCTCCAATGCGGCGAGCGTACTCGCCTGCCTGCAGTAGTTCCTCGCGCCCACGGATGTCAACGGCCAGAACCCCAATCCTGCTCGCGCCCCGGACGTCACCAATCACTCCTACATCTGTCCCTTCTGCGGGGTGCAAACCGCATTCGCCAACCTTCGAGCCGCCGGTATCGCGACCGTCGGGGTAACCGGCAACTTTGGGCCGGCATGTGGTTCGGTATTTGATCCTGGCACCTACAACGAAATCCTGGCGGTGGGTGCCACTGCGGTCGGTGACCGGAATGCTCTGATCGCGTCATACAGCAGCCGTGGACCCACGGAAGGCCTTCTGCTGGTTCGCCCACACCTGGTCGCTCCGGGCACGGACATTTTGGCCGCCGACGCCAACGAGCCCAGCGGTTACATCAACTTCACCGGCACATCGTTCGCCGCACCGCATGTGGCTGGGGCAATCGCCCTGCTATGGCAACAGTACCCACAGCTCGCCGGCAACGTCGCTGCAACGGAGCAGTTCCTCATCAACTCCGTGCATCCCCGCGTCGACAGCGCACAAGAGTGTACTGGCAGTCCAACGGCGATTCCCAACAACCTCTACGGCCACGGATTCCTGCAGGTCGGCCCGGGACCGGCCGTTTTCCTCAACGGATTTGAAGTCGGGCAATAATTCGGGGCAGGCACCGGGGGCAGATACCGGAAAGTCCAAAAACGCCGGATCAAGAAAGGCTGGCGCGTAACTAATCCCGGGCCACACCAAGCTCGCGCAGGGCGGGAACCTGCGCGGCCTTTAGCTAAAAAGACAGAACAGTCCGTTTTCAGAAAATTCCTACTACAAGCTCTCGGGCGCTTTTCGGAACGTTCTCCTGGACATGACGGCCACCGCGGCAAAAACCTCGAAGCATGGATACGTTCGAGCACCATCGGCACACCGCCAGTGGCCTGATTCAAGCGATCACCAACTGGCTCGATTCACCCGATCACCAAGTGGACCGATTGAAGCGATCACCACCTAGCCCAATTCAGGGTGTCAGCGACAGGCAGCAGCGACTCGCTTCAATGGGGCCAGGCCGGATTGGCCCTGGGGAACCAAGATGACCAGCAGTGGCCAGCCGCGGATCTTGTGAGCCTGCTCAGCAACGACAATGGAAGCAACGACAATGGACACCCACTTTGTACGAAATCTCCTACAAAAACTGACGCCGTTTTCCGACTGACACGAGCTTTGGCGCGGTCGATGATGGGTGCCATGACCTACCCCCGCTCGATTCTGGTACCACCCGGTTCGCCCGGCACTTTTCACTGCGTCTCGCGCTGCGTGCGCCGCGCCTTTCTCTGCGGCGAGGCTCGGTTGACGGGTCGCTCCTTCGAACATCGGCGCCAATGGGTGGAGGATCGGATCCACCAACTGGCCGGGATCTTCGGCGTGTCCATCTGGGGCTATGCGGTGATGAGCAATCATGTGCACGTGGTCGTTCAGACCTTGCCGGAAGTCGTGGCCAGCTGGTCAGCCGATGAAATTGCCCAGCGCTGGCTGCGATTGTTCCCTCGCCAGGATCAGGATTCCTCGACGCGCGCCGAGGTCCTCGCCGGAAACGAGGAGCGCATCAAGGATCTGGGGGAACGATTGTCGAACCTGTCCTGGTTCATGCGCTGTTTGTCTGAGCCGATTGCTCGTTCGGCCAACAAGGAAGACCTATGCAAAGGGCGATTCTGGGAAGGGTGAGGGGGCGCGCTCAGGCGGCATGCCGCCTGCGCCGCCGAACGCCAGCGCGCGTAGCGCTGGCAGGATCGATTCAAGTGTCAGGTGTTGTTGGATGACGCGGCGGTGCTGGCCGCCATGGCCTATGTCGACCTGAATCCGGTTCGGGCGAAACTGTGCGAAACACTCGAAGCCTCGAAGCACACCAGCGCCCGCAAGCGCCTGGACGAAATCGCGCAAACGCCAGCGCTGGCTAAGGCCAGGCTGACCCCGATCACCGGTCAGCGCGGATGCTGTGTGCTGGCGCTAACGCAGATCGAGTATCTGCAGATGGTCGACTACACCGGCCGCCAGATCCGCGCTGACCAACGCGGTGCCATCAGTGGCGCGCCGCCCGCGATTCTGCGGCACCTCGGCTACTCTCCCGACAACTGGACGCGCCAGCTACTCGCCATACGCTCTGATTACAGTCGCGCCGTTGGTGCGGTGGAAGCGCTGGCCGAAAAGGCGGCCGCTATCGGACAGTTCTGGCTGCGGGGGATCGCCACGGCGCGGCGGCTGGCGCGAGCCTGAAGGTCAGGCTGTCAAGCCAGCGGAGGTCGCCCTCAGCGCGGCGCTGAATCCATTTCAAATACGCACCTTTTGGTCAATGTCAGAGCTTGGCCCCGCAGTCATACGGCTGAAATCCATGCCGACATCCAGGCTCGACAGACGCAGGCTGGCAAATAGCCTCAAGTAAAAAAGCTGAGTGCTGAGATGCGGGGCTGCTGGCTGCTTGAGGTTTTGGATCTTGGGTGTCCGGCTTTCGGCTGGCGCTGGAGCCGGCGGTCTGGACCTATGTGATCGTCCACGAACTGCTGCACTTCGACATCCCCAACCACGGCAAGCTGTGGAAGAGCCTGATGCGAGCGCATGTGGGCGATTGGGAGCGCTGCGAGGACGTGTTGCGGGAGCGGGCGAGCAGGGTACGGTAGCGCGTTGTTGACGAGAGCGGCAAGAGAGAGCGGCAGGCGAGCGCTGGTACGCCGGCGGGGGCCGGCGGGGGCCGCCCTACGACTGGATGCACACCCGCACTGCGTGCCGTCCGGGTCAATGGGCCGATGTCGCCACAAGGCGGCGAAAGCCAATACCGCGTGCGCGACCGATATTGACCTCGAACCCGGTGATGTCGCCCGCATCGTTGCGCTGGAAACGCAGTAGGCCGCTACCCGTGAAGGCATCGGCGAATGCCGGCGAGAGCGGTAGGGCGTCACCGCGGTGCGGGTGCAACAGCAGCTGCGTGCCATCGACCACCAAGCGCCAGCGGGTGTCGAGTTCCACGCTTTCGTACTCGCCGGCGTAAGTGGCGAGGGCGTCGGCATCGGGGGCGAACGGCGCGACTTCATGCATCGCGGTGAGCTCTCCACCCAATTCTAACGTCATGCGCCGCTGGCCATTTTCGTCGTGGCCGAATTGCAGGACGGCTGGCACAGGCACATCGAGCATCCTGAAACGGTCGCCGCCTTCGTAGGCCAGTTCGCTGTCTTGGCCCCCCGCACGCGCGTACCAGAGCTTGCCGTCGCGGTGTTCGATTCGGCGCAACAGCGCCTGGTCTGGCCCGTAGTAGGTGCCGGTGTATTGGTCGGGCTCAAACAACGGTGCCTTGGCCGTCGCCGCGGAGGTTGCGTCGGCGTTTGCCGGTTCGGGCACCGCCGTCGGCGCGGCCTGCAGCTGATCCGCGAGCACCAAGTCGGCCACGGCGTGCAACATTGCCCAGGGTTGGCTTGAGCCCACATTGCACAGGGCCGCCGCAGCAATCCCGGGGGCGGGAAAACGCAGCAAGTCGGCCCGAAAGCCCATCCAGGAGCCGCCATGCGAGACCGCGCGCAATCCGCGGTATTCGTCGATGATCAAGCCGCGCGCGTAGGTGATCGGCTTGCCATCGTTGAGCGAGCCTACCTGCTGCAATTGTTCGATCAGGGCGCTGCCGCCGACCTTCGGTTCATGGAAATTCGCGTCCCATCGCGCCATATCCATCACCGTGGTCTGCACTTGGCCATCGCCAGTCTGCTCCCAGGCGGAAGTCGAAAACACCCAGGTTCCATCCGGGCCCGGCTCGTAGGACGTCGCGCGATGCGGGATTAGCTGGGTGTGGTCGTCCAGAATGCGGGTCCGGAGCATGCCGAGCGGCGTGAAAATGCGTTCCTGCGCGAACTCGCGCAGCGATTTACCGCTTGCCTTCCGGACTACCAGCGACAGCAGGAAGTAGCCGGAATTGCTGTAGCTGTGCTCGCTGCCCGGCTCGAAATCCAGTGCTTGCTGGCGCGCGATTGCACGGCTGAAGCGCAGGCCGGTGCGAACGTCCTCGCGACCGTATTCCTGGCCAAACGCG
>CAZLSB010000311.1:0-4620 GCA_964561825.1 uncultured Xanthomonas sp.
CGCCGGGAGAACACCACAATGCGTCGACGGTTACTGATTACCGATTGTTTGGGGCCGATGTTGTTCGGCCTGCCCAATCTTGCGTACGCGGCCACCGTACGGCCGGCACAGTGGCTATTTATCGCGTTGGCGGCGGTCATTCCGGCGTTGCTGTTAGGCTGGTTTCTTGGCCGTCGTGGAATGTTGCGGTCCAAAAAGGTGTTGCCCGACGCGTTAGCCGCGGATCAGCGTTTGATGTGGGCGCTGTGGGGCAGCGGCGATAGCTTTTGGATTTGGGAAGTGCCCGAGGATTTATTGTCTTGGGCTAGCGCGACACCGATGCTCGGCTTCAGCGGCCGAACCTCGGTGAAAGCGTCCGAGTGGCGTGCCCGGGTTATCCATCGTGATGATCGAGCCCGCGTGGAAGCGGCGATTGCCACCCACACCGCCGGCCTAGGTGCTGAGCAATACGAAGTCGAATATCGCCTGCGTGATAGCACTGGAGCGTGGAACTGGGTGCGCGCTAGAGGGCGTGCGGTGTCTTTTGATGGGGCGGGAAAACCGACTTTGGTGGCCGGTACTTTTCGCGTCATTGAGCGCGAACGCGCTGACGATGCGCAGCGCCGGATTAGTGCCGAAGTGATCAAACACATGCTGGAAGGCGTGTGCATCACCGATCTGAATTTTCACTTTGTATCGGCCAACCCGGCTTTTTTGCGCCTCACCGGTTACACCGCCGATGAGCTGCACGGCCAATCGGCGAGTTTGCTGGATTCTCCCAAACACCCGCGCGTCTTTTATCTGGACATGCGCGAGCAACTTTTGCAGCGGGGCAATTGGTCTGGCGAAATGTGGCAACAACGCCGATCAGGAGACGCATTTCTCGCGTGGTTGCAAATTGCTGAGGTGTTGTCACCTGAAGGGGCGCGCAGCCATTTTGTTGGAGTGCTGGCCGACGTCACCGATCGCAAGCGCGCAGAGCAGCGCTTGCGTTATTTGGCGCATTTTGACCAATTGACATCCTTACCCAATCGCGCATTTTTGCGGCAACGCCTGCGGCAAAAAATCGACACCGGTGGCAGTCGCCGCTTCGCGCTGATGTTCATGGATCTGGATCGTTTCAAGCACATCAACGATTCGCTGGGGCATTCGGCTGGCGACGAGTTGTTGCGCCAAGCCGCCAAGCGCCTGACCCATGTGGTGGGTGATGCGCAAAACGTGGCGCGCTTTGGCGGTGATGAATTCACCGTCATCGCTACCGGCGATACCAGCAATGAGGGCGTCGAACGCCTAGCGAGCGAGATTCTCGATGCCTTCGCCGGGCCATTGCTGGTTGCCGGCCACGAGATTGCGATTTCTCCGTCGATAGGCATTGCGTATTTTCCGGATCACGGTCGCAACATGGACGAGCTATTGCGCCACGCTGACGCCGCGATGTACGACGCCAAAGCGCGCGGACGTAACACCTATCGCGTTTATTCGGTGCGCATGGCAGAAGACGCCAGCGAACGCACGCGGATGGAATCGGCACTACGCAAAGCTCTAGATCGGGATGAGTTGCGCCTGGTCTATCAACCCAAGCTGAGTTTGCGCAGCGGCCGAATCAGCGGAATGGAAGCGCTGCTGCGCTGGCGTTCGGCAGAACTAGGGCACGTGCCGCCGTCGCGATTTATTCCAGTCGCCGAAGAAACCGGCCTGATCTTGCAACTGGGCGAGTGGGCCTTGCGCCAAGCTCTCTCGCAAGCGCGTGCCTGGGCTGATGCTGGCATGCCCACCACACGAATTGCGGTGAACGTATCGGCGGTGCAATTAACCCGTGGTGGATTTTCCGAGATGGTGAAAATGGTGTTGGACGGCCATGGATTGGCGCCCAATTGGCTGGAAATCGAACTGACCGAAAGTGCGCTGATGGCCGATCCCAAACGCACCAGCCAAACCATTGCTGAACTGCGTGAAACCGGCGTGCGCGTGGCGATCGACGATTTTGGTACCGGCTATTCGTCGCTCAGTTATCTGCGCGGTTTGGCCATCGATACCGTGAAGATCGACAAGAGTTTCATTGATGGCATCGAACACAACGTCGACGATGAGGTGCTGACTTCGACCATTGTGCTAATGGCGCATTCTTTGGGCTTGAGCGTAGTGGCCGAAGGTGTCGAGACGGACCACCAATTGAACTTCTTGCGCGGCGAAAATTGCGATGAAATTCAGGGCTATTGGCTGGCAAGGCCGCTAGATGCCGAAGCCTGCCACAGCTTCGTGATGGGTTACCAGATGCCGAAGGGACTGGTTTTGCCAGGGGCCTGAGGTTTCTTGCCTTCCCTTCCCCAACCCGTCCGGCCCGGCGACAAGCGCCGTGCGTTCGCAGACTCGGCCAGCATGCGCCTGCTCACCCACAATGCTCGTCTTTGCGAGGGAGCCTTAAGCGACTGCGGCAATCCAGCGACTTCGCCTTGTCCCGAAAGTCAATGGATTGCCACGCGACGCGCACAGTCCGAGCATGATTGCCGCTTCTCACGGCGCGCGCCTCGCAATTACGAATCAACGACTTGCGGCTTTAAAGCGCCTTACTGCTTACTACTTACTGCGCTGCGCCAAGCCCACTCGGCTGTAATCGGCGTAAGATTTTTCTTCTACCAAATCCGAGCCCAAGCGCAGATTCATTTCTTTTTTCAGCCGCGCGCGGTCGTCGTTGATGACATACACCGCACGCGCCAATTCGATGAATTCAGCATCGAACAAAGCGTGTGATTCCTTGACGCGTATGCGGTCTTCGATGTCCCACAACTGGCTATTCACGGCGCGCAAAGCGTTCCACAAATCTTCGATGCTCGGCCCGCGCGAAGCCGCATCAGCTTGCCAGGTTTCCAGCAGGACCCGCAGTTCTTTTTCGACGTTGGCGAGTTTCACGGCATCGCCAATTCGTTGCGCCTTGATCTCCAGAATGCTGATTTTGTCGATCAACTCGCCGTAAGAAACAGGTACGCGCAGTTGCGTCATCGTAAGGCTCCAAATTGAGTGCGCGGATAATACGGTGGTTATGGTTTTGGCAATCACCCGTTAAAGGAATGGGAACCGGACAAGAATATCGCTCAATTGCATCGCCGTTCCCGCGCCCGCGTTCAGCCGCCGAGATCCTTTTCCAGTTTCGGATCTGCAGTTGGCACTGGCGGCAGCGGAGCCACTAATCCGTTATCAGCCTTCGCTTTGTCCTGCGCTTTTTGTTTAGCTTTAGCATCTGCTTGGTCTTTTGCAAGTGCCTCTGAGCCATCGCGTGCGCTGCGCAACGTGGCTTGGCGATCGGCTTCATCGCGCTCTTCATCGCGACATTGCTTGCGATTGTCAGCCTGTTCCTGCACTTCAGCACTCTTCAAGGTGCCACGCTCGGCGACCAAACCACTGATTTGTTGGCGCACCGCCGCTTCGCGGGTCGCATCTGCCGCCGTATCGCTGGCTGCCGACATGCGCGCTTCCAACACAGTGATTTCAGCAGCAAGTCGATCAAAGGATTCCGCATAACGCTGGGTGACCGCCTTGGTTCTGGCCTCACAGCGGCGTCGTACCTCGTTCATTTTGGCAAACTCGCCTTGCTCGGCTACCGACCCGCCGGAGCCGGTTTTCATCGATCTAGAGACATCCACCGTCTGCACGCTGTTGGGGTCTTGCGCACACGGGCGCTGCGAAAACACCACGGTGCCGCGTTCGTCGGTGCACTTGTAGACGGTCTGCGCACTCGCGCTTGCGCAGCACAACAAAACCATCAAAAACAGGGCGCTGCGCATCATTCTAGAAACCTCTGCCAGGCGATATCAGCTTCAGCCGCTACGCTACCGCAATTTGCCAGCTCCGTCTGGAATCGAAGCTACCGTCTTCAGTCAGCGGTTAACGCTGCGGGCAGGCGCGCCTTCTGATGGTCAGCGAATCCGGGCGCCAGTTGACGCGCCAATTTAAGCTAGCAGCCTGTCGGACTTAAAATTCCCCATATTTTCCCAATCTGTGCGATAAATATTATTATAATCAGTTAGTTATGGTGGTGCAGCCAGTGAGTCGCTTCCGGCCGATAGATCGAGATACTGACTGGATGCTGCCGCCTTCGGTGCAGGATTGGGTGCCTGAGGCGCACTTGGCGCGTTACGTCGCCGCGGTGGTCGAGCGTTTGGACCTTTCTCAGATCGAATATGCGTATGCGGGTCGTGGCAGCGCGGCGTACCACCCTGCGTGCTTGCTCAGTTTGCTGATCTACGGCTATGCCACCGGCACGTTCTCCAGCCGCAAGATCGAAAACGCCACCTACGACTCTTTGGCGTTTCGTTATCTCGCTTGCAATCTGCATCCTGATCACGACACCTTGGCCACATTTCGACGCCGTTTCGGCGCGCAATTCGAATCGGCCGCCAGACCGGCGGAATGGTTGTTCCATTCCAGCGAGTTGCAACGCAGCCATGTGCAGCCACAACCGTGCAATCTGCCCTGTAGCGTACTCACCCAATGGGTGAACGAGCGAAATTGCTGAAAAGCCAACAGAATCATGGTGCTATGCACATCGAGAAGCGGTCAACTGAGGTTTCTAGGTGCAAGTGCCAGACACTGCTTGACCAGACCGCCGTGCTGTCGGCGATGACCTATGTCGACCTGAACCCG
>CAZLSB010000312.1:0-4596 GCA_964561825.1 uncultured Xanthomonas sp.
GTGCGCGGGCGGCTGCGATCAGCACATGGGCATGGTCTTGGCACACGCCCGTGCCGGTCGCCAGCGCTTGCGCGGCCGATGTCGCCACATGCGTGGTGTCAGTGCGGTAATCGATACGATCGCGCACCGCTGCACACAAGCGGTGCACTTGGGCGATTTCGCCGCCACTGGCATCGCGATGCGTTTCAGCCAAGTCTTGCAAGCTTGCGTCAATCGCCGTCAGCGCGGTGCTGTTCAAATAAAACGCCGGTGGCAGGGATTCCACCGCTTCTCCCAGCACGCCTTGCCGATCTTGGGTATCCACTTCGGCATAAACGACAATGGACAACTCGGCAACCGGGCCGTCGACAATATGGGTGGCGGCCGGATTGCCAAAACCATCGCGACAGCTGGGGCGAACTTTTTGACCGTCAATTTCTACTCGCCAATCGCGAATAACCTGACCGCCGCCGGGAATAGGCCACAAACGCAGCGCTTGAAACACGCGCTGCGCGGCTTCGCCATAACGATAAATGGTGCCGTGGTGAATGGTCAGTTGCATCTCTGGTGATTCCCACTCGCAGCATTGATTAAGGACTCATTGAGCTTCAAAATAAGTACCCCCTAGCAATTTCGAGACCCAATTCGTCGCTGCGGACGATGACATCACTCAGGTATTCGTGCAGGCCACTGTTGAAAATATGGTCGATACGTCCAAAGCGTAGTTGCGCATAGAGCGAGTGCGCCAAACGTTTTCCCTCCGCACTGCGCTGCGGGTCTTGACCATTAATACGATCCAACTGCGTGGTAATCTGTTCGAAACAAAATACCAGTGAACGCGGGAATTCCGGGCGCAAGATAATCAGTTCGGCGACGTGGATAGGCGCCACCTTGGCTTTGAATAAAACCCGATAAGCGCGCCGTGCCCCAACCACGCGCAAGATCGCAAGCCACTGATAATAGTCGACTAAGCCACCCACGTCTTCGGCGTGCGGTAGACGTACGTGGTATTTCACATCCAGCAAGCGTGCACTGTTATCGGCGCGCTCCAAAAACTGTCCCAAGCGGGTGAAGTAGAAACCATCATTGCGTAACATGGTGCTGGCATACACACCATGAAATAAACCGGTGCGCGCTTTGACCCAATCGAGAAACGCAGCTAGGCGATCATCATCCATCTGCTCCGGATCGAAATTGCGCAATTCCAACCAAGTGCTATTAATGGCGTCCCACATATCGGCGGTCAGTGCGGTGCGCACCGTGCGGGCGTTACGCCGGGCAGTTTCGATGCAGCTGACGATGGAGGAGGGATTGCTGGTATCGAAGGCCAGGTAGTCGATAACCGCCGGCGCCGACACTAGTGCGTGACGCGCGCTAAACGCATTTTCTGCGCCGGATGCCAAAATGGCTGATTCCCATTCACTGCTGCGATCGGCATCCACGCGTGCGGCGCTCATGTGCGCAGCGCCCTGCAATAATCGCGCAACATAATCGGCGCGCTCCAAATAGCGTGCCAACCAAAATAGACTTTCCGCAGTGCGCGCTAACATCAGCCTGGCCCCTCAAGTACCCAGGTATCTTTGGTGCCACCACCTTGCGAGGAATTCACCACCAGCGAGCCTTCCCGCAGCGCCACGCGAGTTAAGCCGCCCGGCACGATTCGGATTCTATCGCCACCGCTCAGCACAAAAGGGCGCAAATCCACGTGGCGCGGCGCAATGCCTTGTTCGACAAACGTCGGCACGGTGGACAGCGCCAGCGTGGGTTGCGCAATGTAATCGTAAGGACGTGATTTGAGTAGCGCGGTGAACTGGGCTAATTGTTCGCGTGTGGCCTGTGGGCCTACTAACATGCCATAACCGCCGGAACCATGCACTTCTTTGACCACGAGATCTTTAAGATTGGCGAGCACGTGCTGTAATTCGTCTGGGTTGCGGCAATCAAAAGTCGGTACGTTCGATAATAAGGGTTGTTCGCCCAAGTAGAAACGAATCATCTCCGGCACATGAATGTACACGGCTTTATCGTCGGCAATACCGGCGCCTATTGCATTGGCAAGATTCACGTTGCCCGCGCGGTAGGCGAAATATAAACCGGGTACGCCGAGCATGGATTCTGGGTTGAAGACCAAAGGATCAAGGAAGTCGTCGTCAATTCGACGATAAATCACATCGACGCGCGCCAGCCCACGCGTGGTGCGCATATAACAGATATCATTTTTGACTAACAGGTCGGCGCCTTCAACCAGTTCGATTCCCATTTCATCGGCGAGAAAGGCGTGCTCGTAGTAGGCGCTATTATGAATACCGGCGGTGAGCAGCACCACGGTTGGTTCGCCGCGACAATTGGGCGGTGGGACCGAGCGTAGCGTTTCAAGTAATTCATCTGGATAATGTGCAACCGGTGCAACCAGACCACGCCGAAACAAATCAGGAAATAGCCGCAGCATCACTTCGCGGTTTTCCACCATATACGACACGCCCGATGGCGTGCGGCAATTGTCTTCCAAGACGTAATATTCATCAGGCCCTGTGCGCACCATATCAATACCCGCAATATGCGAATAGATATGGCCTGGCAAATCAAGGCCCGCCATTTCTGGCCGAAACTGCGGGTTGTTTAAAATTAGACTTTCTGGCACGCGGCCGGCACGCAGGATTTCCCGATTATGGTAGACGTCGTGAATAAACGCGTTGAGCGCTTTGACGCGTTGTTCTAGACCTAGCTTGAGGCGTTGCCATTCGGCTTGCGCCAACACGCGCGGGATTAAATCAAAAGGAATTAAACGCTCCGGATCACCACCTTCGGTGTACACCGCAAAGGTAATGCCGATACGCCGAAACAAGCCTTCGGCTTCGCGCCGTTTCAACGCCAGTTGTTCGCGTGGCAAGGACTTCAGCCAAGCATCCACGAGCGCGTAGGGTGCGCGCGTGCCATCGGGGCCCTGCATTTCATCAAAACCAGCCGCGCTCATTGATCCGCCCCTGGTGCTTTGTTTCGGAGGCTGCCCAGCTAAATCCAGCACGTCAAGGCTTGTTGGCGACAAAATGCGTTTGCGCACTGCTTTGGTGCGAGGTCTGGCACGCGATGGCGAGCGTGCACCAGCCTGGGGTTGCCGTTTTTTGGCAGAGCGACGCGGTTTAGTGGTGCCGGTTTTGGTAGGGCGGAGCTTGCTCCGCCGCCCTTTTTGCTTTTCAGTGCAACAGCAGCGCAGCGAACTCCGCTCACCAAAGATGCGGATCGGAGCGAGTAACCGATCCATTTTTTGTGAGAGTTGGCTAGCAGCCTGTCGGACTTTGCGCGTGAGATGCGTTGGGTGGCTTAAGCGGATGCAAGGCGCGGCGCGCAGCCAATGGCTCCTGCATTGGCAAGGGTCGCAACGCCGCAGACGCCGTTGCGACGTACAACCCGCAGGGCCGGACGGCCTTTTGGCATAACGCAGACTCGAAAGTAGAGCCCAAGCCTTCAAAATAAATTCGAGGATGAGTAGAACTGATCGCCCAAAGGACTTCCGGCGCACTCGCGAGGAAAGTCCGACAGGCTGCTAGTCTCCCCCCGCGTCGGTCGCGCGTGCGGCCCGCTCTCAGGGGAAGTGTTTATGCGCGTTTTGCAAACCGCCGCGGTCATCGCGAGCATCGGGTTAACGGCTCTTTTTTCGCAAGCTGCTTGGGCACAACTTTGCACGGTCACGGCGGCAGCAGCCAGCTACACGATACCCGCGACGTTACACTACGACGGTACGCAAACCTCCAACTTCATCGGTGTCGGCACCAGTGACTACCTGTTTGAAGACGGCTGGTGGTTCCGGGTAGCGGGAGACACTCAGGAGTCTTTCTTCCCTGTACCCACAACGACTAATTGTGCAGGTGCCGCCGGAACCATCACTTGGACGGACGTTTCGACCCGTGGTCTGTTCAGCGCGACCAATACGCTGGCGCTGACCAGCGCGGCTGCCGGTTCTGGCCAACTTGTCTTGACTATGTCTATCACTAATCTGAGCGCGGTCAACCCGCTCACAATCAGTTTGTTCCACGGCGCGGACTTCGATGTGAACGGTAGTACTAACAATGCAACCTTGCTGAACCCGAACGACCGCATCCGAATCATAAATACGGGCGGTGAATTCGCAGAGTACGGTGGGCTCAATCCTTCTGCCAATGCGTTTTTGGTGAGGCCGTTCTCTACAACGACCGATGTGTTCGGTGTGCTCGGAAACGCAGCTGTCGACAACTTCGACAATACTGCTCTACCCGCGTTTGGCAACGATTTCACCGGTGCGTTCCAATGGAATCTCGTCATTCCCCCCAGCGGCACGTCTTCGGTCACTGCAGTGTTGACCGGAAACTCCGCCCTGCCCGTTGCCCAGCTTGCGCCAGTCGCGGCGGTTGCAGACACGACGCTGACTGCGGGAACAGGATCGGTTACGCCAACGATCACCACGCCGGCTCAAGGTTCGGGCAGCACGAACTTCGCCTGCAGCATCCTGCCGACTGCACCAAGCAACTTCACAATCACCAGCAATGCCAGCCAAACGATCACCACGACCACGGCAGCGATTGGTTTGACCTGCGCTCCGCAAGCAGCGGCGACCACGGCGACGCTGACCTGCACGCAAAC
>CAZLSB010000313.1:0-4596 GCA_964561825.1 uncultured Xanthomonas sp.
GCTAGGATTACTGCGGCTCCGGTGGCACGCCACTGGGCAGCACATTGGTGCCGGGATCAACGATCACCGTTTCGTAAGTTCGTCCGGGCGGTGGGCGATCGGTGATATTCCATTGCCCGCGTTCGTCTTTCCACTTGTACAACGGTGGCGACGTGTCGGCACTCGGCCGCTGCGCACGCAGCGCCGCGGGCAGCGTTTCTGGGGCGTAAGTCCACCACGCCCACGCGGCGCCCAGTAGCAAAGCCAGCACCAGCAAGGCCAATGGCCAGCTGATGCCGGTTTGCGCGCGCCGCATGGAATTGCCTACGGCGTTGGTGCTGGCACGCTGGTGCAGCGCTCCAGCATCTCGCGCGTCGCTTTCAGCTGCGGCGCGCGCTCCTCAGCCGTCATTGGCCGACGTTTGCCAGCTTCTTCGATCTCCAACTGCGTGTTGGAGCTCTCCAATAACCGCAAGTTCTTGCGCAATTGTTCACAGCGCGCAATTTCTTCCGGATCGGCAACCGCCGCAACCGGCCCCACCTCAGGCTTGGCGGGCCCTTTGAGCAGCGTCAATTCTTCCGCTGCGGCAGGTGTGTCTGGGCTGGTTGAGTAATGCACGGTGCCGTTCTCATCCACCCATTTGTACATCTTGGTTTGTTTAGGAGGCACTTGGGCAACGGCAAAGTTGCACAAAGCCAGGGAAATCATCAGAAATACAGTCATCAAGCGCATATCGCAGTACTCCAGAAAGACCATCTACGCCCCGCAGTTATACAATGCGCGTCCGCGGCGGTCGCTATCCGCCATCGCAAAGTTGATCGATGAATGAAGTTGAGCCACCAACCAGGCGGCGTCCGCCTGGAATTTACCTGCTGCCCAACCTGCTAACGACCGGCGCGCTGTTTTCTGGCTTCTATGCGATCGTTGCCGCGATCAATGGCCAGTTTGTGCCGGCGGTCACCGCGGTGTTCGTCGCCGCCTTGTTTGATGGCCTGGACGGCCGCGTGGCGCGCATGACCAACACGCAAAGCGAGTTCGGCGTGCAGTACGACAGTCTGTCCGATTTGATCAGTTTTGGCTTAGCACCGGCGCTGGTCGTTTATATGTGGGCCTTGGCCGGATTGCGCGAGTACGGCAATTTCACCGGCAAACTGGGCTGGCTCATCGCTTTTCTTTACACCGCGTGCGCCGCCTTGCGATTGGCGCGCTTCAATACGCAGGTTGGACATAGCGACAAACGTTTTTTCACCGGCCTAGCCAGCCCGGCAGCGGCAGGGTGTTTGATGGCTTTCGTCTGGGCGATGGAGAACTTCGCGCTGATCGGCGGCAATGTGCGGTGGATGGCGCTGCTGCTGACCTTGAGCTTGGCTTTGCTGATGGTCAGCCGCATTCCTTATTACAGCTTCAAGGTGTGGCCCGAAAAAGTCCCTTTCTTCTGGATCTTGGTCGTCGTGATTGCCATCGTCCCGGTCGCCGCGCATCCGCCGTCCATGCTGTTGGCGATCGGACTGGTATACGTCGCTAGCGGTCCTAGCATGTGGGCCTGGCGCCGACTGCGCCGTCGCGCCGCTCCGCCAGCCCCGGGGGCCGCGCCGTGAGTGCCGCCGCCGCCCTCATCCCGGTGCGTACCGGTTTGGCGCGGATCGGACCCGAAGAAGTCGGCATCCTGGCCGATTTCAGTCAAGCCTTTGCAGCATCCCTGGATGTAGGCGAAACCTTGCGTAAGGCGGTGGTGCAAATTGCCGACCACATGAACGCCGAAGCCGCAGCGGTGTTTCTGACCGATCCACAAGCCGGCGATATTGTCTGCCGAGCTTGCGCTGGGCCAGTCGACGTGGTGGGTTTGCGCGTGCAAGCTGGACGCGGCATTGTTGGCCGCACCATTGCCGAAAATCGCGTGCAGATGGTCCGTGATACGCGTAACGACCCCGATTACTTAGGCGATCAGCGCGGTTTCCAATCGCGCTCAATCCTCTGCGCGCCGCTCGATACCGCCGATGGCGCGATTGGCGCGCTGCAAGTGCTGAATAAACGCGATGGCGCCTTGTTTGATACGCACGATGCCAATGTTTTGCGTTTATTGGCGGTGCCGACTGCGCTGGCGCTCAATAATGCGCGGCTGATGCGAGAATTGGTCGAACAAAATCGCATCAAACGCGAGTTTCAACTGGCTAGGCAGATGCAAAAAACCCTGCTGCCAGCGCGCCGACATAATTTCCCGATTACTGCGCTGAATTTGCCGGCGCGCGAAATTTCCGGCGATTTTTTCGACTTTTTCGATCTGCCGGATGGGCGCATCGCGTTTTGCATTGGTGATGTGGCCGGCAAGGGCATGGATGCGGCGCTTTTGATGGTGCGCGCATCAAGCTGCCTGCGTTGGGTCGGCAAAGATGGCACAGCGCCGGGTGAATGGCTGAGCAAAGTCAATCGCGAGTTGGCATCGACCGTCACCCGTGGCATGTTTGTTTGCGCCGTGGCCGGCTATTACGATCCGCATACCAGCATGATCGAATTGGCTAATGCCGGTTTTCCGCCGCTCTTACTGCGCCGTGGCGATCAGACCATGCGCGAGTTACGCGCCGACGGTCCACCACTCGGAATTTTGGGCGATTTTGGCTATAGCAGCGAAAGCATGGCGCTCGCCGGCGGCTGTTTGTACGCGTTTTCCGACGGGGTTACCGATGTGCGTGGTGCGGATCGCAAACCGATTGGCATGGAAGGCGTGCGTCAATTGATCGACCGCGTGTCGGGCTTGAGCCCGCGTGCGCGGGTACGCGCGATGGTCGGTACCTTGCGAAAAATGTCATTGGCCGACGACACCACGCTGATGCTGATTGCCGACGACGGCGCGGCCTCGCGTTACCTGGGTGGTCTGGCCGGCTCCAGCGATCCGGAAAATCTGCGTCTGGTGCGCCGCAAAGTGTCCGAAGTGGTCAAACAATTGGGCTTTAACGATGAACAACGCCAGCGCATCGTTCTGGCGATTGACGAAGCCGTCGCCAACGTTATCCGCCATGCCTATCAAGGTTGCTACGATGGTCGCGTCGAACTGTCCGTGTGGTTAGACCACGACGCGGTGCGTTTTGAACTACGCGATTATGCGCAGCCGGTGGATCCGGCTAAGATCAAACCGCGCGATCTGTCCGAATGCCGCCCCGGTGGACTGGGCATTAATCTGATTGACAGCGTGATGGATCGTTGGGTTTTTCAACGGCCCGAGGATGGCACTGGTAATCTGCTGACTATGATCAAGCGCCTGCCATGATCAACCCTACCTATTCGTATCTATCCAGGAGCCAAACGTGAGCGATGTGAACGACTGCTCGACCGTAGACCAACTCGGCGTGCGCCTGCTGCGGGTACGCGGTGAGGTGGACTTGTCCTGGTCGCAAAAACTGCGCAAAGCAGTGTTAGAGGCATTGGCTACCGGCCGCCACGTGGCGATCGATTTGTCGCAGGTCAGCTACATCGATTCATCCGGAATCGCTGCATTAGTTGAAGGTTTTCAAAATTCGCGTGGCAAGAGCCAGCGTTTTAGCCTGGTCGCGGTCAGCAAACCGGTGCATGCGGTGCTCGAATTGGCGCGGTTAGATCGGGTATTTCCGATTTTTGCGACGCTGGAAGACGCGGTGAAGTGATACCGGCTCAAGTCGCCTCTGAGCCTGATCGGTCTTAGCCGAAGCGGCAAAAGTGGCAAAGGCAGCGGAGTTAGCTCCGCTCTACGAAAAGCGGAGCACGCTTCGCGCTGAGGTTTCTAGGTTCAATGAGCTCCCTCTACAACGGCATCTCCAATTTCGGCCGCGGCACCATGCGGATGGTCGATGAACTCGGCTATTTCGGTGCCTTGTTGATCGAAACTTTTTACTACACCTTCTTTGGGTGGCGGGAAGCTCAGCCGTTGCGGATCAAGGCGGTGTTTGAGCAGATCAGGCAGATCGGCGTCGATGCGGTGCCGATCGTCGCGCTGCTCGCGGTGACCATTGGTTTGTCGTTAGCCATCAACGGCATCGCGCAGTTGGAGCGTTTCGGCGCGGAGAGCGCCATCGTTGTCGGGTTAGGAATCGGGGTGACGCGTGAATTTGGGCCGTTGATCACCGGCATTGTTATCGCCGGTCGCACCGCGTCGGCGCTGGCGGCGCGCATTGGTTCGATGAGTGTTTCGCAAGAAGTGGATGCGCTGCGGGTGATCGGCGTGGAGCCAGTGCGTTATCTGGCCGCGCCACCGATGATTGCCGCGATTGTGATGATGCCCTGCCTGACGCTGATCGCCGATTTTTTTGCCATCGTTGGCGGCGCGCTGTATGCGTTATCGGCAGTCGATATGAGTCTGTCGGGCTTTTTGTATCAATGCCTGATTGTGCTGGAACCCTGGGACATCAACCAGGGTTTGATCAAAAGTGTGGTGTTTGGGGTGTTGATCGTGCTGATCGGCGTGGCCACCGGATTCTCCGTCAGCGGCGGCGCCGAGGGTGTAGGCCGCGCCACCACCCGCGCCGTCGTCTTGAGCATTTGCGCCATTTTGGTCGCCGACATGGTGTTCAGCTTCTTCTTGAATCGCTAATAACTCCTACTTCAGCGCGTAGTCCACCACCTCCAGCAAGGCGTTCACGCCGATCG
>CAZLSB010000314.1:0-4594 GCA_964561825.1 uncultured Xanthomonas sp.
CACGCCTGCAAGCACTGTTTGCAGGCGTGCAATCTTTAGCTCAGTTCACCGCATTGCGATTGACGCTGCCCAAACGATTCCAAGCCGAACGGGTTGCGTGTTGTGCTTCTTCCCAAGCCAATCGGGAATTGCCGCGGTTGCCGATGTAATCTTCTTGCAGATGCCCTTCCACATCCTCGTAGGATTTACCGGCATAGCGATGGTAACCCTCGTAACCGGTTCGATAGGCCGGCAGATAATCGTCAAACGAATAGGTGCTGACGTAATACGGCTCGGTCTGGTACGAGGTGCTCCAATACAAGGCCTCGTCGCTAGGGTTCACTGCTTCGCCTGCTTCGCTGCCCAATACACCGCCGACTAGGGCGCCTGCAACCAAGCCAATGGCGCCGCCAATTGGCCCGCCCAGCACAGTTCCTGTGGCAATTCCAGTCGCGGCAGATGCGGCCACACCGGCTGCCGCGCCAGCAACACCACCCGCGACCGCGCCTAAGCTTGTGCCCACGGCGTGTGTATCACGGTCTTCGTGGCGCACCGGAACGACTGTTTCTTGCGTTGCGTCTTGATTTAGTTTGGTTACGGTATTCATGGGTATTTCCTGGTCTAGAGGGAAGTGCGTGCGATTGATCGCGCTGACTGTGTGTTTGCAACATGGGACCAAAATAGCGCGCCGTAATTGCGGGTTCACTGCCTGACGGCACACTTTGCGCAGACTAAACCTGCACGTCCAAATCACTCTGTGCGTTGGCGCGCGCAGATTGCAGATGGCGTCGCAGGAATCGCGTGGTGCTGACCGTGTGGGAGTCGCGAGTCATGCTGGCGGCAAAGATCTTTTGGAAACAGTATCCAAATCCACGAAGACACAACGACTTAAGCCATGAATGAGTTTTTTTTGCACGCTTAAGGCTGTTTCCGCTTCGCTGTGTTGGAAAAACCCTGTCGATAAAGGTTAAAGTGGTGCTCGGAGAAATTTGGAACAGACTCAGCGTGTGCGCGTCGTGTTCATGGCTCTTATACAAGCGTTTTGGACAGCCCGTTTTCCCATTCGCAGGCAAACGGTGTGACTAAGAACAGCATCTAACAACAAAAAACTTCAGCTGCCGACAGGAAAACCGATGAAATTCCCCTTGAAATTTCAATTCAACCAATCTCGTGGCAACCCCATTGAAGATCGGCTCACCGCGTTCTTGGGCCAATGCGGCGCCCGCATCGCCGTTTCTGCAGTCGGCCTATTCGCTTTCGTGCCCGGCTGGGCGCAGACGGTTGACTTAGCTACTGCTGCGCCGTTTGGTGTGCTCGCTGCATCCGCCATCACCAGCACCGGCCCGAGCATTGTGCTGGGTGATCTGGGTATTTCGCCCAACACCCAAAGCTCGGTCACCGGCTTTCCGCCCGGCCAAGTGATTGGTACCAGCCATTTCAACGATGCGGTTGCGGTGCAAGCAAAACTAGATCTCACCACTGCGTATAACTCGCTGGCGGGTCGCCCTTGTGGCACGGTGGTGACCACCGATCTTGCTGGCATGACCTTGTTTCCCGGCGTTTACTGCGCGGCGACCTCGTTGGGCCTGTCCGGTACGCTGACGCTGGACGCCCAGGGTGATCCGAATGCGGAGTTCATTTTTCAGGCTGGCAGCACGCTAACCACTGGCAGTAACGCGGTGGTTCAAGTGATCAACGGCGGTCAGAATTGCAATGTGTATTGGCAAGTGGGCAGTTCGGCAACCCTAGGCACCGGCACCAGCTTCGTCGGCAGCATCTTGGCGCTGGCCAGTATCACTGTGACCACGGGCTCTACAGTCAGCGGCCGGCTGTTGGCGCGCAATGCCGCCGTTACTTTGGATAGCAACGCAGTCACCGTGTGCAGTTTGGTAGGTAATGCGCCAGCATTGAGCAAAGAGTTCAATCTGGCCACCATCTTGGCCGGCGGCGTATCGACATTGACCATCACGCTGAGCAATCCCAATCCCAGCGTGGCGACCTTAACGTCGGCGCTGGTGGATACCTTGCCTCTCGGCGTGGTCATTGCGCCACTGCCCAACTTAAGCACCACGTGCGGCGGCAGCGGTGCTCCATTGGCCACCGCGGGTGGCAATAGTGTGAGCTTGCCCGCCGGACGCACGATTCCCAGTGACGGCAACTGCACCCTGAGCGTGAATGTCACAGCGGCCGCCAATGGCCAGTACATCAATACGCTGGCCAGCGGTGCTTTGCAGACCAGTAACGGAGCAAACTTAGCGCCAGCGGTCGCCACGTTGACAGTGGTCGGCTTGGTCCCACCGCCGACGCTAGGCAAGGCTTTTAATCCATCGGTCATTAATGCGGGCGGCGTATCGACGCTGACCATCACGTTGAGCAATCCGCACTCTGTGATTGCGACGCTGAGTTCGCCCCTGCTCGACACTTTACCTATCGGCGTGCTGATTGCCGCGCTGCCGAACGCCAGCACCAACTGTGGCGGAGTCGGAGCGCCCATCGCGATAGCGGGCGCGGGCAGCGCGAGTTTGCCAGCTGGCCGCAGTATTCCTGCCAACGGCAGTTGCAACTTCAGCTTTGACGTCAGCGCGGCGCTCGCTGGCACCTACATCAATACGCTGAACGCCGGTGCGCTGGTGACCAATAACGGCAACAACGCCTTGCCTGCGGTAGCATCATTGACTGTATTGGCGATCGGTCCAGTGGCACCCGAGCTAAGCAAATCCTTCACACCATCGACCATTAACGCTGGCGGTACCTCGATCCTCACCGTTACCTTGAGTAATCCGAATCCCGCGATCGCAACCCTGACCGCACCGTTGATCGATACCTTGCCTAGCGGCGTGCTGATCGCGGCGCTACCGAATGCCAGTTCGACCTGCGGAGGCGTAGCTCCGATCGTGGCCGTCTCCGGCTCAAACTCGGTAACACTGCCCGCCGGTCGCACCATCCCGGGCAATGGCAGTTGCACGCTGATCGTCAGTGTCAGCGCAGCACTCGGCGGCAGCTACATCAACACGCTGATCGCCGGCGCACTGCAGACCAGCAACGGCAACAATCCAGCGCCTGCGATTGCTACGCTGACGGTGGTCTCGGCCATTCCGCCGCCGGTCCTCGGCAAAGCCTTCAGCCCAGCGACCATCAGTGCCAATGGTTTGTCCACGTTGACGATCACCCTGAACAACCCGCATTCAGTCATCGCCACTTTGACTGCGCCGTTGATTGATAACCTGCCAAACGGTGTTTTGATCGCGCCCATACCGAACGCCAGCAGCACCTGTGGCGTATTGGGTGTGCCTGTCGCCACGCCGGGGAGCAGCAGCATTAGTTTGCCTGCAGGGAGCACGATCATTGCCAATGGCAGTTGCACGATCACGGTGAGGGTCACCGCGGCCGCTCCAGGAGGTTACGTCAACACCTTGGTCTCCGGATCGTTGATGACCAGCAATGGTAATAATCTGGCACCGGCGCTGGCGACATTGACAGTGATAGCGGTACCTCGGCTGGCCCCGATCTTAAGTAAGGCCTTCGCGCCTTCGACGATTAACGCCGGTGGTTTATCGACACTGACCATCACGCTGAACAATCCGGATCCGTTGATTGCCACGCTGACTGCGCCATTGGTTGATACCCTGCCAAATGGCGTACTGGTCGCGGCCTTGCCCAATGTCAGCACTACCTGCGGTGGGACGGGTGCGCCGCTTGCGGTGGCGGGTGGCAATACGGTCAGCTTGCCAGTGGGTCGCACCATACCGGCTAATGGCAGTTGCACGATCACCGTGACGGTCACCGCGGCCGCTCCAGGGACTTACGTCAATATCTTGGTTGCCGGATCGTTGATCACCAGCAATGGCAATAATCTGGCACCGGCGCAAGCGACATTGATAGTGATACCAGTCCCGCCGCTGGCACCGACTTTAAGTAAGGCCTTCGCGCCCTCGACGATTAACGCCGGTGGTTTATCGACACTGACCATCACGCTGAACAATCCGGATCCGTTGATTGCCACGCTGACTGCGCCATTGGTTGATACCCTGCCAAATGGCGTACTGGTCGCGGCCTTGCCCAATGTCAGCACTACCTGCGGTGGGACGGGTGCGCCGCTTGCGGTGGCGGGTGGCAATACGGTCAGCTTGCCAGTGGGTCGCACCATACCGGCTAATGGCAGTTGCACGATCACCGTGACGGTCACCGCGGCCGCTCCAGGGACTTACGTCAATATCTTGGTTGCCGGATCGTTGATCACCAGCAATGGCAATAATCTGGCACCGGCGCAAGCAACGCTGACGGTGATCGCCGGGCCGGCGGTGATACCGGTACCCACTTTGAGCAACGAGGCACTGTTGTTGCTGGTATTTGGGGTGATGCTGATCGGCATTGTCGGCCTGCGTCGGTAAAGCGTCGGGAGTAAGTGCAGGTAAGGTCGGTTGGCGTCAAAGTCGTTCAGGTTCCGGTCTTTATCCCTCCCCGATATTCGGGGAGGGTTGCGGCAATGCCTTCAAATGAACCCGGCATGTGACTTAGTTTCTTGAGGGAGCGCGCTTGCGCGCGGCGCTGACTAGAACACCGATTTCACCTTCCCAACTGGTCACGCTGTTGATGGACGGATGGCTGCTGTCCC
>CAZLSB010000315.1:0-4576 GCA_964561825.1 uncultured Xanthomonas sp.
GAAGTTTTGCGCCGCTGTACAGCGTAGCGGCCGGTGCCTGAGTGGCGACCAGCAATAGCGAGAGCAGTGCGCCAGCCATTCGAATACGCATGTCAGTGCTCGCTCTGGCAATAGTGCACGGCTTCGCCGTTGTGATAGGCGCCACGCAACGCGGCGAGTCGTGAATCAAGCACCGCGTAGCGGCTGGGGTCAATCAGCATGCGTGGTTTGCCGGGCCCGCCGGGCTCCGGCGGGCCGCCCGGCGCTTGTGCCAGCGCGGCTTGCAGCAATTGCGCGCGCGCTGCGCTGACGCGGGCTTGTTCGATTTGATCGGTGGCCTGATCAAAATACTCACGGCCATCGACAAAGACCTTTTTCGGCTGCGCGTAACTCGACAAGGGATGATGGCTCCACAACACCAAATCGGCATCCATGCCGACTTTGATGCTGCCAACTCGATCATCAATGCGCAGCTGTTGGGCTGGATTGCGGGTGACCATCGCCAAGGCTTCGCTATCGGACAAGCCGCCGTATTGGCCCACTTTGCCTGCTTCGGTGTTCAAGCGGCGACCAAGATCGTTGCTATCGGAGTTCAACGAAGTCAGCACGCCTTGCCGCATCATGATGGCGGCGTTGTAGGGAATGGCATCGACGGTTTCCATTTTGAAACCCCACCAATCGGCAAAGGTCGATGCGCCAGCGCCCACTTCCGCCAATACATCGGCCACTTTGTAGCCTTCCAGCACATGCTGAAAGGCGGCCACCTTGAATCCCAGCTGTGCGGAAAGCCGCGCGAACATCAGAATTTCGTCTTGCCGATACGCATGGATATGCACCAATCGTTGCTGGTTGAGGATTTCCACCAGCGCTTCGGTGCGTAGATCGCGGCGCTGCGGCGGGCCGTTTTTGCGCCGCTGGGCGGTTTCATAGGCGCGCGCCTGCTGGAAGGCATCGTTTAATAGTTGTTCGACGCCCATGCGCGTTTGTGGATAACGCGGCACCGCGACCGCACCCCAATTGGATTGTTTGACGTTTTCGCCCAGCGCAAATTTGATCGTGGGCATGGCGTTTTCAAATTTCAGGCCTTCGGCGCCAGCGCCCCAGCGATGTTTGATCAGCTGCGACTGGCCGCCGATCGGATTGGCCGATCCATGCAGCACATGCGACGTGGTGGTGCCGCCGGCTAACTCGCGATAGATGTTGATATCGGTCGGATCGACGATATCGCCCAAGCGCACCTCCGAGGTGATCGCGTGGCTGGGTTCGTTGATATTGCCGCTGCCGGCAATATGCGAATGCGCGTCAATCAAACCAGGGGTTACGTGCAGACCGCTGCCGTTGATCTCGATGGCGCCGCGCGGTGCCGATAAATCGCGGCCCACCGCGCTAATTTTGCCGCGCTCAATCAGCACGTCGGTGTTGTCCAGCGCGCCGTCTGCACCGGTCATCCAAACGCTGGCCGAGCGGATCAGCACGGTATTTTGCGCGGGTAAGCCCAGCCGCCCAAAATCGCCGGCCGGGTAACGCTGCGCCGGGAATGGCGGTGGATCGATGGGCGCGCTTTTGCCTTCATTCTTGGCCAGTTTTTCGCCGTCTTTGGCAGTGCCTTTAAGGTCGGAACCCGCAGTTTTCTCCGCCAGCGGCCCGCTGCGATTGGCGCTCCAATTGCGCACCCGGCCGTCGCTGCTCAGCCAGCGGCCGTCTAAGCGCTCGCCGCTCAGGCTCGCTTCCAGCGTGGCTTTGTCGTCGCTGGCCTCGCCAAACCATTGGGCGGGCGCGGTGATCAGCAAACGCGTGCCGTTGAGTTTGGCGCTGCCTTCCGAATCGCCGGTTTTGATCTTCAGCGCATCCGGTTTGCCTTCGATAGTCCATTGCGCTGGGCCTTTGCCACCCATCCAGGCGAGGTTCCAGATGCCGCTGATTTGCGGCGCGTCCAGCGCTTTGATTTCGTCGCGCGCGCCGTCTACCCACACTTCAAAAATCTGCGCATCCTCGCTGCTCAGCAAGTTGCCATCGGCGATCAGCAGATTGGCGGCTTGCCCAGCTTTGATTTCACCCATTTTGCCCTGCGCGCCGAGAAATTCGGCCGGGGTGGTGGTCAATGCGGCGAGCGCCTGAGATTCGCTCAATCCATAACGCACGGTCTTGCGTAGCGCCGGCCAAAAGGCCTCTTCGGGTTTTTCTAATCCGGCCAGCGTGAACGCAAACCTGCGCTTCGCTGCGGCCACCTTACTGGCGTTGTACGGCGCGTATTGCCAGTGCTCCAACTCGGCCAAGCTCAGCTCAAGTGCCAGCTCCGCATCGTCTGCGGCCGGTGTTTTGGGGAAATTCAACGGTAACAACAAACCCACGCCAGCCGGCAGTTGGTCGAGCACGCGATATTCGGTGCCGATGCCGAGTACCCAGGCATGCGGCACGGCAAACTCCTGCGCGATGCGCGCGGCGCGCACCACATCCAGCTCATCGTCGGCATCAAAGACGATCGGCTGACGACCATCAAGCACCGGCAATAGCGCATCTAACGCGGCATTCGCTTCGGCGCGTTCGCCGCCGTTTTTGCGCTGCCATGTGCTCAGATCGCGCTGCCAGCGGGCATCCAGAAAGCTCTGGCGAAGCAAGGCAATCGCGCCCATCTTAGAGCCCGGATAGCTGCCGCTGAAGCTGAAATCCGCTTCAAAAGCGGCGTATTGCGCCACCCGCGCGGCGAGCAGGTTTTGTTGCGGGCTGGGCTGGTCGCGCAAGCTCAGCAGCGCACTTTGTCCGCGTAACACGCCGCTGCCCGGCGCCGCGACGCTGGCGGCAAAACCGAGCCTACGCAAGGTTTTAGCGGCGTCTGCATTGAGCGCCAGCGCGCTGCTGACATCGCGCTCGGGGCAGACGCGATCATTCCAATGCTGCGCGGAAGGAGCGCTAGGCGCGCTGGCTGCACCGCCAAAACCGCCCCGTCGCGGTGCAGGGGCGGCTGCCGGGGCAGCGGCTCGACAGCGCGCCGTGGCGTCGAAACCATAACTGCCGTGTACATCAATAAACGCTGGGTAGATGGATTTGCCACGCGCCTCAATGACCACTGAACCTGGCGCCTCGCGACGTCCGGCCCGCACATCGACAATCAGGCCGTCGCGTAACTCCACGCTGCCGCGCTCAATCACCACGCCTGGCCCTACGACCACGCGCGCATCCACAATGCTGGTATGGCGCGGCGTGTGCTGCGCCAATCCTTGCTGCGGTGTGGTGGAAATCTGCGCGCTGGCGCCGCCAGCAACAATCGACAAAGCGACTACCAGCGCATGGCGCTTGATCATCCTGGAAACCTCAGTTGGGCGAGCGCGTGCTTACCGCGCGCGTTTTCGAGCTTATCGACGAGCGCTAAGGCGCAGTCAACCGACAGAAGTCATGGCTGCCGTAAGCTTTGCAATTCATCCGGTGTGTTGGCACCGCGCAGGCGCGCGCGCACGCCGGCGTCAGCGGCCAGCGCCTGTACGCGCAGATGGGTTTGCAGACCTTGCAAGGATCGATGCCCAGATTCTCCGACCACTGCTGATCGCATCCATTTACGGATGGCGGGTGTGACCAACAGCGCCATCGGCAGCGGTTCTTCGCCGTACCTACAAGCACCGCGCGCGTTATCGGCGCCGACTAGCAGTCCATCCAACAACGGCCGCAACATGGCCGCATCAATCAGCGGCTGGTCAATGGCGACCACCAACCAGCGCGATTCCGGCGCCACTTGGGCAACGCTGGCCAAACCACCGAGTGGCCCACGGTCTGGAAAACCATCGGCAACGTGCAAGAACTCCGGATAGTTGCCGCTGACCAGCACGCGCGTGCAGCCGGCCGCACGCAACATGGCGATCGCGTGATCCAGCAAGCGCTTACCTTGCCATTGCAGCTTTGCTTTGTCCGCGCCCATACGCAGCGAGCGGCCGCCAGCCAACACCACACCCAAGCAATCGCCATTGCTGTCCATGCGCTGATCATGAACCCTTTTTATGGCCTCTGCTGGCCGAATAAGCTGGGTGTTAGGTCAAAGTGATGTGGTGTGTCTGAAGTACCGGATCGGCGTTGGTGACTAGGGTAACAAATGAACACACGGGGCGAATCGGATCGCCCAAGCCCAAGGCAACGGCGGATTCGCCTTGGGCTGTCATGGAGCGCAAGCGATGCGAGCACCTCGCCCAGGCGCACTAGGCCGGCGGCATGACGCTCCGAGGGTGGTGCTGACAGCGACGGCGCCGGCAAACGCCGCGCGGTCGTGGCGTCAGACGCCAGCACCTGGTAAAGCGGAGCCTCATAGGCGATCAGATCCAGACCGATGAGCTGCTCGCGTGCTGCGACCAGATCATCGGGATTGAGCTTGACATGTCATCTTGTAACGACGCCTCGAACAAATGCGCGATAAGACCGATCAGCAATGCTGTGAAGGGGTCGAGAGATCTTGTAACGCCAGCGCGCCAGGGATCTTGGCTGGCACGGCACGATCGTCTATTTACTAAACTAAATCAGCTACTTGTGGCGGCAAGGAATCTTGTAACGCGCGCCGCGCACGGGAACGGCCGCGCGCATAACCCGGATGTACGGCACGCCAAGCCTGCACGCG
>CAZLSB010000316.1:0-4574 GCA_964561825.1 uncultured Xanthomonas sp.
CTAGCTAGCCAAGTAGGTCACTGGGCTTCCAGAACCACCCAGTTGCGCCTGCGCTGAATCTGCTGCAGTCGTCCATCATGCTGATTCCGGGCGGAGTCGAGCGTTTGAGCCAATCCGGTGCGAGCGGCTGAGTCCAAGTTACATTTTCACCACTCCTTAGCCCTAGGCTGGATCGCGTAGAGTCGCGCACCTCCAGCTGCGGCCTAGCGCCGCAGCCCAATTACCATTCATGGATCGAACATCAGGCATGACTGAACGACATTATTTTGGCACCGATGGCATTCGTGGGCGGGTCGGCGTGGAGCCGATCACCGCGGAATTTGCGTTGCGCCTGGGGCGTGCGACTGGCACGGTGTTGCGTGCGCGACATCAGCGGCCCAGAGTGCTGATTGGTAAAGACACCCGATTGTCTGGTTACATGTTGGAATCCGCCCTGGAGGCGGGTTTAGCCGCTGCTGGCGCTGATGTGATCTTGCTTGGCCCGATGCCGACACCCGCTGTGGCCTTTCTGACGCGCAGCCAACGCGCCAGTGCCGGCATCGTGATTAGCGCATCGCATAATCCCTACGAAGATAACGGCATTAAGTTTTTTTCCGCCGATGGCGAGAAGCTCGACGATGCGGTAGAAGCGGCGATTGAACTCGCCATCGACGCGTCCGCGCCGACGCTGTCACCGCGCGATTTTGGCAAGGCCACGCGATTGCCAGATGCCAACGGACGCTACATCGAATTTCTGAAATCGCGACTGGAGTCCTCGCTTGGCGCGCTGGAGGGCGCGCGATTGGCCATCGATGCGGCGCACGGTGCTGCCTACAGAATTGCGCCGCGTTTGTTTGAAGAGCTGGGTTTTGGCGTCAACGCAATCGGCGCCTCGCCCAATGGCTACAACATCAATGAAGGTTTTGGAGCAACCGATTTGACCGCCTTGCGTGCCGAAGTGGCGCGCACCGGCGCCGCGCTTGGTTTTGCGCTTGATGGCGACGCCGATCGCTTAATGGCGTTAACCGCTGAGGGGCGTCTGGTCGATGGCGATGACATCGTTTACGTGCTGGCCCGCCATTGGCAGAAGCGTGGCAGCTTGCGTGGGCCAGTGGTTGGCACCGTCATGACCAATCTCGGCGTTGAACTGGCGCTGCGCGAGTTGGGCGTAGGGTTTGAACGCGCTGCGGTGGGTGATCGTTATGTGCATCAGCGCCTGCGCGAATGCGGTGGCGTGCTGGGTGGCGAAGCCTCGGGGCATGTGATCTGCCGGCACAAGGCGAGCACCGGTGACGGGCTGATGACCGCATTGTTGCTGCTGGAGGTGATCGCCGAGAGCGGTCGCACGCTGACAGAGCTGGTGTCTGATCTGCATCGATTCCCGCAGCGCACCATCAACATCCGTATTGCTCGACCGGCCAAAGCCCTGTTGCAAGAACCGCCAATCCAAGCCGCGCGGATCGCGGTGGAAAACGCGTTAGGTGCGCATGGGCGGTTGATTCTGCGGGCATCCGGCACGGAGCCGTTGATTCGGGTGACGGTAGAGGCCCGCGATGCGGCGGCCGTTGACCAGCACGCGATGATGTTGGCCGATGTCGTTAGGCGCGCTGCCGAGGGCTAGCGCCGCAGCTTTGCTGCCGGGTGTCTGAAGCGGGCTTTCGCGCAGCGTGCTGCGCGAAAGCCGATCGCCCGACAACTTGCTTTGGCAATGCGGATCAGCGCAACTGCGCCGCGACAAATTCCCAGTTCACCAGGTTCCAGAAGGCTTCGACATATTTCGGCCGCATATTGCGGTAATCGATGTAATAGGCGTGTTCCCACACATCGCAGGTCAACAGCGCTTTGTCGTCGCCGGTCAATGGCGTTGCGGCATTGCTGGTACTGGCTAGCGCTAAGCTGCCATCGGCTTTTTGCACCAGCCAACCCCAACCCGAACCGAAAGTGCCAATCGCATTCTTCGAAAAGGCGTCTTTGAACTGTTCAAAACTGCCAAACGCGGCATCAATAGCGGCCGCCAAGGCGCCCGACGGTGCGCCGCCGCCGTTCGGTGACAGGCAGTTCCAATAGAAGGTGTGGTTCCACACTTGGGCGGCGTTATTGAACACACCGCCGCTGGAGGAGCGCACGATTTCTTCCAGGCTTTGCTCTTCGTGCGCGGTACCTTTCACCAAATTATTGAGATTGGTGACGTACGCTTGATGATGTTTGCTGTAGTGGTAATCGATGGTCTCGGCAGAGATATGCGGCAGCAGCGCGTCTCTTGCGTAGGGCAGTGCGGGCAGTTCGATAGCCATGATTCTTCCTTAGTTTCGAGTTGATTTCGGTCGCGCGACAGCGGCCGCGCGACCTTGCCTATGCTAGCAAGCGACGGGTCAAGCGGACGTGCGCTTGTCCGCATAGCGCCCTGGCGCGGGGTTCAAGTGAGCGCAAGCGCTGCAAGTTCGGTGTGCAACTGAGCTGTAAAAGCGCTCAAACACGGCGGGAAACTGCGTCTCGATATTCTGCAGCGGGAAAAATTCTTCGTAAATCTTATGGTTACAGCTTTCGCAATACCACTGCAGGCCATCCAATTCGTGCGCAAGGCGTTTGCGCTCAATCACTAGGCCCACGGAGTTCGCCATGCGTTGCGGCGAATGCGGCACGCGCGCTGGCAAATAGTAGATTTGCCCGGCGCTGATGGGCACCTCGCACACTTGGCCTTCGTGTTGCAGGCGCAGCACCATCTCACCTTCGATCTGATAAAAAAACTCCGGACCTTCTTCAATATGGTAATCGGTACGCTGATTGGGCCCGCCGACAATCATCACGATGAAGTCATCATCGACGATGCATTTATTGGCCACCGGCGGTTTTAGCAGATGGCGATGTTCCTCAATCCAGCCCAAGAAGTTGATCGGAGCAGTCCACATGGCGAATACCGAATTAGGAAGGACAGAGGGGGGATAATGGTTGGAGTTCAGCCCACATGCGCGATGCATTTAAGTTCTATAGCAATCGGCGTCGGCAATGCGGTGATTCCTAAGGTCGTTCGGCAGGGGGCGCTCGCCGGATCGGGGAAGTATTCGGCCCAGATGCGATTGTAAATGGGGAAATCCCTGGCCATATCGGTTAAATAGACGGTGATGTCGACCAGATCGGTCCAAGACGCTCCGCTGGCGCTCAGAACCGCGCGCACATTGGCGAACACCGAATGGCACTGTGCGGCGATGTCATAGCCGATCAGCGCACCATCCCCAGCATAGACGTTGCCGGGAATCGCATTGTTACCCGGTGTGCGTGGGCCAATGCCGGACAGGAAAAGTAGAGCCCCGACGCGGCGCGCATGCGGGTAATGACCGACAGGTTTGGGGGCTAAATCTGCCTGCACGGCGCTCATGCTTTGAGTCTCATTGTTCACCAGGCCAGCGCGACGTTTTTAGCTTCAGTGAAAAAACGCATCGCGTCGACGCCGCCCTCGCGACCAAGTCCCGATTGTTTTACGCCGCCGAAAGGGGTGCGCAAATCGCGCGCCATCCAGCAATTGATCCAAACAATGCCGCTTTCCAGCGCGGCGGCAAAGCGATGCGCCCGGCCCAGATCAGCGGTCCAAACCGAGCAAGCCAAGCCGTATGCCGTGCTATTGGCAAAAGCCAGCGCCTGGGTTTCGTTGTCGAAAGGCGTTAGCGTAACGACCGGGCCAAAAATTTCTTCCTGATTCACTCGACAATAGGCATCCAGTTGATCAAATACGGTGGGTGCCAGGAAATAACCGTCTTTACAGCGCCCTTCTAACTGTACGCGCTGACCGCCTGCTAATAATCGCCCCCCTTCTTCGTGCGCTAATTCGATAAAACCCTGCACTTTGGCCAAATGCGCGGCTGATACTAAGGCGCCCAAGTCTGAATTTGCCTCGCGTGGATCGCCCACGATGAGTTTTCCAACCGCGTCCAAAAAGGCCTCGCGAAAGCGCGGCATTATCGAGCGCTCGACCAAAATGCGCGAACCGCACAGGCACACTTGGCCCTGGTTGGTAAAAGCGGCGCGCACCGCTTCATTGACACAGCGCTCAAAATCACAATCAGCGAATACCACCGTGGCGTTTTTGCCGCCCATTTCTAGCGATAACTTCTTGAATTGCGTAGCAGTGGCTGCGGCGATGGCGCCACCGGTTGCCGTACTGCCGGTGAAAGACACCGCTTTGACGCGCGAATGGGCAACTAATGCGGCGCCGCAGCGTGGGCCGCTGCCATGAATCAAGTTCAAAACGCCCGCGGGCAATTGCGCTTCCTGGATGATTTCTCCCAACAACCAGGCGCTCACTGGCGTGATTTCGCTCGGTTTGGCGATCACACAATTGCCCGCCGCTAGTGCCGGCGCGATTTTCCAGCTGAGTAAATACAGCGGCAAATTCCACGGACTGATACACGCGACGCTGCCCAGCGGCTGGCGTAAGGTGTAGTTCAACGTGGCCGCTTCGCCGTGGTGGCTCTCCGATGTGAAGGTTTCCGCCATCGCCGCAAAAAATCGGAAATTGGCGACCGCGCGCGGAATGTCGACATTTCGCGCCAGTTTGACCGGTTTGCCGGTGTCGCGTGATTCCTCTTCTGCAAATGCGT
>CAZLSB010000317.1:0-4563 GCA_964561825.1 uncultured Xanthomonas sp.
TGCCGTAGGCGGTCATGCTGCGTGGCATAGGTAAGCTCCGCTGGGTGTGAGATGGTCGGATGCTATCGGAATCGGCAGATGGCGGTTGTTGGTTGTTGGTTTATCCAACCAACCTCGTGAAACAGCCCGGTGCATACTGGTTATCCGCGGCGCACTGCATTAGCCTGCCTGCATGCATGCACTGACCGACACTCTGCTGGGCCGCGCGGTTGAACACCAACCTGCGTATAGCCCGTCTATTTTGATGCCGATTGACCGCGCCTTAGCCCGGGCGCAACTGGGGCTGGGCGCTAGTTTGCCCTTTGTCGGCAGTGATCGTTGGACGGGTTTTGAATTGTGTTGGCTGCAGCCGGGCGGTAAACCTGGTGTCGCGGTGCTGCGCGCGACGGTTCCGGCGCAGTCGCCGATGTTGATCGAATCAAAGAGTTTCAAGCTGTATTTGAACTCCTATGCGCGCGACACTTTGCGGTCGATGGAGGCGGTAGGTGCGCGCATTGCCGGCGATTTGTCGGCGGTGGCGCAGGCTACGGTCCATGTGGAGTTGCTGGCGCCGCCCGATTGGGCTCAGTTGTTGCCGGCTTTTCCGATCGGGATCTGCATTGATGATGTCGAGTTAGAAATTGATGCCAGTGGCGGCCTACAACCGCACGCTTTAATCGCGAACGCGGAGGATTTTCGACAGGAATGCTTGGTTTCCAATCTGCTCAAGTCCAATTGTCCGGTCACCGGCCAACCCGATTGGGCAACGGTGATCGTGGAGTATCGCGGAGGCGCAATCGATCGCGCGGGATTGTTGCGCTACTTAGTGTCCTTCCGCGAGGTGCGCGAGTTTCACGAACAGTGCGTGGAGCGCATCTTTTTGGACCTTCAGCAACACTGCTGCCCGCAGTTTTTAGCCGTCGAGGCGCGCTACACCCGGCGTGGCGGCTTGGATATCAATCCGTACCGGGCCAGCAGCGGCGCAGCGCGCATTGCCGATCGCCGCACCTGGCGGCAGTAGCCACAAGCGCATTTAGCATTTGGCCGCGGCCTGCGCGGCATACTCGCTGATCCTGTGTTAGCACCTGCCCGCCATGCGCGTTTTTTTGATCTTGATGATGTTCGCCGTGACTACTGCCCACGCTGCGCCTGATCCACATTCCTACGCCAATGCCGATGCCATACGCGTGGAACACGCGCACCTGGATCTGACCGTGTCGTTCGAACGCAAGCAGTTGTCGGGTTTTGTCGAACTGCGCCTAAAGCGTATCGACCCAAAGGTCAACACCTTGGTGCTCGACACCCGCGATCTGAGTATTGAATCGGTGCTGGCGGTCGATTCAGAACAACGCTTTCTCAAGGTGCCTTTCAAACTTTCCAAACGCGATCCGATTTTTGGGCAGGCGCTAACCATCCAACTGCCGCCCAAAAGCACCCGCGTGCGCATTTCTTATCACACCGCGCCAGAAGCCAGCGGCCTGCAATGGTTAGAACCCGCGCTCACCGCCGGTAAAACCAAGCCGTTTTTATTCAGTCAGTCGCAGGCCATTCATGCGCGCTCTTGGGTGCCTATTCAAGACACGCCCATGGTGCGCTTTCGCTATTCGGCGCGAATTAACACGCCGAAGGGACTGCTGGCACGCATGAGTGCCGACAATAATCCGCTGGATGCCGCCGACGGTGATTATCGCTTTACTATGGAGCAGCCGATCCCGAGTTATCTGTTAGCCATCGCCGTTGGTGAACTGAAATTCGCGCCCTTGGGCGAACGCAGCGGCGTTTATGCTGAGGCCTCGGTACTCGATAAAGCGGCTTATGAGTTCGCCGATACCGAGCGCATGATCGAAATAGCCGAATCTTTGTATGGCCCGTATCGTTGGGGCCGTTATGATTTATTGGTGCTGCCGGCGTCGTTCCCGTTTGGTGGAATGGAAAATCCCAGGCTAACCTTTTTGACACCGACAATTATTGCCGGCGATCGCAGCTTGGTTGCATTGATCGCCCACGAGTTGGCGCATTCCTGGTCTGGAAATTTGGTCACCAATACCACCTGGGATCATTTTTGGCTGAATGAAGGATTTACGACTTACGTCGAAAATCGCATCGTCGAAGCCATGTTTGGCATTGCACGCGCCGATATGGAACGCGAACTAGCCGAGCGCGAGTTAGATCTGGAACTGGCCGATTTGCCGGCCGCTGAGCAACACTTGCGCCTGGATTTGGCTGGTCGCGATCCAGACGATGGTTTAACGGGCGTGGCTTACACCAAGGGCATGACTTTGTTGCGCTTTTTGGAGCAGCGTTTCGGGCGCGAGGTGTTTGATCCTTTCGTGCGCGCTTGGTTTGATGCACATGCCTTTGGCACAGCGGATACCGATGATTTCCTGGCGTTCCTGAAAACCCAATTGCTCGATCGCCATCCCAATAAGGTGACTGATGCAGAAATCGCGCAGTTTATCGACGGCCCAGGTTATCCGAGCATTGCGCCGCGCACCCATTCCGAGCGTTTTGTTGCGATTGACAAAATGCGCAAGGATTGGCTAGATGGTTCGCTTATGTTGGATTCAGTGGATGCCAAATTCAGCACGCAGGAATGGATGCGCTTGATTGAAGGTTTGCCGGCCAGTGTTACGCCGGATCAATTGGCCGCTTTGGACGCGCGCTATCATTTGAGCAGCGCCGGTAATAGTGAGATTGCTTTCACCTGGTATATGCAAGCGATAGCGCGCGATTACACGCCAGCGTTCGCGCCCTTAGCTGATTTTCTGCAGCGCATCGGCCGGCGTAAATTTGTTTTGCCCTTATTTACCGCATTGATGCGCGACAGCGCCCACCACGCTTTTGCGCGCGAAACCTATGCCAAAGCGCGACCTGGATATCACCCCATTACGCGCGCCAGCGTTGATGAAGTGATGAAGTAAGCGCGCTGGCAATGATAACTATTTATCATCCGGAGATTCCAATCGCCGAGCGTTTGATTTTTGCGCTTGATGTAGCTGACGTAGAACAAGCACGCGCGTGGATTGCGCGCTTGGGTGATGCTGTTACGCATTATAAAATTGGCTTAGAATTGCTCAGCGGTGGCGCTTATTTTGAGTTACTCGGTGAACTTAAAGATGCCGGCAAGCGGGTATTTGCCGATTTGAAATTCCACGACATCCCGGCCACCGTTGCGGCGGCAGTGGCGGGTCTGGCCTCGCATCAGCCGGATTTGTTAACCGTGCACGCCTATCCGGCGGCCATTCGCGCCGCTGTACCGCGGGCCGGCACCAGCAAATTGCTGGCGGTGACCGTATTAACCAGCATCAGCGCCGATGAATTACGCGCCAGCGGCGTAGCCAGCGCCATGGATGAAACCGTGTTGGCGCGCGCCCGCGATGCCATATTGGCCGGCGCCGCGGGGCTGGTGTGCTCAGGATTGGAGGCCAAACACTTGCGCGCCGAGTTGGGCGCGGCGCCGCTGATTGTGTGTCCAGGAATCCGCGCTGCCGACTCAGGGGATGATCAGCAACGCACGGTGAATGTCGCAACGGCGTTCGCCAATGGCGCCGATTACATTGTAGTGGGCCGGCCCATTCGCCTCGCCCATGACCCGCGCGCTGCGGCGCTGGCTATCCAGCAAAGCATCGCAAAACTATTCGAAAGCTAAAACCTAATTGCGCGAGGCCCGCGCTCTGTACATCCCCGTCATTCGGGCGATCAAAATGGCCACAAACAGCACGCCGACTACCTGCTGCAACATGGCCAAGGCGCGTGCGGCGGGCGCGACGGGGGTAATTTCGCCATAGCCGGTTGAGGTCAGCGTGGTCATGCTGTAGTACACCAAGTCTGACCAGCCAATCATCCCGTCTGGATCATTACTCGGGTTTATATAGATTGCGCCAGGATCAAAGTGCACGACGATCCCGTAGGCGCTGGCCCACAACAGCGCCAGTAACACGTAAATGCATGCCAATGCGTACAGTTCGTCGATAGTCACAATGTCATCGCGCAGCACATAGCCCAATAACAACAGCACCGCGTAGCCGTGAAAGGCCACCTGGCTCAGCAGCATAGGCACCTGCAGAAAGGCATGTCCAGGCATAAACAGGTGAACGAGTTGCAACAGCACCAAGGGAATCGAAATCGCCCAGCCGCTGCTCATCCAAAGATCGTGTACGCGCAACATCCGCAGCACACTGAGCACCACGGCAATATCGAGAATCTGCGCCAGGGGCCGCACGCTCGGTGTGCCATCGGCAAACGGATACAGCACAATGGTGAAGGCCAACACCATTAACAGGCCAACCGATGGCTGTAGCCAAGGTAAACGGAATCGCGATCGTGCCATGGGCTTGCACCGAATTAGCTTGCTGCGATGTTAGCGCCGCCAGCGTATCGAAAGGCGCAAGGAGCAAAATGACTTTGTCCAATTCAAACTTTCGAGCACTGCCGCCGCCGACTCTGGCAGCTTTGTATCCGCCAATTCGCGGCTATCGCTATTTTGACGCACCAGCAGGCTGGGCTTTCCAGCCCAGCGCTGGACTGGAAGACCTGCAAGCACATTGGTGGTTGGCGGAGCACGCGCTACTCGCTTACGAGCGG
>CAZLSB010000318.1:0-4550 GCA_964561825.1 uncultured Xanthomonas sp.
CGCGGCATGCCGCGCGCCGGCTTGAACGGCTGGCGGCTGCGCCGCCAGACCGGGGAATAGCTCTTCCAGTCCTCCGAGTTGCGACGCAGCCATGCGCATCCAGGACCGTGCAATCCGCCCCGTAGCGAAGCTCACCCGATGGGTGAAGCCACTCAGCGGCAATAACCTGATTTAAATCAACAGGATATGACCGTCGATGAGCGGTCAATTGAGGTTTCTAGGATGATCAATCCTGCTCCGCTGGCGCCCACCTGGCGTCGATATTTACCAGCTGGCATGGCGCCTTACGCAGAAAGCGCGCCGCTGGCAGCGCTTTTTTTGGGGATTTCCTCGGGTTTTCCCTATGCAATGATCGGCGCCACGCTGACCACCCGGCTTGCGCAAGACGGCATCGACAAGAAAACCGTTACCGCTTTTTCGCTGGCTTTCTTGGTTTACAACCTGAAATTCCTGTGGGCTTTTCTGGTGGATGGCGCGCGCTTGCCGTGGCTTGCACGCCTGGGACAGCGCGTGTCCTGGCTGCTGTTCAGTGGCGCCTTGGTGATTGCCGCCGTGCTCAACTTAGCCTTTGTGGATCCGCAAGCCAGTTTGCTCGCCACGGCGCGCGCTGCGATCCTGGTCGGCATCGCTGGCGCGACCTTCGATATCGTCATCGATGCCTATCGAATTGAGTTGTTGGAACCGCGCCAACTCGGCGTGGGCGCTGGCATGTCGCAGTACGGTTGGCGCATCGGCTCCGTCGCCGCGGGCGCGTTGGCACTGGTAGTCTCGGCACGCGCTGGTTGGGAACTGGCCTATGCACTTTGCGCTGGATTTGCACTGCCCGCGATGCTAACCGCGCTGTATATGGGTGAGCCCACTCGCCATCAGGCGGTCGCCCGGCATAGTGGCTGGGCAGAACTGTGGCGCTCAATCAGTGCGCCCCTCATCGAGTTCTTCGCCCGACGTGGCGCCATTTTGGTTCTGTTATTCGTTTTGCTGCACAAAATTGGCGACACCTTGGCAAATCTGACCTTTAGGCTGCTGTTCAACGATTTGGGCTTCAGCAACGACGAAATCGCCATCTACGATGTAGGCATGGGCTTCTGGGCGTATTTGATCGGCATTTTCGTCGGCGGAATTCTGTTCGCTCGACTAGGGGTGCGGCAATCGGTGCTATGGAGCCTCGTGTTGATGGCGATCTCCAACTTCAGTTTTGCCGGCTTGGCGGCCGTGGGCCATTCCAATTTGGGCATGGCAGCTGCGATCGGCTTTGAAAACTTCACCAGCGGTATTGGTGGCGTCACAGTCGTCGCCTATTTTTCATCTTTGTGTGACTTGCGCTTCACCGCCACCCAGTACGCATTGATTTCCGCCGGCGCCAGCGTGGTCGGACGATTGTTTACCGGTACCTCGGCCGGCGCTTTGATTGAATCGATTGGCTACGTGCAGTTCTACCTTTTGACTACGGTCGCTGCGTTGCCGGGTATCGTGCTGTTCGCGCTGTTGATTCGCCATGGCTACGTAGCCGATGTCGACTCCGGCAAGCTCCCTCATTGACGCTGTGAATGAAACACTTTTGCATCGGCGATGGCGCCTAGGGGCTGGATTTCATATGCTCCAAACTCAGTCGCATGACCGCCCCGTTCTGAATGGCAACTCAAAATCCGCCAATTCCACCAGTACACGGCCCTGCGGCCGCAGAGTGGTGGGAACGCATGGACCGCCACTACGACCACGAAGGCAAGCTTATGCTGGCCGGACAGTCGGCAATCGATTTGGCCGCCAAGTACGGCACGCCAACTTACATCTATAGCGCGGCGCGTGTCAGTCAGAACGTCGCGCGACTGCGCGCGGCAATCGACAGTATCGGTGCGCCTAACCAACTGTTCTATGCGATGAAATCCAATCGCCACGCGCCGCTGCTCGCACATTTGCGCGGCCTGGGCGTGGGTATCGATGTCGCGTCACCGGGTGAGGTGCGCCACGCTCTGCATTGCGGATTTGAGCTGCGGCAGCTGTCGTTCACGGCGGGTAGTCTCAGTCGCGCTGACTATGCGGCGCTGGCCGGCTGGTCACAATTGTGGATTAACGCAGATTCCTTGACCGCATTGCGGCGCTTGGCGGAACAGTCACCGGGTCGTCAATTGGGATTGCGCATAAACCCGGCCAGCGCGCTTGGTTACAACGAATTGCTTAACTATTCGGGCAGCAAACCGAGTAAATTTGGCGTGTACTTTGACCGATTTGCAGAAGCCCTGGCTGCAGCGAGCGCCGCTGGCTTGGAGCTTATTGGCTTACATTGTCATGCCGGCTGTGGATTTTTGACCCCACAACTGGACAATCTCGACCGCGTTTTCTCGCGCATTGCACTGTTCCTTGACGCGGCTCCGCAAATCACTCGCCTAAATCTGGGTGGCGGCCTGGGTATTCCGCTGGTCGCCAACGATGACGAACTTGACTTGAACGCGTGGGCAAATTTGGTGCGGCAACACTTTGGAAAGCGCAATTTGCACTTGAGCTTCGAACCTGGCGACTATTTAGTCAAAGACGCTGGCGCACTGTTGACTGAAGTCACTCAGGTGGAGGAGAAGGGCGGCCGCATTTTCGTAGGCGTCAATGCCGGCTTCAACATTCATCCTGAGCCGGTCTTCTATAAACTGCCTTTGGTCGCCGCGCCGGCGCAACGTCGCGACGGCCCGCGCGCGCGCGTGGTGATCGCCGGCAACCTCAACGAGGCGCTTGATCTTTGGGCAGAAGATGCGGAGCTAGCAGCGCAGCAGGAGGGCGACGTTTTGTGTTTCCTCAATGCAGGAGGTTACGGTGCGGCTATGTCTAGCCAGCATTGCCTGCGTACCGAAATGACTGAGCACCTGCTTCCCATTACTGACTGTGTGGGCGACATCGACGTCGACCAATTGGCGCAGGCCAATAAAAATGCGTGGAACTCGCTGTACGCATCAACATCCAAGACCATTTGGGGTGACGATCCGCTACCGTTCTTGGATGAGTTTCGCGTTGAATTCCAAAAGGTGCTGAGTACACCCTCGCGCGTGCTGGATGCGGGCGCGGGCGAAGGCCGCAATCTGCCGTTTTTACGCAGCTCCGGCGCTGCGGAAGTCCACGCCATTGATGCATCGAAACATGCGCTAGATAAGATTCCACCCGCCTTGCAAATGGGCCTGCACAGCCGAGTCGGTGATCTTGCCGCTAGCGGTTATCCCGGCGCTTATTTTGACGCCATTAGCTTGCTGGATGTATTTGAAACGCTGCCCAACGCTGAAGCGGTACTTGCTGAGCTTTACCATATCCTCAAACCCGGTGGTTTGTTGTTGTGCAATATCCCAGGTTTTGACGACGGCGTCGTCGGTCACGAGATGGAGGCACTCGGTGCGGATAGCTTCCTTTATCAACGCGCCTATTTCTTCCGTTTCATAGACCCTCAAGCTGCTGAGCATTTAATAACCGCAGCCGGTTTTGAAATTCTGCATTCCGGGCGACGTGAATGGACTGAAGCGCCACATCCAGGATTTCGCGGTGAACAACACGAACACGTTAGTCACGTATTATTAATGCGCCGTCCCTTGCTACGCAACCCGCTGAGTTCCGACTAGTGCGGACTCGATTTCGCAGTCTCTTCCAAGTGCTGCCTGATGAAGGCGGCAAGGTGTGGCATTTCGCCTTGCTGGCGGGCTTGTTGCAGGCCGGTGTCGCGATCGGCATGGTCGCCGCAGATTCACTGTTTCTGTCGAAAATGGGCATCGAAATGTTGCCCCTCGTCTTTATTTTCATGCCGGTTGTAATGGCCGTCTATGCTCCAATCTATTCCTTCCTGATTGCAAAAATCGGCACGCGCGCGCTGTTCAAACTGACTTTAAGCCTATTGACAGTCGGTGGTTTGGCATTCGGCATTGGTGGTGATTATTTCAGCGAGACGGGTTGGTTTCTATTTGCATTGAAGTTCTACGTCGGACTGTGGTTCATTGCGCTTTACACCTTATTCTGGAATTTCGCCGACGACTATTTCAGCATTACCGATAGCAAACGCCTCTATGGTTTGATCGCCGCTGGTAGTTCCGCCGGATCAATGCTCGGTGGCGGTTTGGTTACGGCACTTTCTGGCTATATACCGGCCTCCAAATTGTTGCTGGTTTGGTCGTTAGTGGCGATTTTTACCTTTCCCATATTCTTGCAGGTGCTGCGGCGCTACAAGGCAATTTCAGCGGATGACGCGCAATCCAGTGAAACGCTAGCGCTTTCCGGCTTATTACGTTTTGTCATGACTACTTTCAGATCCTCGCCGTTTGCGTTGGCACTCGCAATGATTTGTTTTGCCATGGTAGCACTCACCAGTGGACTGGAATATCTGACGCTTGGAGTTTTGGCGCAAGATCGCAGTGCTAACCAATTGGCATCCTTATTGGGCGGGCTCTACGCATTGGCCGGCGCCTTGACCTTAGTGATCAACCTATTCTTCTTCAATCGTATTGTCGGTCGGTTTGGAGTACGCAACACCGGAATTATCGTACCACTAGCCTATCTCGGCGCATTTATTGGATTTTACTTGCATA
>CAZLSB010000319.1:0-4531 GCA_964561825.1 uncultured Xanthomonas sp.
TGGCATCAGCGCAATGCCAGCGCCGTGGCGGATTTTCTGGCCGCGCAGCCGCGTGTCACCAAAGTGCATTACCCCGGCCTGAGCAGCCATCCGCAGCACGCGTTGACCCGCACGGAAATGCGCGGTCCTGGCGGCATGCTCAGCTTTGAAGTGGCCGGTAGCCGCGCCGATGCCATTGACGTGGCCGCAAAACTGCGTTTATTTGTCAACGCGACCAGTTTGGGTGGATTTGAAAGCCTGGTGGAACATCGCCAATCAATCGAAGGCTCTGGCAGCACCACCCCAGCGCAACTATTGCGCCTATCGGTGGGCTTGGAACACGCCGAGGATTTGATCGCCGATTTGGCCCAGGCTTTGGCCTAGCAGCCTGTCGGACTTTCCTCGCGAGTGCGCCGGAAGTCCGACAGGCTGCTAGGGCGCCCTAAGTAATTGCGGCGCGCTACTCGGATCACAGCTGCCGCCGTTCCACCCCGGCCAGCGCCAGTTCTGCCAAATAGCGTTGCCAATAATCGGCTTGATTGACACCCAATTCGTACAAATAGGTGAAAGCGTAGATGCCGGTGCGATGGCCGTCGTCGAACTCCAACAACACCGCGTAATTGCCAACTGGATGAATCGCGCTGATATTCACCGCCTCTTTGCCCAGCTGCAGCACGCGTTGCCCTGGGCCATGGCCTTGCACCTCAGCGGATGGGCTGAGCACGCGTAACAATTCACAGGACAAGCGAAACACCTCGCCACTATCGAAGGCCACTTCGAGAATCCTGGAGGTCTGGTGCAAGCGAATATCGGTAGGCAAGGGCATGGCAGCGTCGTCGCAATGAGAATGCCGAGTATGCCGACCAGCCGCGCTTTTCGTGCAAGTTCGCCCGTCCGCAGGCTTGCCGCCTGCCTACCTGCCTTGTCACACTGCGCATTCTTGAGTCCGAGGCACCTGGGATGACGGGTCCGCAACCGACACACGGGCGCCCATCCGGAATGACCTTTGGACCCCGCGCTAGTCGCTTCCATGGTTTTGTCGGGGTGGTGCGTCGTCACCTGCACCAGGGCGATCTCCTGGTGCGTAGGGGTGGCGAGCAATTCCTGTTGCTGCTGCGCGCCTCGCACGCCGACGTCGCTGTTGCCGAAGCCATCCGGCGCGACTTCGCGCAGGTCGAGCCAAGCCTGCCAGCAGCCTCCGTTTCCATCGGCGGTGTTGCCCTCAACGGCCGCATCGCGCCGGCTTTCCGCGCCCACCTGCAGGCTGCCGACCGCGCCCTGTATGCGGCCAAGGCGGCCGGCCGTAACAGCGTTCGTTTTGCGCCCGCCGTTGTTTGAACCTGGCAGCCTGTCGGTCTTTCCTCGCGAGTGCGCCGGAAGTCCCTTTGGCGATCATTTTCTACTCTTTCTCGGATTGATTTTTTGAGGGTTTACGCTCTGCTTTCGAGTCTGCGCTATGCCAAAAGGCCGTCCGGCCCTGCGGGTTGCGCGTCAGAACGGCGTCTGCTGCGTTGCGACCCTTGCCAATGGAAGAGCCATTGGCTGCACGCCGCGCCTTGCATCCGTCCAGCCTCACAACGCATCTCACGCTGAAAGTCCGACAGGCTGCTAGGCTAGGTGCCGGCCAGGGTGGTCCAAATGACCGCAGTCAAATGCTCCCGACCGATTGTTGTAGGTCCACCACACCTATGCGTACTGGTGCCCACCTTGCGCCCGCAGCGTAACCTGCTCAACAAAGGGGTTTTGCATTTCCTATCCTTGCCTTCGCCTATATCGTGCGGCTTTGGCTAACGCAACCGCGCGCAGTCGCGTAAAATTTTTGGGCGAGACTGGACTGTGCGGCTGCGTCTATAGTTTGCGCACAGAATGACGCGGTGGTTTAACCTAATGCGTGAACGAGTTAATCGACTGAAAATTCGGAAGAATCATGGTCCTACGGGTGATTGGAATCGGTTGCCTGAGGTTTCTAGCAGCCTGGCATTCACCCATTCGTCGCTCGGTGCACGCTATTTGAGTTGGTGGCAAACAGTGTCCATTGCTGACAGAGTACTTCGATGAACATCTTGCTTTTTCTTGCCGGTCTCGTGGCCCTGGTCGTTGGCGCCGAGTTGCTGGTACGTGGCGCCTCCAAATTGGCGCTGTCATTCAGCATATCGCCGCTGGTGGTCGGGCTGACCATTGTCGCGTTCGGCACCAGCGCGCCCGAAGTGGCGGTGTCGGTTGGTGCGATCCTGGATGGCCGCAGCGATATCGCCATCGGCAACGTCGTGGGCAGCAACATCTTCAATGTGCTGTTCATCTTGGGGGCGAGCGCTTTGATCGTGCCGCTGGTGGTCAACATCCAGCTCATCCGCCAAGAGGTGCCCATCATGATCGGCGCCAGCTTCCTGCTGCTGGCCCTGGGGCTGGACGGCAAGCTGTCGATGCTTGATGGTGGGCTGTTGTTTGGCTTGTTGATCGCCTATACGGTGTTTTTGGTGGTGCAGTCGCGCCGCGAAACGCAGGCGGCTAAAGATGAGTTCGCAGATGAGATTCAGCCGGCCGCAGCGGGCGCCTGGGATAGCAAGCTGCCGGTGCAAATTGGCCTCATCGTGGCCGGTCTGGTCGCCTTGGTGTTTGGCTCGGAGTGGCTGGTGACGGCGTCGGTCGCCTTCGCCAAGTCCATGGGCGTGAGCGATCTGGTGATCGGCCTGACCATCGTCGCTGCCGGCACCTCGATGCCCGAGTTCGCCACCTCTATCATCGCCGCCATCAAGGGCGAGCGTGACATTGCCGTCGGCAATGTGGTGGGCAGCAGCACCTTCAATATCCTCGGTTGCCTGGGTCTGTCCGGGCTGGTGGCGGGCAACTTGGGCTTGCTCATGCCGTCTTCGCTGATGGCGTTCGACATCTGGGTGATGTTGGCAGTGGCCCTGGCTTGCCTGCCGGTGTTCATGACCGGGCGCGAGATTGCGCGCTGGGAGGGGGCGGTGTTCCTAGCCTTCTACGCGGCCTATGTGATGTACCTGATCTTGGCGGCTCAAGAGCACGCGCTGTTGCCGATGTTCTCCACCGCCATGTTGAGCTTTGTGGTGCCCCTGACCGTCATTACCCTGGTGGTGGCGGTGATCCGCAAGCCTGCTGTTCCAGCCGCGCCATGACGCTGCTGGCGCTGGCCCTGCTGCCTTGGCTGGGCGCGCTGCTGGTGGCGGCTTTGCCCGCAGCAGCGCGCCGCACGGCTGCGGCCGTGGCCGGCGCGGTGGCCCTGGCCGGCGTGGCGTTGCTGCTGAGCTTGGCGCCCGCCGTGTTTGGCGGCGCGGTGCCGCAGTGGCGGGTGGACTGGCTGCCGCAGTTGGGCCTGTCCTTCGGCTTCCGGTTGGACGGCCTAGCGTGGTTGTTTGCCTTGCTCATCACCGGCATTGGCGCCTTGGTGGTGCTGTACAGCGCTTGGTACCTCGACCGCAAAGACCCGGCGCCGCGCTTTTTCACCTTCCTACTGCTGTTCATGGGCGCCATGCTCGGGGTGGTGCTGGCCGACAACCTGCTGCTGTTGGTGCTGTTCTGGGAGCTGACCAGTCTGACGAGCTTCTTGCTGATCGGCTACTGGCACCACCGCGCTGATGCCCGCCAAGGCGCGCGCATGGCCTTGACGGTCACTGGCGCCGGTGGCCTGTGCTTGCTGGCTGGCGTACTGCTGATCGGGCACATCGTGGGCAGCTACCAATTAGATGTGGTGCTGGGCGCGCGTGAGGTGCTGCAGGCGCACCCGCTGTTCCCGCTGGCTTTGGTGCTGGTGCTGCTGGGCGCTTTTACCAAGAGCGCGCAGTTCCCTTTCCACTTCTGGCTACCGCACGCGATGGCGGCGCCCACGCCGGTCAGCGCTTACCTGCACTCGGCCACCATGGTCAAGGCCGGGGTGTTCCTGTTGGCCCGTCTGTACCCGCTGCTGGGAGGCAATGAGTACTGGTTCTGGATCGTCTCGCTGGCCGGCTTTGCCACGCTGCTGCTGGGTTCCTATGTGGCCCTGTTCCAGCACGACCTGAAGGGCTTGCTGGCCTACAGCACCATCAGTCACCTGGGCTTGATCACCCTGCTGTTCGGGCTCGATGAGCCGCTGGCCGTGGTGGCCGGGGTATTCCACATCCTCAACCACGCCACCTTCAAGGCCGGGCTGTTCATGAGCGCCGGCATCATCGACCACGAGACCGGTACGCGCGACATGCGCAAGCTGGCTGGCTTGATGCGCTTCATGCCGTTTACCGCCACCTTGGGCATGCTGGCGGCCGCCGCCATGGCCGGGGTGCCACTCTTCAATGGCTTCTTATCCAAAGAAATGTTCTTTGCCGAGGCAGTGGCCAAGGACGCTCACACCATGATGGACTGGCTGCTGCCTGTCGGTGCTACCCTGGCCGGGGTGTTCAGCGTGGCCTACTCGCTGCGCTTCATCCACGACACCTTTTTTAACGGCGAGCCCAAGGGCCTGCCGAAAACCCCACACGAGGCGCCGTTCTTCATGCTGCTGCCGGTGGGCCTGCTGGTGTTGTTGTGTGTCGCCGTCGGCGTGCTGCCCAAC
>CAZLSB010000320.1:0-4495 GCA_964561825.1 uncultured Xanthomonas sp.
GTAAGGGCTCCTGCAGGTCGTGCGATGCCACAAAAGCAAAATCCTGTAGTTCCCGGTTACGCGATCGCAAGTCCTCAGCCGCTTGACTTAGCGCTTTTTCACCACGTAAACGCTCAGTGATATTGCGAGCTACCGCATAGACCGTACCGTGTGCGTTTTTGACACTGTCCCACTCAAGTGTAACCAAGCTGCCGTCAGCGCAACGGTAGCGATTGACAAAATCCTTAATTGCACGCCGATCAACCACGTCGCGGGTAATTTCTGCCGTGGCCGCGTGGTCGTCGGGCACGACAAATTCCATGAACCCGCGGCTCAGCAACTCTGCTTCTGGGTAGCCCAGCAACCGGACAAACGCAGGGTTGACCTGCACAAAATGAGTGACATCGGCGTTCAGAATACAAAACGGCTCCAAGGCCATTTCGAAGAAACGATCGCGCTCTTGCAGCCTCGTTACTAGTCGATGGCGTTCAATGGCGGCCGCCGCCAACTGCGCGACTTGCACGCAGATGGCCTCGTCATCCGCGTCAAAATCGCCGCCGCGACGATCGCACAGGAACAGCATGCCCACGCTGCTGTCATCCGCGCCGATTAGCGGTGCGGCGAGCAAGCCTGCTGCTGGCATTGCACCGCTTGCGGCGGTCTTTGCCCAATTCGGGTGCGCTTGTAGTTGTGCAAGGCTCATTCGCAGCGCGCGCTTGGGTTCCTCCAGCAGGACCTTGATCGCGTCTACGCTGACGGTCTTGGAGTGATCCCGTTCACTTTGCTCGGAGCGCGCAACCGCCATGACCTCGGGATGGCCAGTGCCCGCCGCTCTGATCGCCAAAGTGGCCTGCTGCGCGTTGAGTATGTCGCGCAGCTGCTCCGCGATTTGCTGGGCACTACGGGTGCTGTGCTCGCCGCTTAAACTGATCGCGAGCTCACTGAGGCGGCGCAGCTTGGCACTGGTCGCTTCGCTTTTCCTGGCTCGCGAGGCCGCCAAACCGGCATAGCGCAGCGCTTGCGCCAGCCCGAGACCGGCGACCACAGCGCCTAATGTGAGTGCCCAGCTGATGCGATCCAGGGCAGGGGGTGCGTCCCAGATGCGCAGCTCCCAGATTCGGCCAGGTAGCTTAATCGCACGACGGATGGGCTCGCCCTGACCTGGTGGACCCTTGTTGATTACCAAACTTGCGCCATCCCAGACCTGCAGTGGGATGTTGGCCCCATCGATCAAGAGTTGCTCTTGCACAATGGAAAACGGGATGGCCGCACTAAGGTATGCCGCCCCGCTCAAGGCGCCATCTGTGCGCAGCAAAGGCATCACGAAAACACTGCCCAGCTGGTTTCCGATCAGCACCACAGGTGCGCTGAGTTGCGCTTTGCCAGTGTTGGCGACCGCATTGATCGCGAGCAAACGCTGCGCATCAAGCTCGAACGGCCATTCCGGCAGCGTTGTGGGGTGCATCGCGTTGCGCCGGAATATCCGGCGCAAGCGCTGATCCGGACCTAGCAGCGCCAGCACTTGTAGATCGGGGAAATCCTTGAATAGCAGTCTGGCATCGGTTTCAAACAGGCTGTCGGTGGCGCTTGCTTCAACCAAACTCAAGCGCTCGGCCATGCGCGCTAGCGCCGCCAGCTGGATCGACATGCCGCGTGAGATGGCGCTTTGTACCGTGTCGGCGCGCAACTGCGTCACTTGCTTTGCCACTGCGAGGCGTTGCTCAGTCACCGCTCTTCCCAGCTGCTCAGCCAGCACGATTGATCCGGCGATTACTAAAATGGGCAGCCAATAGGTCTGGTGTTGATTTCGATCGACGTGTTCATGGCCAACGAAAACCAGAGCCACGCCTTGCCCACAAAAGGCCAGCGACGTTAAAAGGGCCATTGGTGTCTGGCTGCCCAATGCACTGGCTTGGGGCACGTCCAGTGCGTAGCCAGCGAGTGCCATGAACGCGCTAATGCAGATCGCCAATCCGCAAGTCCAAACGACGATCAAGGCACGATTATTTCGCCCTGCGCGGCTCAAAACCAACAAGGCTACGACGCCGAGCAGGAAGGTCAGAGCGGTGATGGATGCCATATGACCGGCCGGCACCCCCGCCACGACAATCGGATGGGTCCATAACAATTCGTCCAAACCCAGTTCTAGGTTACCGTTCTCTTCAAATAACGCGGCGACGCTGAAAATGACGATCGGGATTGAACTCAGCATTGCGTAGCGGGCTGGACCGCGCAGTGCACGCCATAGCCAGATAGCCGAAAGCAAATGGCAAATCGCGCTATTGAACTGCATGGGCACGCGCTGCGTCGCCCCTTGTACGATCAGCGCCGAATTGAAATACCAGCCGATCAGGACCAGGATGGCTATGCCTGCCTGCAACGTGATGGCCCATTCGGAAACTCGCAGGCGCGGCCCGGCCGCAGCGAGTCGCGCCCAGCCGACCAGACTGATCCCTACGCAGAGCGCCGCCGCGTTCAGGTGAGAAGCAAGAATTTGCGCTGAGTTGATCTGTCGTAGTAGCAAGATCAGAGCCAACATCACCAACGCTGCGCAGCAAAGCGCCGCAATAAAACCAAACAGCGGACGAGTGCCCAGCGCGGGAGCCAGCAAGCCGACCATGCCAAGTGCGCCGACAATCACGAAGATCGCCTGCTCGGCTATTAGGTAGTTGCGGGCCAGTAACAGCGCGAGAATCGCACATGCAATCAATGAAGCTGCCGCGCGTTGCTGCCAAGCCGAGTTAGTTGGTCGAGTATCAACCATACCTACTCCAAGGTTGCGCCCCAGTTGGGCTGATGCAGTGCGTGGCAACTAAGGGAAGTTACGTGCGGCACACACCAAGATCACCAACGCTTATAGCGCTGCTTGGCGGATCAATAAATAAGTGTCAACGAAACTCCGTCGCAACGTGGTGCCGCGGACTTCCCCTTGCAGTCTGTCCCAGCGGCATGGCCGCTGGGCCTTCGCACCAGGATCAATTCTCAATGCGGAAATTTAGCGGGACCCGCGCCCAGGCGCTGCGTGCTTGCCCATCGACGCTATGCGGGGCAAAGCGCCAGCGCTTGACGGCGCGGATGGCGGCTAGTTCGAAAGCGCCGATGCCGCTGCCGCCGATCACTTCGATGCGTTGCGGTAAACCATTGATGCCGACCAATACGCGCAGTTCAACCTGGCCACTGATACCACGCGCCAGCTCACGGCGTGGATAAGCCGGTGGTGGCGAGTGCACTGCGCGCAGGATTAGCAATTGCGGGCTGCTCCCCACAATCGGGTCGCCGGCCGAGTCGTCAATGCGGGCATTGGCGATCACCGGCTGCTCAGAGGCTTCGGTCACCACCACAGTGTTGCTGACCACCGGTGTCGCTGCCACTGGTGCGCTCAAGCTTGCGACCGGACTGGGGTGGTTTGGGCTGTACGAGATGCTGCCGGGTTTTGCTTTTGCGCTGCTGGCGATTGTGTTGGTCAGCAAACTGGGCGCGCCGCCAGAGGCCGTCATCACCGCAAATTTTGATCAGGTGCAGCGCGAGTTGGCCGGCGCTTGGGGCCTTGCTACTGCGCTGTCCAACCGCCATCCATCGCAATATTGCTGCCGGTCATTTGTGCCGCCGCATCGGAACATAAAAAAACCGCCAGCGCGGCCACCTGTTCGACCGTCACAAATTCTTTGGTGGGTTGCGCAGCCAGCATGACATCGCGCTTGACTTGCTCTTCGGTCAAACCGCGCGCTTTCATCGTGTCTGGGATTTGTTTTTCGACTAACGGTGTCCACACGTAGCCGGGGCAGATCGAATTCACCGTAATGCCAAAGGTGGCCAGCTCTAGCGCGATGGATTTGGTAAAGCCAGCAATGCCATGTTTGGCCGCCACGTAGGCGCTCTTGAACGGCGAGGCGACTAGCGCATGCGCACTCGCCGTGTTGATGATGCGGCCCCAGCGCCGCGCCTTCATAAGCGGAACCGCCGCGCGCGTGGCGTGAAAGGCCGCCGACAAATTGATCGCGATGATCTGATCCCAGCGATCGACCGGGAAATCTTCGACCGGCGACACAAACTGCACGCCGGCGTTATTCACCAAAACATCCACGCTGCCATGCGCGGCGATAGCTTGCTCCACCATCACCGCAATCGCATGGGCGTCGCGCATATCAGCGCCGCAATAGCGCACGCTGACCGCAAACTCCAATTCAATCGAGCGCCGCAGCGCTTCAATTTCATCGGGATCGCCAAAACCATTCAGCGTGAGCTTAAACCCCTGGCCGGCCAGCGCCTTAGCGATAGCCAAGCCGATACCGCTGGTAGATCCAGTAACCAGAGCGCTGCGCGTGCCGTTTTGCGATGCCATCGGTAGCCCTTTGTTTGCAAACAGGACGGCAGCATGCCAGTCCCAACTGAGCTGCGCACTCGCACAAAAGGGCACCTGCAAGCCTAACAGCCTGTCGGACTTTCATCGCGAGTGCGCCAGAAGCGCTTTTGGCGCAGAGCGGTGACGAATATTCCGGTGGTTTTATTGCATTTT
>CAZLSB010000321.1:0-4478 GCA_964561825.1 uncultured Xanthomonas sp.
GAAATCGGACACCCAAGAGTCGCCGCGGAGACCGGCGCACCAGCGCAAACTGCGGCGTACGGAAGCGAGCGTCGCAAACGGACGGATCGACTGGATGTCCAGTCCCCGCCACCGATCGAAACTGGATGTCCAGTCCCCGCCACCGGCAAAACCGCTCACCGGCATCCTGCCGTTAACGCAAGTAGTTTGTCGTCAGCCTCTGGCCATCGCCAATATCGCTGGAATTGACAGTGTTTCCGTGTAGGGACTCAGCACTACCTCGCGCCTTTCTATAGCCATCACAGACATGCGGTCTGCTAACTCATTGCCTTCAACGCCGGCATGGCCTTTCACATGGCGAACCTGAATTTGGTCAGCGATCTCTAGGTAGAGTGCATGGGCGGCTTTAATGATATCCAGATTTTTTATCTCGCCACCTTTCTTCTTCCAATTATTCGCTTTCCAGCCGGATGCCCACGTGGTAACGCAATCAATGGCGTATTTGGAGTCGCAGTGAATTGTGGCACTGTAACCGCTTGCTACGGCAGCCTTGGCAAATATAATCGAATGCTGGAGGCCCAGCAGCTCGGCTGTATTGTTGGTTCCGGACGGATTGTACAAACCAAACCAAAGTTGCCTTAGAATCTGATTTTGGTAAATCGCGATGCCCGTGCCTGCCTTGCCAGGATTGGGATCGCATGCGCCATCGCAGAAAATATCCACGTTGGCGCTAAGCATCCCATCGGTGGCAGCAGCTCTGCTTTTTGGCTTTTGCTGTCGGGCAGGTTTTGCGGATACTCCTGATTCTTTGGCGAATGCTGCTTCGGCCAGGGTCAAGCTTGGAAACGATTTGAATTTCGCCTTGGGAAAGCCTTTGACGAGTTTTTCTGCTTCGGCCCAAGTGGTGTATATGCCAGGCTTCTGGCCTACCCATATCACGTAATATTTATTCGCTGGCATTGTTGTCTCTTGTTTATGGTGGGTGTAGCCCGCGTGAGGTGCGGTGAGGCACGAGCCGCATCGAGTTGGTATGGATCGCGGACGCAGCAGGCGCTTTATTGTTAGCCTTTATAGTCGATCCGGCTCGCTGCGCTCACCGGCATCCTACGTTTACAGCATCCTACTCGGGCTTCCCGCATTGAGCCCGCGTAGGATGCGTTGAGCAAGGGTTTGAAGGCGATCGCGTAAGGGGGCTGACCATTGCCTAGTCGAACGATGCAGCCGAAGAGTGCCCGCAGCCCGCAGCGATCACGCGCCGAGCGCCTTTGCTGATCTCAGCTCGGCGTGCCGCCGGACTTACGAGCCAGCTCATCTTGCTCGTTGACCCAGCGATTCACGGTTCGGCCCATGCGCGCAATCATCGCCATGTTAAAAAAGTGCATGGCACCGAGCACCAGCAGGGTGACACCAATGCGCGAGCCGACCGCCGGCACGATATTGATCTCGTCGGCGTGCCAGCCGCTTAATCGATAGCAGATGAATCCGAGGTTCACTAGATAAAAGCCGATCACTAGCAGGCGGTTGGTGGATCGGGCCAGTTCAACATCTTGGCCGAAGCAGCGGATCAAGAACATCTCGCCGCTGCTCGACAGCTCGCGCGCCACCCAGGCGGTCATCCCGATCGACACCAGCAAGTACACGGCGTAGGACAGGTGCATTACGACAAAACCATCAAAACCATTCATCTCTGCTGCTCCACTTGAAAGGAGAGCAGAGCTTGCCTGGCACTTTGGGCCGCGGCATCCGGATTGGTCATTCTGCAACAACTTTTTTTGTACACAGAATGATGCCAATACAATCAATCAGTTGCGCAGTTGCAGAAAGATCAATCTGCAGCACCACGAGCGCCGGCCGGGTGTTTGCCGAGTTCGGCGCGCCGATACTGCCCTGGTACCACACCGAGTTCTTCCTTGAAGGCGAGGTAGAAGGCCGACTGCGAACTGAAACCCACCGACAGCCCTACCGACAGCACCGATGCGCGCGGCTCGTCGATCAACATGCGCTGCGCGGCGGCGACACGGTAACGCCGCACCAGACGCGAGAACCCGAGCTGCAGCCGCGCGTTCACCAGTTCCGACAATTGATGGGTGCTGAGCTGCATCAGCTCGGCAACCGAACCCAGATTCAGGGCTTCGTTCTGATAAATTCGATCCACTTCAAACAACTGCCGCAGGCGCGCCAGCGCTGCGTCCTCGTCCACCTTGCCCAGCGTCGATTGCGCATAACTGCGGCTGACCGCCTCGCTGGCCTTGCTAACGAGATCGGGCACCGCCAGCAACAGCCATCCCACCAGCAGAAAGCCGAGTGCGATGAAGCTCGCATAGGTCCAGGCATAGCTGGTCCAACTCAGCCATTGCGGCGTTAGCATTCCCACCGCCGCTAACACCAGACCCATCAGCCCAAAAATCGCCACGACCGGTAATTCCAGCCGGAACCAGCGCCGCTGCGCCCGCAAGCGATACAACAACAGGCCGAGGTGAATGGCAAAGGCGGTACCCATCACTAGCGCCAATGGAACGGCGAGAGGCAGCGGCGTCAGCCAGGCCATCAAGCTCACGGTCAGCGGCAGCAGCCATTCCGCCCGGTGCCAGCGATTAGCGGGTCGCAATACGCCCAGCAAGAGCCAGTAAAAGCCGAGCGACTGCAGGAACAGGATCATCACGTAGCTGCGTCCCGGCTGCGCATGGGCTACGCTCAGCAGCTCGGCATTGCCAAATTGGGTGAGCGCCAGACCGCTCAGCATTAGATAACCGGCCACGCGAGATCGCAGCGGCAGTTCGACCTGCCGGTAAGCGGTGGCCAGCGCCAACGCCAGCAGCAGCGCCATGCCGACGGCATAACCAAGCAGCAGGGACATGATCAGGGGCATGCGGGTGAATATCGCAGAAAGCGGCGTCCATGGTCGCGCTTGGTGGGGGTTCGATCTGTGATCGAACGTTTCTCCCCCGCAATGCAGGAACAGCGGCAGCGCATTGCGGCACAAACTTTTTCCTCGTCATTCTGCGCAGTAAGTTAGGCATAGTCCCGCAATCCACTACCTTGTCTCACTGGAGGCCGCGATTGCGCGCGGAATGACAAAGACCATGGATCACCACATCAGTTTGACTCACACCCTGTGCTTGCGCCAACAGCAGTCCGCGCGCTGGCCAGTGCGGCTTTTGCCCAGCGTGCGTAATCGAGGGCGGATGGATGTAAGCCGTCTGCTGCGAGCAATTCTGGGCGTTCAACGGCTTGGCGCGTGAGCGCTGTGATATCGATGAAAACCACGCCCAGAGGCTGGCTTTCTTGCGCGGCCAGCGCGTTGTACTGGTCGATCTCGCTGGCCACTTGCGCGGCATCGCGGCCGAGTTGTTGCGCGAACGGGGTGTTGCCCCAATCGGGGATCGACAGCAGCAAGACGCGCTGGGCGTGTCCGCCAGCGTAGGCAATGGATCGCTGCAGCAAGGCGCGCAGATGCTGACGATAGTGTTCCGCAGGTCGACCGCGGTATTGATCATTCACGCCGATCAGCAGCGTCACCAGTGCGTAGGGCGGCGTCGGGGCTGTGGCGGTTTCGCTATCGGTCAGGGCCACGCTCTCGCCGCGCTCGGCGGCATCCAGCGCGGCGGCCAGTTCGTCGGTGGTCCAACCGGTGCGCGCGATGATCTGCGGGCGGGCCATGTCCAGCCCTAGTTCGCGTAACTGTGTGACCAAAACTTCCGGCCAACGATCGGCGGGCGCCACGCTCTCGCCGATGGTGTAGGAATCGCCCAAGGCGAGATAGCGCGCCAACCGCTCGCTTACCGCCAAGGTCGACACCATGAAAAAGGGTCCGCGCGCCTCACGCCACCGCAGCCAGCGGCCTAGCGCGCAGCGCGAGGTGTCCGACAAAACCATCAATGGTGTCGATGACGCGCTCCATGACGCTGGCTTCCGGCAATAAGGTGATGCGGAAGTGATCACGATAGGAGACGTTGAACGACGATCCCGGCACGATCAGCACTTGTCTTTGATCGAGCAGATCGAGCGCGAACTGTTGATCGTCAAACCCGGGCACTGCATTGGCATCCACACCGACGAAACCGTACATCGCGCCCATCGGTGCCACAACGCGCAAATAGCGGCTGCGTTGTACCGCGCGCAATAACGCGGCGCGCGTTTCATATAAACGGCCACCCGGTTGGCAAAGGGCGGTGTGCGTGTCCGGCCCGCGTAAAGCGGCGGGAATGGTCCATTGCCCTTGCACATTGCTGCACAAACGCAGCGCCGCTAATAAATCCAGGCTGCGCAGATAATCACGCGCCGCGGCCACGCAGCCGCTGGTCACCATCCAGCCGACCCGATAACCACAGGCGCGGTGCATTTTCGACAAACCGCTCATGGTGACGCATAAGGTATCGCGCAGTAGCGGCGCCATCGCGTGGAACTGAGCCCCGTCGTAGAGCAGGCCTTCGTAAATCTCGTCGCTAAACACCACCAGCCGATGTTTTTCGGCCAAAGCGGCAATCGCTTGCAATAGC
>CAZLSB010000322.1:0-2987 GCA_964561825.1 uncultured Xanthomonas sp.
ATGACGCCCCAACCACGGCCAAACCGAGCCTAACCGACGGTTGCGCCGCCTCCGGCTACCGTGTACGCTGCCTGAAGGGCGTTTGAATTTCCTATACTTCCACGGCTTTGAGTGAATCCATGTCGACCCCCACCTCAAATCGTGTGGAGCAGGCTCAACACCGAATCGAGGATGGCCTGATCGCTGCGCGCTGGAAGGTCGGCGGCGAAAGCCTGCGCACGCCTGGCCATGGCCGGGTCCAGCGCGCGCCGCAACGGAGTCGCAAATTCGAGTGCGTCAAAGGGTGGCGTCAGCGACACGGCGACGCCCAGCTGGCACATGCGCCGCGCGGTCAGGTACATCTCGACCTGGGTCGGCAGCAGCACGCTGGGCACGCCAGCGCTGGCCGCGAGCACCGCCAGATTGCCGCCGTGAGATATCACCAGATCCGCCTGCTGCAAGGCCAGACCTATGTCGATGGGCAGTGTTGCAACCCGCAATCGCGCCTGCTCGGGCCAGATGGCCGGACCACCGAAATAGGCCAGCACGGCGGCATCAGGCAGGGTTTGCAGCGCTGCATGCAACAGCGGCAGATGCGCGTATCCGGGCTGCAGATACAGCAGGATGCGCGGGCTACCCGGCGGCCATTGCGCAGCGGTGCCGTTGCCAGCCAGAGGTCCCAGGTACTGCACCTGACCGCCGCGACCGGGGTAATGATCGCAATCGCGCCAGGTAAACATGGCACTGGCCGTGCCGTGCAATTGATCCGGCGTCGCATCGATGGCGGCCAGATGCTCGCAGATACGCACTTCGCGGGCGCGCACATCGGCGACGTCCACCGCCTCCCAGTCCCGGAACAGCGGCCACGGCGGTCCCGGTGGCGGGCACAGGAATCCGGTACCGATGGCCACGCTGGGGATGCCCAGCCGCGCCGCGGCCAGGTGCGCCAGGGGCGCTGCATCGACCAGCAGCCGTTCCACCCCGGACAGCTCCAGCAGGCCCTGCCAAGCGCGGGTGATCGCTGCGGTCTGCGCCGGATCGTGCAATCCACATTCACTCCACAGGATGTCGCCCCAGCACGCCGGCGCGCGCGTCTGCACAATCCAGTCGTTGTGCGGCGCCGGCAGCAACGGCAGCTTAGCCAAGCCGCCAGCTTCGGTTTCCAAGACCGCATGCAGCGTGCGCAGATCGCGCGCAAACAAGCGCACCTGATCGCCACGCTGCAACAAGCAACGCGCCAGCGCGGCAATGCGCACGGCGTGGCCGCGACCAGCGCCCAGATCCCAAGCCAATCCCACCGTGCGTGTCAAAGTGCCAACTCCCTAGGTCTGATCAAGGACCTGCTGTGATCCGTCCAACTGAGGTTTCCAGGATGAACGCTAACACCCTTCGCCGGCTGTTGATCCTGACGCCCGCACTGCTCGCGCTGGCACCCGTCCTGAACGCGCAATCCGTGCAATCACCGGGCGTCGATCCAGCGGCGCCGGGTAGCCGTCTGGCCACGCCCGGAGACGAATTCGTGCTGGAGCTGCGAGTGGAGCCACTGGCCGGCCAATCGGTCTCCGCCGACGGCCTGCAAATCACCTTCTTCCCGGTCGAACCGCCAGTGGTGGTCGATGCGATGTTCGCCAATGGTTTCGAATCCAACTGAGGAATGCGCCATGTCCATTGATCCCCTTGCAACTCGAAGCCTGGTCCTGAGCACCGCCATCGCCCTGGCCCTGGTCGCGCCCGTCGCCGCGGCACCGGTACCGAATGCGCTGCGTTTCTCGGTGTATGTCACCAACCAGAGCGGTCAACCCTTCACCGGCAGCATCGATCTGCAACTGGAGTTCTTCGATGCGCTGAGCGGCGGTAGCAATGTGGCCGGGCCGCTGGTGATCGAGGACGTACCAGTACAGGGTGGTGTTGGCTTCTTCGTCGGCGATTTCGGCAGCAGCAATCCGATGGGCAACCGCGACACCTACATCGGCGGCGGCTTGCGGCTGGGCAGCAGCACCGGCGCCTTCACTCAGTTCAGCGGACGCGGTCGATTCTATCCCACTGGCTTTGCCTTGCACGCGCAGAAGATCGCGCCGGGCATTGTCGGCAGCGCCGAAATCCTGCCCAACCAGGTACAGACGCGCGTGGCTGGTTCGTGCGTGGTCGGGCAAGCGATCCGCCAGGTCAATGTGGATGGCAGCGTCGAGTGCCAGGTGGCCGGCAGCGGCAGTGGCGGCGGCGGCACCATCACCGCAGTGGTCGCCGGCAACGGGCTTGGCGGCGGCGGCAACAGTGGCAGCGTGACCCTGGGCATTGCCGCTTCCGGTGTGGGCAATAGCGAGATCGCCGCTGGCGCAGTCGATGCCGGCAAACTGGCGCCAAGCAGCGTTAGCAGTACTTCCATTGTCGATGGTGCCATCGGCAGCGTGGATATCGATGCCAGCCAGATACAACGACGCGTTTCCGGCACTTGCACCGCAGGACAAGCGATCCGCAACGTCAACACCGATGGCACCGTGGTCTGCGAGACCAGCGGCGGCGCCAGCGGCTGGGGACTGAATGGCAACGCCATCAGCAGCGGCGATTTCCTTGGCACCAGCAATGCATTGCCACTGGAACTGCGCACCAATTCGGCGCCGGCCGCGCGCCTCAGCAGCCTCAACGATCCCAGCGGCGGCGCCTACGGCGGCGGCATCAGCACCATCAGCACCGCGCTCGGCGACACCAGTTTTGGCGTCAACCAGGCCACCGGCCCAGGCAGTTCGGTGCTCGGCGGCGGCAACGCTGCCCAAAGCACGCATCGCAATATCGCGGCCGGCGCCTATGCCACCACCGTGGGTGGTCTCGGCAATCAGGCCGGCGGTGACTACAGCCTGGCCGCCGGCCGCAAGGCCGTCGTGCGCAACGCCGCTGCCAGCGGCGATGCCGACGGCGATCAGGGCAGCATGCTGTTTGCCGATGCGCAGGATCTGACCATGGTCAGCTCCGGCCCCAACCAGTTCGCGGTGCGCGCCGCGGGTGGCGTG
>CAZLSB010000322.1:2997-4468 GCA_964561825.1 uncultured Xanthomonas sp.
TTGATGTGCAGCGTGACGTGATGTGGGCCGCCGACTCGACCAGCGTCAGCATGCCCGCCGGGCGCTTCATCAATACCTCGATCGGCGCCTTCCTGTCTTCCGGTGGCACCTGGACCAATGCCTCCAGCGCCGCGCTCAAATTCGACTTCATCGCCGCGGATCCCAGCGCCATTCTGCAAAAACTGCGCGAACTGCCGCTCAGCTCCTGGCGCTACCTGGCCTCGCCCGATGAGGGCTATCACCTGGGGCCGATCGCCGAGGACTTCTACAGCGCCTTTGGCCTGGGCCACGACAGCGCCGCGATCAGCACCGTGGATGCCAGTGGCGTAGCTCTGGCGGCGATTCAAGCGCTGGACAGCGACAACGCCAGGCTGCGCGCCGAACTGGCCGAACTGCGCGCAATGATCAACCGCATCGAGGCGCGGACACCCTAGCCCTTCCCGCAAACACCGATACCTCTCTAGGAATCACCATGAAACGCTGATTGCTCGCGCTCACTGTGATGTTCGCCTGCGGCACCCTGTAGGCCGCCCCTTGGACTTATCGCGGCACGCTCGATGACGGCGGCAAGCCGGCAAGCCGGCCAATGGACAATACGATTTGCGGCTGTCGCTGCTGGACGACACCAGCAGCATGCCGATTTCCTCACCCATCACACTGCATGCGGTGGAGGTGAGCCACGGCCAGTTCGCGGTCGAGTCGATTTCGGGATTGATCTCAGCAACGCACCAGCGCTGCGCCTGAAGACCGAAGTGGCGCAGGGAGATGCCCAGTTCGTCGCGCTCGGCGAGCCCAGTCGCTTCGATGCCAAGGCCGCGCTGGTCGGCGTCTGTTGGGATACCGAGGCCAATGCCGGCACCAACCCGGCTACGAACTTCATCGGCACCACCGATAACCAGCCGCTGGTTCTGCGCACGCGCAATGTGCAGAGCTTGCGAATTGAGCCGAGCGACATCACCTCGGGCGCGGTGCCGATTAATGCGGGTCTATTCATCGAAGTACGCGGTCGCATCACCATTGACGGACAGGTGCTTATGACTGAAAAGCGCCTCCATACAGTCAAATTCGACTCACAGGTTGCATACTTCCGGAAGAGTGCCGAAGGTCTCACACACATCTACGGCGCTCACTACGACCACTCAGAGAGCCACGCAGGCCATCCCGTATTTCATGGCCAAATTAGAAGTTACGTCGATAGACGCGCCCAAATCGAACAAGCCTTCCAGATCAGTCACCCTTGCTACGAAGCTGTTGACTATGTCCACGGTGTGCTTACCACCGTGAGCGTCCCCACTGCTCCGGAGAGCGGGGTCTCGGGCAGCAGCAACAGGTAGCAGATTTCCTACGCTGCGCTGCGCCGATGTCCTACCCGTGCACGGGACAAACGCTGATAGGCGGCGATGAGGCCGCGCGAACCACTGTGCAGCCGTCGCTGTACAGGAGCGTTTCGTGCTGCGCCTCACCGCACTGG
>CAZLSB010000323.1:0-4422 GCA_964561825.1 uncultured Xanthomonas sp.
GCTTGTCCAACAAAGGGTTCAGATCGCGGCTGCGCGCGATCTAACCTTATTCGTTGGACGTCAGACCGCCAAGGCCTTGAGCACGGCCTTTGGTTGCTTGGCCAATACCATTAGTAACACGCGCGCTGGACCGTGAGGCTGACGATCACCCCGCTCCCAATGACGTAACGTGCCCAAACTAATGCCAAATGAACCCGCGAATTCCGCCTGCGACATTCCCACTTGCGCTCGAATCGCCTTGACATCCAACGCACCAAAACGATGAACACGAACGCGCGCATCTCCGCCAGATGCATGGGCGATCGCTTCTTCCAACCCGGCTTTGATGCTTTCAAAAGCTTCAGACATGATTCTCACTCCGATGCGGCAATCAGCCGCTCCGCCAGCGCCGACAGAGCTTTTCGTTCTGACATTGCAAGGTCACAATTCTCATTTTTAGCAAACAGCGTGAGCAAATACAATGGCATACGCTTACTGTGAAAGTAGTAGATCACCCGAACTCCTCCGCGCTTGCCCATCCCCTCACGCGCCCAGCGAAGCTTACGAACTCCACCCGTACCCTCAATGATGTCTCCGGCCTGAGGATTCGCAGCCAAGTAATTGATCAGGCTGAACATTTCGCGCTCGACCAAAAGTGGACGTGCTAAGCGCGTGAATTGAGGAAGTTCTACAACCGTTTGCAAACCTGCAAGTGTAAGCCAATGGCGTACTGAAAGCCAACTGCCCTGACGTCTAACGCCGCATTAAGCCAATGATTTTTGAATGCGCGGCCAACTTGTAGTACTGAGCACCACCACTGCAATTTTTCGATTGACCAGATCTTGCTGATATTTTAAATTTTGATCTGTCGTGACCAACACTTCAAAACCCTGGTTTTCAGCATATTTTAGTAACGCGCCGTTTTCTAAGCTTCCCCACCCAAGTTCGTATGCAGTTGAAACTTTATGCGCGCTCAAGTGTTTTCGAAGTGGAACCGGTGTGCCTTGATCGAAAAGCACTCGCATTAGGCTGCCTTCAAACTCTTTGCCGCATGCTCCAGAACATCGCGTGCCTGCGCCAAAGTGACGCCGGGAAACCAAGCCACAAAATCGTCCAATTGCGCACCATCTTCAAGATTTTCAAAAAGCGCCGAAACTGGCACTCGAGTGCCGCGAAATAGCCAGGCGCCACTCACCTTAAGTGGATCGCGTTCTACTGAGTTGCAGTTTGACCAATTATTCATAGCAGTAATGCTCTCAAAAACAGAAAAACTGAGAAGTAGCTAACGTTCGAGCTAAGCGGCGCGCTTGCCGCAGTGTTCGAATCATAGCCCCAATCTCTCAGCGCGTCCGCTTGAGCGCCGGGTTGAACCAAGCCGCTGCGCGGCAGGAACCCCATCATCTAAGGCAACAGCGCGGCAAAACGCGCACCTTTTCCTGCACACCCCATGCCGGGGTGTCACTCATGGAGTAGGAACGTGGAAGCATGCGAGCAAACCGTTTTGACGCGCTGTATGCGCAGCATCTTAGGGCACTGAAGCTGCAAGGAAAAGCCGAAGCCACCGTCGATAGCTACGCACGAGCAGTGCGACGCGTGGCGGCTTATTTTGACCGCTGTCCCGATCAGCTGAAGACGGAGGACTTCAAGCATTACTTTGCTGCCTTGATCGACACCCGATCCTGGAGCCTGGTGAAGATTGAGCGTTGCGGTTTGCAGTTTTTCTATGCGCACGTTTTAGGGCGTGAATGGCCCTGGGTCGATATGGTCAAAGCCCCGGTCGTGCATTTGCCAGATGTGCTGACGCTGGAGGAGATTGGACGCATTGTTTTGGCTACGCGTGAGCGTCGCTATCAAACCTTTTGGTGGACGACCTACAGCAGCCTGCGCCACGCTTACGCGACCCACTTGATCGAAGTGGGCCTGAACTTGCGTGGCGTGCAGGAACTGCTCGGCCATAGCTGTCCGAAGACGACGGCGCGCTACGTCCACATGACCGATAAATGCCGCGATGACCGGCGGGTGATGATTGATGGCCTGATGACCGAGTTGCACGAGGTCTTGCTGCGCCAACGTTCGCGGTGATGCCATGGACACCGCGCCTGCGCTGCGTTTGGCAGCGCTGTTTTCGGCTAGGCGCGTCGAGCTGATGGCGCGCTATGGCAACCGAATGCAAACGCATCAGCTGCGCGCCATGAACGCGATCTTGGCGTGCCGTACCGGCGCGCTTGGGCATGTGCTGTGGCGCTGCCCAGAACCGTGTTCCGAAACCCGTATCACGCCACGTTCCTGCGGCCATCGCAGCTACCCCCTATGCCAAAACCACACCACCACCGAGTGGCTCGAACACCAGCGCGACAAACTGCTGCCGGTCGATTACTTCATGGTGACTTTCACCCTGCCAGCAGAACTACGCCCGCTGGCGCAGGCTGAGCCGCACCCCGTCTGCTCGGCCTTGTTCCGTGCTGCATCGCAGACCATCCAAGGCTTTGGCACCCGCTAACTCAAGGCCGAACTCGGCCAGTGCGCGGTGCTGCACACGCACAACCGACGCTTAAGTTCATCATACTGTTTGAGAAGTTGCCTTATCTGCGTAGATTCAGCAGTATCGGGCTTTGGTATTCATTCGCCGCACTGCTTACATTTAATCGCGTCACCATGAATATCTTCAGCACAGAAAGGACATTTTTTCACACGTTTTCCTACTTCTATCTTTTTAGCCCAGCTACTAAAGCTAAGCGGACGCCGCGCGAGTAGTTTTGTTTTTGGTTCGAGCAACACACGCTTCCCGCAGCCAAATTGAGCACCGTAATAGTTTTATATAAATTCAAGTTCGCTTGCTTCAAAGGTAAAAGTTTTCTTTGCCCAACGCTGACCTTTAAATTTTACTCGAATTGATATGGTTACCTTGGGCGGGCACAAAAGAGTTTTATTTTTGAGCTTTAGCTGACCATCAAGCACCGCGTCACAGGCTTCGATAAAGCCGCGACGAATACCACGTTTGTACCACTCAAGTGCTCTTTTCCTTGATTGAGGATCTATCAAGTCAGCTATAGCATCAAAATCATCGCTTGGAAACTTCGTGTGGTGAGCTGGCTCTCGTAATTCTTGCGCGATTTTATTGACTGCCTTTCTATATGTGGCGCTGGAAGCGCCAACAGATGTCGTAGATGCCACCCAAATACTCCCAATAGAACCAACGCCATGTTAAGCCGCCACCGCGCGATGGCGTTGGTGTTGCCGCTTTTGCTGCAACCCTTTCTTTTCATCTTCCATACATCGTTGTAAGCGCGTCGCAGTCGCCTAACTAACTATCTAACCTGAGAGGGCAGACCGGGCTTGTCCAACAAAGGGTTCAGATCGCGGCTGCGCGCGATCTAACCTTATTCGTTGGGCGTCACAACGCTAATGCCAACCGCAAACCCAGGTTCACCTGCTCCATTACCTTAGCAGGCAATTTCTCAAGCTTCTCGGTTAAAAGCCCACGATCCAAAGTGAGTATCTGCGATACGTTCACCACGGAAGGCTTGGGCAAGTCAAACTCCTTACCCAAAGCGACATTGCCAGGTGCCTCCGCCAGCGCCAGATTGGTTGTGATCACCGCAACAATAACAGTTGAAATGTGGCTCTCATTGAACGGGTTCGCTTGTACAACGAGCACCGGACGCCGGTGCCCGGGCCCCGAACCAATGGGACTTCCGAGTGATGCCCACCACACCTCACCACGCTTCATCAGACAACACCCGAAGTTGTGCCGCCAATAGTTCAGGCTCTACGGCCGAATTTCCCCGCGCATACACCTCGTTGAGCTTCGCCGTCACCGCCGACCCACTGCGGTTTTGTAGGAACTCCGAGAGAGCCTGAGCATAAAGTTGGCTACGCGAGATGCAAAGCTGCTGGGCCAAGAGATCAGCGGCATCAAAAACAGAATCAGGGAGCGAAATGGCGACTTTCATAACACAAAGGTATCACCGTAGTATGACTGACGCAACCTCTACACATGAGGCCCAGCGCCAAAACTCAGACGCGGGCTTGCCGTAGCGAAGCTGAGGCAAGAGCCTCGGCTTGGAGTGCCTTGTTGGGCCAACAACAACTAACGCAGCACCACATGCTCGCCATCTTCTACTTCAAGCCATCCTTGCCGCGCTTCGTTGCAATAAACAAGTCACCTGACCTTTGTTAGTCCGCCAATATCAATCTCCATAATTGCTTTGCCGTTCATATCCGTGTTTTCTATCCAGAGCAAATCCGGCTCCGTTATCTACACCTGCACGATTACAACAGACAGTGGGTTCCCCTCGTCGTCCTCCGCGGTAAAGAAAATTCTCATGTTGCCTAACGCCGCATTAAGCCGCGCCCGCATTGAGGCAAGAGCGAGCGAATAGACAGTCCCGGCGTCGGCTTGAATGCATAGTTGGACGAAGCCGCTACGCGGCAGAATGCGCA
>CAZLSB010000324.1:0-4374 GCA_964561825.1 uncultured Xanthomonas sp.
GGGCACAGAACTGCCGGCAAGCCGCATGACCCATCACTTTTGAGTCGTGCACCCCCTTCAAAATCAATCCGAAAATGAGTAGAAAACGATGGCCAAAAGGACTTGCGGCGCACTCGCGAGGAAAGTCCTACAGGCTGCTATGGCCCCTCAAAGCCATTGCTGAACAAGGGATCGACAAAATCATCGTTGACGATATCGCCGCTGGGCGAGGCTGGCGTCAGCTGCACGCCCGGGGCGGACGTCGACAGATCGAGGAAAAAGCGTTCGGTGGCTTCTTGCGTGGTATCGCCGTTGATGCCAATAAGGATGTTGCGCGAGCCATTCGCCGTGCCATCGAAACTGACGCTGCCAGTCGCGCCAACATAATCGCTGCCGGCGGTTGCTGTGTCGTTGCGGGTTTGGTAGTTGACCGTGAAGCCACCCTGCACTTGCCCGGCCAGTTGCAGCACGAAGGGCATATTGCTGGTGCCGCTGTTGCCTTCATTCTGCGCGACATTGGCGGTGGTGACGGTGGCGCTGTCGTTATCGGTGATGGTCAGCGTCTGGCTGGCCGGCGCGCTTAAGGTTACCGCCGCCTGTTGGCCAACGCTGCCACCGGTTTCGCTACCGAGGTCGAGGATCAACGTTTCCGCTGGCTCGACAATGCTGTCGTTGTTGATCGTCACCGCAATGTTCTGCGTGGTGCCGGCAAGCGGGATGCTGACGCTGCTCGCTGCCAGCGTGTAGTCGACACCAGCGCCGCTGGCCGTGCTGCCGGCGCCAACGGTAAACGGCACCGTGATCGGCGCCTGCAGCCCGATGGTGCCAGTGCCGGTGGCCGTAAACGTGGTACTGACCGATAGCGTTGCCGTGCCCGCGGCCTCGCCGACACTGCTGCTGGCCGCCGTGAACTGATAGCTAGCGCTGTCGTTGTCGCCGATGGCGGCACTGACGTTGGCGATGGCGACGCCGCTGTAGCCGCCACCAACGGCACTCGCGGTAATTGTGCCGCTATGCGCGCCTTCGACCGAGCGGTCGTCGACCGCGTTCACCGTCACCGTCTGCGGCGTCGCAAAGTTCACCGTCGTAAAAGTCAGGCTGCTCGGCGTGGTTGCCAGTTGTACGCCCGGCGCGGGCGTGATCAGCACGTCGGCGGTCGGTGCCGACGTCAACACCATCGTGTAGGTGTCGCCGCTGACGCCGCCTTCGATCACTGCGGTATTGCCGCCCGACTCGGTCACGGTCACGCCGGGGGTGCCGCCGCCGCAGCCGCCAGCTCCGCTCGTGCACACCGAGGACGACAGCGTGCCGGTCAGCCGCTGCCCAGCCGACAGCCCGCCGGAATTGAAGCCGTATTGGGTGAAAATTGAGCCGGTCGTCGCTGCCTGGATGCCGACCGTGGCCGAGCTGCCGCCGTCGGAGGGCAATTCGTAGACGTAAGCAAAGACCGAGGAGTTCTCATTAAATTCGATGGCGAATTTGAGCGAGATCGCGCTGCTCGGGTTATTCACTTGCTCCCCACGCCATTCGACGATCCATTTGCGGTTCGGCGCTGAGCCGGTGACTTGCTGGTAGATGCCGCCGCCGGTCACGACGCCCGTGGAGGTGTCGATGTCATCCCAGAACGGCATCAACACAGGTAGTGCCGCGGGGAAGGCGCCGGCACTATCGCTGCTGCCGGCATTCGGCAGGGCGCCGTTCGACCAACCGGAGGATCCGACGCTGCCGACGATTTGCAGATTGCCATTAGTGCTGACGCGCAGCGTTGTGCCGCCGCTCACGGTGCTGCCATAGACCGAAAAATTGAAACCCGGCGGTACGGCAAGGTTGACCACCGCGTCGTCCGCCTGGCTGCCAGCCACTAGCGCGCCGCCGGCCGCGATCGTCGCGCCACTGGTCGATACGAAGTTGTAGTTGCCGGTGCCTTGCTGACCCACCGGCAAGCTAAACGGGTAAACGTAGGGCGAACCGCCGCCACTATAGGTCACGGTCAAGCTCAAATTGATGTTGCTAAAGCAGGTCAATGCGCCGCCGGTGCTGATCTGGAACGGGGTTAGTGAGGTGCGGCTCTGGCCGGCCGGAATGTCGGCGAATCCGGCATTCGGCTGGCTGACGGTGACGTTCGGCGTGGTCGTTGACAGCGTTGCCGACACCGCAGTTGCCGTGGCCGTGCCTAGGTTGCTCAGCGTGACCGCCAGCTGATTGCATTCATTGGGTTCGATCAGACTGTTGCCGGTCAACAGCTGCGTGCTGGCGCTCAAGGCTGGCGCGGTCGGCCCGGTTCCGGTGATGGTGAAGTTCACATCTGACACGTCGAAATAAATGTTGTTCTCGGCGCTGACGCGAATGCGCGCCTGCGTGGTTGGCGTTGCGCCGTTTAGCGCGGGCAGCGTGGCACTGCCGTCGTTCGGCTCGCCGCTGGCGAGCGTCAGTGGCCAAGTAATACCGCCATTCAGCGAGAGACTGATGCGCACGGTCGCGGTGTTGATCGGCGCGCCACTGGTGCCGGCGACATTCCAAGTCACTGTCTGCGGGGAAGCGGCGGCCCAGCTCACCGCCGTGTTCGGCGAGGTCACAACAAAGGGTCCGGCAGCCGCATTCACCGTCAAGGTGGTGGAGGCCTCGTTGGTCCCGCCGCCAGCGGCGCGATTGTCGCGCGCGGTCACCCGAAAATTCATGCTTCGGTTGCTACTCGGCAGCAATTCGCCGGTGAAGAAGCCACCGGTGGTGGCCGGCGGCACATTGGCGTTGTTGAGGATATAGGTCCAACTGGGGAAGGCACGCCTGGGACTACTGCTCACCGGGTAATTGCGGAACAGCGGGCCTCCGTTGTCGCTCATCACGCCCGCCGCATTGGGCGCACCCAGATCGAACTGCTCCCACAAATAGGTGAGTGCATCGCCGTTGGTATCGTTGCCGCTGGCGCTGAGCTCGAAAGGGGTCTGCCGCGGAATGTTGAAAGCGGTGGCGGTAGTGACTGTCGGCGGGCTGTTGCCGGTGGCCGTGAGGTTGCCGCAGGTGGATCCGCTGCCGCTGGTGGTGTGCGCGAAGATCTCGTTGAGACTAACGCGATGGAAATAATCGAGACTGTTGGCGGCGAGGTTGTCAGGTGCACAGATGCCGGCGTAGGCCTGGATGCTGATGCCACTGCCCGGCTCGAAAGCCGTGCCGGCATTGCGATTGTCGGCGCAGGACCCCTGCACACCATTGAAGGTGTGATTGCCGCCGAACTGGTGCCCCATTTCGTGGGCGACGTAATCGACATCGAAGGGATCGCCGATCGGTGCACCCGAGCCGGTCACACCGCGAGCCTTGCTGCCGGCGTTGCATATGACACCCAGACCGGCAACGCCGCCACCACCAGTGCTGACCACATGGCCGAAATCATAGTTAGCGCTGCCGATCACCGTGGTCAGCGTGTTTTGGTTCTGGGTCAGCATAGCGACGCCGTCGTTGTTGGTGTACGGATCAGTGGCCGCGTCGGTGTAGACAATGAGATTGTTGTTGGCAATCAGCACCATGCGCACCGCCACTTCGCGCTCGTAGATGCCGTTGACGCGGTTGATCGTGGTTACAATCGCGGCCAGTCCCAGCCCCACGGTGCCGCCATGAAAGAGGGTGTATTCGCCGGTCGCAGCCACCGCTAAACGGTAGGTGCGCAAATTGGCGCCGGAAGAGATCTTGGCGCTGCGATCAAGCTTGCCGAGTTTCAACCCGTCTTTGGGCAGCGTCTCGCCGGTAACGCCACAGACCAACGGCTCCTCCTTGTCGAAATCCACCTTGCGATAACTGATGTAATGCTCAATGTCGCCCGGCTGGTAGGGGTCGATATAGGTAGAACCGTCGGCCGCGATAATCTGCCCATGGAAACCCTTCGGCGTGACATCAAAACGCAGCGTCGCTGTGGGGTCATCAATGCCCTGTCCCAACCAAGTGCGGATCGTCGGAAATTTGGCAGCGAGTGCCGGTTCCATGATCGGCGACTCCACGATCCGGAAGCGGCCAACACGGCCATCCGCTAACGGCAGCACCAACACCGAGCTGCTGGATCGCACCGGCACAGTCGCTTCCATCGGCACCGTGCTGAGCAGCGCATCGAGCGCCGTGCGGTTCAGGCGCAAGCTGCGATAGGCCTGCGGGACGATTTGTCGAGCCGCAGGCGTGCGCGCGATCGACGTTTCACCGATGTCCACGAAAATGCCGTCCGACGGGCTACTGGCTGCCACCTGCGGAGCGACCTGCAGCAGTAAGATCAACATGGCGATCGGCAGCGCGTACCAGCGCGATACTCGGGTTGGCATTGGTGCGGTCGGCATGAGGATCTCCTTGAGGTAGACCGCCCTAGCAGCCTGTCGGACTTTCATCGCGAGTGCGCCGGAAGCGCTTTTGGCGCAG
>CAZLSB010000325.1:0-4361 GCA_964561825.1 uncultured Xanthomonas sp.
TTTCAACGGTGCTAACGCTGATCGTCATCCCGGTGTTGTATTACGTGTATTTGCGGGGACGGGAAGAAGCTAGGCCGTAGGAGAAGCGTGCCGAGGACTACTTCTCCGGTCGCAATTGCATCCAGCCAGTGCCGCTGATCAATGCGCGCCAGGCTAGTTTGATCCAGCCGATCAGCGCCCAGGCCAGCCACAGTGCAAAGGCTAGCATCAGGGCTTTGTAGGCCCACATCGGCAGGCTGATCGCGCTGGCGGTGGGTAAAACGCCGCTGCTGCGGTCCGCCAGCCAAGCGTATTCGCCGTAGCTGGCGCTGCCGGCGATGTGCATTTCCGGCGCTCCCAGCAAGCCGGCGGGAATCGCGGCGACCAACGCGGCGAAGGCGAACACGCTAAGCACCACCAGCAGCAGTTGCGCGAAGTCAAAACGCCACTTACCCCAGGCACCAGGCAAATAGCGCTGCCGCGCATCCAGCGCGATGAAGGCCACCGCGACGATCAACAAAGGCACATAACTGAGCGTCGAAAATCCCAGCACCAGTAACATCCACGCGCCAATCGGCAACAGCGCGCGCCCACTGCGGCCCAAGCCGTAGCCCAGCAGCAACAGCACGATCAAACCCGACCAATAGAGCACCGCCGGACCTACCGCTGGCCCGGCCAGACGCAATAGCCAGCGATCGTTAGGCAGCGCCAGTTTGAGCGAGATATTGGCGGCGTCCAGCCCTAAATCCAGCGCCGGGCTGCGGGTGATTAGGCCTATGCCCTGATCCTCGCGCCAGCTGAGCAGCACTTGCTGGCTGCCCGGTTTGATCGGCAAGGTCAGTACGCCGGCTTCTGGCTTCGAATTCAACGTGCGTCCGTCAATGCTGAGGTTGAGCAATTCCGCGTCAGCCGGTAATTGCAGCGCATGGCTGCCACCCTGAGTGGCGCGTAAGGCCAAACCCAGCGTGTGGGTGCGGCTGCGCGCGCCGATGCTGCTGTGCAGTTCAACGCTATCGGCGACCAGCGTCGCGCCGGGCACCGCCGCAGGCCGCGTGATAGTCAGCGTGAGTGTCTCGCCCGGTAAGGGATGGAATTCGTGCGTCCACACGGCGTTGTCATCGATTCCACCTGCGGTCTCGCTCATCGGCACCCCGCTGGTCTGCAACGACAGGCTAGGGCCTACGACCACGCTCCAGACCTCGGCACGATCCGAAAGCGCCGGCGCGGTCAGGGTGATGCTCTCGCTGCGAGCCAATCGCGATTCAAATACGCTGTCCGAACTGCCCGGTTGCAAGGTGATCTCGGCGCTGCCACCGTCAATGCGCAAGCCGGGGTCGAGTGGCTGTTCGCCAGTCAACAATGGCACCCGCACGCTGAAACCACCGCTGCTCGGCGCGACGCGTTCTACGCGGGTGGTGACCGTCCAATCTAAGTCCAGCACGATTTCGCGGATCACGCGCACGAAGGGTTGCACCGGCACGCGCGCCGGTGCGCTCGCATCGGCGGCTAGTGTGGGTGCTTCACGCACCAATTCCAGGCGCTCGGCCAGCAAACGCCCGTCACGCAAGCCGGCGGCCGTCCAACCAGGCGCAGCGACGTCCACGCGCGCCGGCGCCAGCAAAAAGTCCAGCGCGATGCGGTCGCCGCGCACCCGCGCACTGAGCGTGGCGCGATGCACACCGCGCTCCACGGCGATCCAGTTGCCAGCCGTATTGTTCATGCCGGTGACCGGAGCCGCAGCGCCGTCTAGCGTGATCGAGATATCGGTCAGCGCGCTTTCGTCGATTGGCAAGGGCACCAATACGCGTTCGGCGGCATGCACATCGACACTTAGACTCAAACGTTCGCCGTCGATGGATAACTCCACCGCGGCCAGACGCGCGCAGCGTGGCGCACACACGGGAAGCTCGGTCAAACGCTGTTTGAGCTGCGCCAGCATTTCATCATTGGGTATCTCGGTGGCGCCCACCGGACTGCCCACCAGGGCGAGCAACAGCGCCGCGGCGAGCGGCGCGCTGCGCAAACTGCCGCGCAAACGGCGCACCAAAAGCCCGGCGATCAGGGCCAGCGCCAGCACCAAACTTAAGCGCCACAGCGCCGTGAGCCACGGTGGCGACAACCACAAACGCAAGGTCTGCGCTTGATCGACCGGGCCATCAAAGCCCAGGTCGATCTGCATCCAGCGCCACGTTGGCCGGCCCACGCCGACCTGCACAATGGCGTCTTTGGCGTAGCGCTCCAAATTCTCAACGCGTTTGACCCGTGTCCCAGTCACCACCACCTGCTCTAAAGTTTGGTTGCGTGACATATTGGAGGAGTCCATAAGCACCGACGGTGGCGGTGGCGGTGGCGATGCGGGCGGCGCCATCACCGCCCTGTTCTGTTGCATTTGCAGGTCCGTTTGCGGCGCCTTGTTGGCCGCGAACCCACCGAACACATTGTCATCCACCCAGTTGCTGGCGCGCGCGCCTTCGGCGAGCTGCGGGTGCAGCGCGTAACGCGCTTGTGCGATGGCAAAGGGCAGCGCGCTCCACGCAAATACCAGGGCGGCGACGATGGTACAGGCGCCCAGGAAGTGCCGCAGTCGTCCGGCGCTGAGCGCCAACCAGCCCAGCATCAGCAATAACACGGCGATCAAACTGTGCAGCGGCGCACCCGGCTCATGGGCACCGAAGACCGCCAATAGCGCAACCGCGCCGGCCAGTGGCAAACCACCCAATCGCCACGCCAACACCACGGTAAACGCCGCAATGAACACCGCGTAAATATCCCAGCGCTCAAACCAAGCAGCGGGCGCGCGATCAGCCCCGGCGGCGTACAACAAACGATAGCCCGGTGGCAGATGCAAGGAGGTGCTCAGCGAGTCTAAGCGTTCACTCCAACCATGCGCGGGCAAACTGGTGGTCCATGGCAGGCGCGCGGTCGCTTCCACTTGCAGCGCCGGATAACGCACCTCCACACCACGCGCGCCATTCTTCGTCGCGGTCACCAACAGCGCTTCGCCGCGCTCGCTGGCCGACAACAAGGTGTAAGGCTGGGCCAAATCCAAGCGAAAACCTTGCCGCATCCGACCGGAAATCTGATCTTCGATGGTGTAACCCGCGCCGTCAAAATCCAGCCACAGTTCGCGACGCAAGCTTAAGCGATTGGCGTCATCACCTAAACCACGACTGCGCTCGGTCAAGGTCAGCTGATCATTGGAAACCATCGCGAAAGTCGGATAATCGCGCCAACTTTGCGGCACATCCGCTTGTGCAGGATCAATGGGCGTGCCGCCACTGATGTCGACCACACGCAGTTGGTGGTCCGCGGCAAAACTCCAGATTTCCTGATCCGGCCAATCGCTGGTCGGAAACGCAAAACTCAGCTGATCGCTGCGTTGCAAAGCACGCGCGCTGATCGTCACTACAAACGTGCCGGCCGTAGCCTGCATCCGCAGCATTCTTCCTGCCTCAACCACCACCGGCAGATCACCATCCACGCGGGTCAGTTCGTAAGCTTCCGGCCACGCCGGCCCCAGGCGAATCTCGCGCGCCTTGCCAGCAACGTGCAAAGTCAGTCGCGTTTGCAGTTGCTGCGGAATGTCGTCGCGCCAAACGCGGTGCACGGTGACTTCCAGCGCGTCACTTTCGGTGGTGGTTTGCGCGCGCTGCAACCACAGCTCATCGCCCTGGCGGTTGAGCGGGAAAATGGCGCGGCCGTCGATATTCAAGTTCACCAGACGCAAGGCTTGCGGCACTTTCAGCGATTCCGGTTTGCCGGCCAGATCTAACTCGTAGCGTAGTTGGTGGCTGCCGGGCTCCAACCACACGCGCGCCTGATTTTGGTCGCCCTGCAAGATGCCCGGCTGGCCGTCGATGCGCAGGGCTTCCGGTACCGCCCTGTCAGCATGCACCAAGCCGACGTAGCCCGCCGCGTACACGCGGTAGTCAACGCTGACCTGCGCCTTGCCCGCGGTGATACTGATCGTCGCCGGAGCGGCCAAAACGCAGGCATAGGCCTGTGACCCGTCCGGCGCCATATGCCAAAAAAACGGACACTGGCGAAAGGCCTGATCCTGCAAAACCCAAGATTCCCAGCCGCGCAACGGCTCCGGCACAGGCGTGGCAGCCAAGACCGGTAGACACATCAGCAGCAAAGACCAAGCCCACAACGCGCGTCCAGCCATGTGCAGTCTCCGTGACGAAGTGGGCCGACTATAGACCGCAGCAAAGCCGTACTGAGCAAGCTTCGAGTGTTAAGCGCAGGCGCAGAATTCACTCTTGGGTCTCCCACCCATGGGAGTTGCAACGCCGCCATGTCCCGGACCGCAAGCTTGCGGGCGTTCGAACCGGCGCGCCGGTTCTCACACCCCAGAGCCGTGCAATCTGCCCCGTAGCGTA
>CAZLSB010000326.1:0-4356 GCA_964561825.1 uncultured Xanthomonas sp.
TCGCGCGGTTCTTCGCGCGGTTCTTCGCGCGGTTCTTCGCGCGGTTCTTCGCGCGCAGCCTCATACCTTGGCTCCTCGCGCGCCTCAAAGCTTGGCTCCTCGCGACGTTCCTCGCGCGGCGCCTCAAAGCGTGGCTCCTCGCGACGTTCCTCGCGCGGCGCCTCAAAGCGTGGCTCCTCACGAGGTTCTTCGCGCGGCGCCTCAAAGCGCGGTTCTTCACGCGAGCGCTCAAAGCGCTGCTGATCCTCGCTGCCTGAGCCTTGATCTGCATCGCGATCACGCCCGAAACGCCCATTGTCGCGCGGCGCTTCCAGCGCGGGCTGTTCATATTGCGGCTGCTTGACCGGCGGTGTGTAGGCGGGCTCTTCAAACTGCGGCGGCGTTTGCGCTTCCATTCGGGAACGCTGGTCACTGGCACTGTCAGCTCCACCACTTTGCGCTGCGTTGCCCCAAGCATCTGCACGACCGAATTGCTGGCCAGCCTCGGCATTTTCCGTTGCTACGGCACTGTCAGCGCGCCCGGCGGGCGCGCCATCGTCGCTACCGCGCGCGACTGACAATCCCTCGCTGGCTGAGCCCGCTTCGCCGCGTCCGGGTCGCACGCCAAATCCGTAGCTGCCGTCGGGAAACGGCGCGTTGAAGCCTGGCGTTTGCGATCCCAGATCAACCACGCGGGCTTGATCACGCTGCGCGTCCACCAAGGTCCCGGCGGCCACACTATGCGAGCGTCCCTCGTCGCGGCCGCGCGGCGGTGGCCGCATGCCGGCGCCAGCCAGATCGCGCGCTTCCCAGTAGGCGCTGGTAGCTACTGCGCGTGGTGACACCATGCGCGGCGGGACCGCGTTAACCGCCGGCAGACCGATCGAATCAATCAGCTCACGTCGATAGACCGGATTGCGCTCGATGTAGTCGTAGTGATTGCGGACCTGACGCACCCACACCGTGCTGAATCGATTGCTATAGCTGATGAAGGTCGGCGAGCTGAAGTACGGTTCCCATTCCCACACGGTGCTGTAGGCGGTGTCGTAGGTGTAATAACCGTAGCGCGACGATCCTTCCCAGAGATCGACAAAATAGTCGTAATCACTGCAATACCAGTAACCCCGATTGAAGCGATACAGATCGAAAAAGTACAACAAATCAGCGGTCCAGCGGGTTAGCGGACCGAGCGAATACACCGAGCCGCGATACGGATCGGCGGTGTAGACGATGCCGTAACGATCAACGCTGTAGGCCCAGCCAGTGGTCGGATCGAGAAACCACAAATCGCCGCGCGAATAGGTGTAAACCACGCGATGACGCGGCGAACTGCGCCAATTCCAGCGCGCATCAAAGCGCCGGTGGTACACCCGCACAGCGCCGGCCGGCGCCCGGTCCCAACGCGCCCGGCGCGTCGGGCTGGCGACGCGGACTTGCTGGCGCCAATAGCCGTAATCATCTTGGTAGCTTGGCAACAAAGCGGTGAGCGCTTTGGTCGCACCCGCATTGACTGCCTGCGCGTACGCCGGCGGTTGCAGAGCAAACAACAGCGTGCAAAGAGACAGCAGCTTGACCATCGAACTCATGAGCCACCTCGACATCAGAATGACAGGGCTGATCCTGCACGCTCGCATCTGAAGGATCGCCAACTTGGACGACTGTGCATCGTCATCATTCATCGACCGGCAAGCTGCGCGCCGGTACCTGAATCAGTCGATGAAGTCTCGAGGGAGCGCGCTTGCCGTGCGCGAACAGAAAGCCGTACCCTTGCAGGCATGCGTCATCTCTGGTTATTACTGATTTTCCTGTGCGTTCAACGCGCTGTCTGGGCTGGGCCGCTACCGAGTACTGAATTGCCGGCAGATGCAGGTCCGTGGGTGGTGCGCGCTTATTTTGTAGCCAAGAGCCAACTGAATCTATTGGCGCGTCGCAGCGCACCTTGGGAAGTGCGTCACGATCAAGCTTATGCAGTCATTGAGGTCGCTAATCGGTTTGAATACGCACAACTGCTGGCCGGTGGATTTCGCGTCGCGATTGATCCTGCGCTTAGCGGATTCTTACGCAATCCACCAGGTGGACTGCGCAGCGTTCCTGGCTACGGTTGTTATCGCACGGTTGAAGAAACCGAGACCAGCATGGATGCGCTGCTGCTCGCGCATCCCACCTTGGCGACGATTATCGATATCGGTGATTCCTGGACCAAGATCCACGGGCCGAGTAGCGGTTACGATTTGCGCGTACTCAAGCTGAGCAATAGTGCGGTGGTCGGCCCAAAACCCATCCTGTTTGTGATGGGCGCCATCCACGCACGCGAGTACACCACCGCTGAAACGGTGATGCGCTTCGCCGAAAATCTGCTCAGCCGCTACGCACTGGATGCCGATGTACGCTGGATGCTGGACCACCACGAATTGCACATCCTGCCGCATGCCAATCCAGACGCCCGTAAACAAGCCGAATTGGGCCTTCTTTGGCGTAAGAATGTCAACGCGAACTATTGCCTGGGCACCCCCAGTCAACGCGGCGCCGATCTGAACCGCAATTTTCCGTTTGAATGGGGTGCGCACAGCGGCTCTAGCGGCGAATCCTGTGATAGCAATTTCCGCGGCATCAGCGCCGCGTCGGAGCCAGAAACCGCCGCCATAGCGGCGTATTTGGCCAGCATTTTCCCGGATGTGCGACCGCCTGATTTGGTCTCACCGGCGCCCAGCAACAATCCCGGCGTGTTTATGGACGTGCATAGTTTTGGGCGCTTGGTGCTTTGGCCGTGGAGCTTCAGCACCATTCCGGCGCCCAATGGCCCGGCGATGGCCACGCTCGGCCGCCGCTTGGCTTGGTTCAATGACTACCGTCCGCAGCCGGGCATCGATTTATATGTTACCGACGGTGGCACCAAAGAGTTTGCGTACGGTGAACTGGGCGTTGCGGCGCTAAGCCTGGAGCTGGGCGATGCGTTTTTTGAGAGTTGCGCGAATTTTGAAGGCGCAGTACTCGATAACAATTTGCGCGCGCTTGAATATCTGCTACGCAGCGCGCGTCGGCCCTATCAAGAGCCATCCGGCCCCTCGCTCACCGAACGCCTCAGTGCGCCGGTTGAAATAGGCGAACCCATTCGATTATTCGGTATCGCCACAGACCTGGATTTTAATAACGTCAATGGCATCGAAGCCACGCAAAACATCAGTCAGGTCGACGCCTATGTAGACAATCTGCCGTGGCTGGCCGCGCCGCCGTCTGCGCAAGCCATCGCCATCGACGGCGCCTTCAACACACCAACAGAGACTTGGTCGGTCGAACTGCCTTCAAGTGGCATGACGCTGGGCAGCCACCGGATTTTCCTGCGCGGCAGCGATACCGCGGGCAGCGGGCCAAACTACGCGCGGGATGTGGAAGTCGCGCCGATCGGCAGCACCGCGCGCGTGCAGGGCGCGATACGCGATGCCAATAGTGGCGCCCGTTTGAGTGTGCCGGCCTGGGTGCGCCTGGGCGACTACGGCACACTGGGTTTACCAAGCGAGCGTAACTACGCATTGCGCGCAGCGCCGGGCACCTACACGCTCAAAGTCAGTGCGGCGGGCTACGTCGACGCGCAAATCGACGGCTTGCTGCTGACTGCAGCGAGCACTGTGCGGCAAGATGTGACGCTGCTACCGATCTGCACGGTGTTTAGTGACACTGCCAGCGCCGGTTTAGGCAATTTCATCGCGCAAGTGCCCTGGGGCATCGAATCGAGCCGCTTTTTTAGCGGCCCGGCGGCGTTCTCCGACTCACCCGGCGGCGATTACGGGGCCAACGCGGATATCAGTCTGAGCACCCTTGCATTGGACCTGCGCGATGTGGCCAATCTGCGTTTGGGCTTTCAATCCTATTGTGATACCGAGGCCGGCTGGGATTTTGGTCGCGTTGAAATCAGCACCGACGGCAATACCTGGAACGAGATTTGGCGTTGCGACGCCAACGCCAGCTGGCAAAAAATCGATCTAGACCTCAGCGCGCTGAACAATCAGCAAAACGCGCGCCTGCGCTTTAGGCTCAGCTCGGATGGCGGTTTTCAGCGCGAAGGTTGGAGCATCGATGACCTTGTCATCAACGGCAGCGGACCGATTTGCACGCGCATTTTTGATACAGTTTTCGCCAACGGGTTTGAGTGAGTTATTCACGGCAACTTGCGGGCCACTCATTCTCGCTTGCAGCTTTCTGATTTCGATAAGGATTTCGCAGCTGACAGCCTTCACCCATTGGGTAAGTACGCTACGGGGCAGATTGCACGGTTCTCGCCTTCTGGCCGCGCATGGCTGCCTTGCAACTCGTTGGAATAGAACAACTATTCCCCCGGTCTGGCGGCGCAGCCGCCAGCCGTTCAAGCCGGCGCGCGGC
>CAZLSB010000327.1:0-4336 GCA_964561825.1 uncultured Xanthomonas sp.
CGTCTCAGCGCGTCACGTAGTCCGCTTCGCGGACAACCTGACCTACCTCCTAGAAATGTACGCGTTAAAGGTTTGCTCAGAGACTTCCTGACCCAATCACATATTTCTGCGGTATTCCCCGCCGACTTCATAAAGTGCGTGGCTGATTTGTCCTAGCGAATGGGTTTTTACCGCTTCCATTAACGCCGTGAAGATATTTTGCCGGGCGCGCGCGGTGGCTTGCAGCACTTTTAGCGGCTCGATGGACTCGTCGCGAGCGCTAGGACCACTGGGCGCCGGCAACAGAACATCGTTGCGGGCTAGCTGAAAGGTTTTTACGTTTTCGATCTGCTGGCCTTTTTCCGCCGGGGTGCTGCGGATCAATTCGATGCTGGTCGCCACTTCGCCAGCGTGTTCTTTTGGCAAATAGGTATTCACGCCAATGAGCGGCAGACTGCCATCGTGTTTTTTGTGCTCGTAATACATCGATTCTTCTTGGATTTTGCCACGTTGATACATGGTATCCATCGCGCCGAGCACGCCACCACGCTCGCTGATCGCCTCGAATTCTTTGTAGACCGCTTCTTCGACCAAATCCGTCAAATAATCCACCGCAAAACTGCCCTGCCACGGGTTTTCGCAGAAGTTCAAGCCCAACTCGCGGTTAATAATCAATTGAATAGCAACAGCGCGCCTAACACTTTCTTCGGTCGGCGTGGTGATCGCCTCGTCATAGGCGTTGGTGTGCAGGCTATTGCAGTTATCAAACAACGCGTAGAGCGCCTGCAAGGTGGTACGAATATCGTTGAACTGGATTTCTTGGGCGTGTAATGAGCGGCCCGAGGTTTGAATGTGGTATTTCAACATTTGGCTGCGCGCGCTAGCGCCGTAACGCTCACGCATGGCACGCGCCCAAATGCGTCGCGCGACACGGCCAATCACGGTGTATTCGGGATCCATGCCGTTGCTGAAGAAAAACGACAAATTTGGCGCGAAATCATCAATCTCCATGCCGCGCGCTAAATAATATTCGACGATGGTGAATCCGTTGCTCAAGGTGAAAGCCAACTGACTAATGGGATTAGCGCCCGCTTCGGCAATATGATAACCGGAAATGGATACCGAATAAAAATTGCGCACTTTTCGGTCCACAAAATACTGCTGAATATCACCCATCATTTTCAGCGCAAATTCGGTACTGAAAATGCAGGTATTTTGCGCTTGGTCTTCTTTTAGAATATCGGCCTGCACCGTGCCACGCACACTTTCTAGGGTGGCGGCCTTGATACGTGCATAGGTTTGCGCATCGACCACTTGATCGCCAGTTACGCCGAGCAAGCCCAGACCCAGACCATCATTGCCTTCCGGCAACATGCCGGCGTATTGCGGGCGGGCGCGGCTCCGATACAAATCGCCAATGCGCAAGCGCGCCGTTTCCCACCGCGCACTGTCCTCGCGCAGATATTTTTCGACCTGTTGATCAATGGCCGTGTTCATAAACATGGCCAAAATCATCGGCGCCGGGCCGTTAATGGTCATCGAGACCGACGTGGTCGGATCGCACAAATCAAAGCCCGAATAGAGCTTTTTCATGTCGTCAAGGGTGGCAATCGATACCCCTGAATTGCCGACTTTGCCGAAAATATCCGGCCGAATTGCCGGATCTTCACCATACAAAGTAACCGAATCAAAAGCCGTCGACAAACGGGCCGCCGGTTGCCCCACCGACAAATAATGGAAACGCCGATTGGTGCGTTCTGGCGTGCCTTCGCCAGCAAACATGCGGGTTGGGTCTTCGCCAGTGCGCCGATACGGATAAACACCACCGGTATATGGATACGCGCCGGGCAAATTTTCTTTGCACAAAAAGCGCAATAAGCTCGCCCAGTCTTTAAAGGTGGGCGCCGCAATTTTGGGGATTTGCTGATGCGACAGTGACTCGCGATAGTTGTCCACGCGAATGGCCTTGTCGCGCACTCGATATTCGGTCAGCGGATCGACTATCGATTTAAGCCGCTGTGGCCATTCCTGCAACAACTGAATGGATTCGCTGGACAATGCGCGCACGGCGTCGTTGTAGCGTTGGCGTAACACGCCGATCGCGCGTTCGTTGACGTTGCGATCATGCTCCTCACTGTGAATCAAATAACTTGAACGTACGGTTTCCATCTCGGCTTTGCGATTCGCCGTTTCCAGTAATGCGTCGTTGGCGTACAACTGCAACGGCGCCGGTCGCAAGCCATCCGCCATTTCACCGAGCACGCGATAAAAACTCTCGGCGCGCGCTGCGGCCTCAGCCTGTGCGTCAATACCGCGATTAATCGCCCTGCCCTGCTCAGCAATTTCCGCCAGGTATCGCACACGCGCGCCGGGAATCAACACGGCTGCGCGCGGCTCCTTGAGCGTGGTGTCGAGTTCTGGTTTAAAGTTACACCGTAAACGGGTGATCTGGCTAGCTGCGTCGCCACCATCCGCCCCCCGTGCTGCTTGCTTTTCTTTCAGCAAGCGACATAAATTGACGAACATCCACGACACACCGGGGTCGTTGAATTGACTGGCAATGGTCGGATACACCGGCACATCCTCATCCTTCATTTGGAAGGCCAGACGGTTGCGTTTCCATTGCTTGCGCACATCGCGCAGCGCATCTTCAGCGCCGCGTTTATCGAATTTATTGAGCACCACTAATTCGGCAAAATCCAGCATATCGATCTTTTCGAGCTGACTGGGCGCGCCAAAATCGCTGGTCATCACGTAGATTGGGAAATCGACCATATCGACGATTTCTGAATCGCTTTGACCGATACCCGCGGTCTCGACCATGACCAAATCGAAACCCAAACTGCGCAAATAAGCGATGCAATCTTTCAGCACTACATTGGTGGCCACATGTTGGCGCCGAGTGGCCATCGAGCGCATATACACGCGCGGACTGCGCAGCGTATTCATGCGAATGCGATCGCCCAGCAGCGCGCCACCACTGCGCCTGCGCGTAGGGTCGACCGAAATGACCGCCACCGTCATATCCGGAAACGCTGCCAAGAAACGATTCAATAACTCATCGGTGACACTCGATTTACCGGCACCACCGGTGCCAGTTAAACCAATCACTGGCACACGACCACCGGCCAGTTGCCATTGTTTGCGCAGGCTGCTTAATTCTGCTTCGGCATAGGCATTACTTTCGATCGCCGAGAGCGCTTTGCCAATGGAGATTTCGCGGCTCAAAGAATCAAAACCCGTGCCGCCCTGCCCCGTTCCTCTACTGCCGCGCCCCTGCCGAGTACGCCGCACCAGATCTTCGATCATCGCCACCAGACCCATTTGCATGCCGTCATTCGGGTGGTAAATCCGTTCCACGCCGTAGACCTGCAATTCGCTGATTTCTTCGGGCGTGATGGTGCCGCCACCGCCGCCGAAAACGCGAATATGGCCGGCGCCGCGCTCGCGCAGCATATCGACCATGTAGCGGAAATATTCCATATGGCCGCCCTGATAACTGGACAGCGCGATGCCATCGGCATCCTCTTGCAGCGCGGCGCGCACCACGTCTTCAACCGACCGGTTGTGGCCTAAGTGAATCACCTCCGCGCCTTGACTTTGGATCAGGCGCCGCATGATGTTGATCGCCGCGTCGTGGCCATCAAACAAACTGGCCGCGGTGACGAAACGCAGCGGACCTTGTTCGATAACGCTGTCGCTCGCGGGCAACTGCTGCTGTGCAGACGTGCTCATGCGGACTCCGATGGTAGCGATCTGAGCCGCCGATTCTAGCCCGGCTATCCGCGTCACACGCGGCGCGGCCGGGGCAAGTCGCTGAGCATTTCTCGGCGCCTTAAACAGCGGGCCGTCAAACACCGTCCACAGCATTCAGGTAAGGATCGCAATTCGCGGATCAGATCGAGACGCCAGTGCCGCCGCTCGCTGTCCCGCATCACCGCAATCCTACCGGCAGGATCGAGTGCCAGCCCCGAAAACTCGGTGAAATGGCGAGGAACCTGTTGGGGCGGATTCAGGCAGTTTCCGCTGGCGAGGTCGAGCCATTGCACGCCATGTTTGAGGCCGATTGCCAGTCGGCGTTCGTCGGCGCTGAGCGCCATCCCCGCGCTCAACAAGCATTGCGGGGCCACAGCGAAGAGCAACTGCAACAGCGTTTGGAGAAGTCCAAACCTTCCAGAGCTGCTGACCAATCAATGCATTACAGACTGTTTGGTGAGCTGAGCTACCGACATCTTCAACATAGCGGCGGAGCAAGCTCCGCCGTCCGCAACAACGAATCAACCGACTTACTTGAGCAAGCCCGCAAAGCGCTTCTTGAACTTGGCCACTTTGGGCGCGATGACCAAACTGCAATACG
>CAZLSB010000328.1:0-4023 GCA_964561825.1 uncultured Xanthomonas sp.
TTTGCCGTCGACGCCCAGTTCACCGAAGCCACCGTGTTTGCCGGTGAGCTGCTGCAGGCGCGTACCTCGGCCCAGTACTACGCCGGTGGCGCCCTGCCCGGCGCTGCGGTGGCCTGGACCGTCAACGCCACAATCGCCAACTACAACCCACCCAATCAGAGCGATTACAGCTTCGGCATTCAGAGCCTGTGGTGGCGACCCGACCCAGATAGCAGCCGCAACGCCAGCATCCAGTTCAATGGCCAGACCGACGCCAGCGGCCATCACGATCTGGCCATCAAGCTGGATCGTTACGAGTTGCCGCGGCCATTGACCATCACTGCCGAGAGCAGCGTACAGGACGTCAACCGACAGGCCTGGATTGCCCATGCCCACACCCTGGTGCATCCGGCCGCCGCCTACGTGGGGATGAAGACCGACGGCTATTTCGTCGAGCGCGGCAAGCCGCTGCGGCTGGACCTGATCGTGGTCGACCTCGAAGGCAAGGCGCTCAGCGACCGACCGGTGACGGTCGAGACCGGGCGACTGGATTGGGTCTACCGCGCCGGCGAGTATCAGGAAGTGCTGCGTGATCCGCAGCGCTGCGAGCTGCGCGGCGACGCCCGAGGGCTGGCCCATTGCGACTTGAACACCACGCAGGGCGGCCAGTACCGGATCACCGCGATCACCGCCGACGCCGCCGGCAGGCGCAACGTCAGCCGCATCACGCGCTGGGTCAGCGGTGGCCAGACGCCGCCAGCAGACAACGTTGAACTGGAACAACTGCAGTTCATACCGGACCGCGACCAGTATGGTCCCGGTGATACCGCGCGCATTCTGGTGCAATCGCCCTTCGCCGATGGCTATGGTCTGCTCACACTCGGCCGCCACGGCGTGCTCGAACAGCGTCAGTTTCGCCTGCAGGGCAATAGCCACACGCTCGAGATTCCGATCAAGAGCGAATGGCTGCCGAACGTGGAACTGTCGGTGATGGTGGTGGGCAGCAGCCCACGCGAGGGCAAGGATGCGTCGACCGCGCCGCCGCGGCCGGCACAAGCGGTCGGCAATCTAACGCTCAAACTCTCGACCGCCGAGCGGCGCCTGAACGTCGACGTGCAACCGGCGCAGATGGCGCTGGCACCAGGCGCCCAGACCAGCGTGGCGCTGACCGTGCTCGATGCCGCGCAGCGACCGGTGGCCAATGCCGAGATCACCCTGGTGGTGGTCGATGAGGCCATTCTCGCCCTCGGCGGTTATGAGCTATCCGATCCGATGGATCTGTTCTACCGCCTGCGTGAGGCGGGCCTGCGCGCCTACCATCTGCGCCCCACCCTGCGCCTGGCCAGCGACACGTCGGAACAGCCTGAAGGTGAGGAAATCGAGGCCATGATGGTGGCGGATTCAGCGCCGGTCATGCGCTCGATGGCCGCTCCCGGCGCACCGCCATCACCGCCACCACCGGCGGCGGGCGGCGGTGAAGGCAGCCCGATTGCGATCCGCAGTGACTTCAATCCGCTGGCCGCCTTCGTGCCCGCACTGCACACCGATGCGCGCGGCCGGGTCACCGCCGAGTTCAAGCTGCCCGACAACCTCACCCGTTACCGGATCATGGCGGTAGCGGTGTCTGGCAGCAGTTACTACGGCATCGGCGAGTCGCAGCTGACGGCACGGCTACCGCTGATGCTGCGACCCAGCCCGCCGCGCTTCCTCAATTTTGGCGATCGCTTCGAGTTCCCGGTGGTACTGCAGAACCAGACCGACGCACCGCTGACGGTGCAACTGGCACTGGACGCGCGCAATCTCAAGCACGAAGGCGCCCTCGGCTATGCCGTATCGGTGCCTGCCAATGATCGCATCGAGGTGCGCTTCCCGATGGCCGCACAGGAAGCCGGCACCGCCCGCTACCAGATCGCCGCCGCCACCACCGGCTTCGCCGACGCCGCCCGCGGGCAACTGCCGGTATGGACTCCGGCCACCAGCGAGGCCTTCGCCACCTACGGCGTCATTGACGACGGCGCAACCCGGCAGCCGATTGCACTGCCCGGCGCGGTGTGGCCGCAGTTCGGCGGACTTTCAGTCACCACCACGTCCACGGCGCTGCAGTCACTGACCGATGCCTACCTGTATCTGCATCAGTACCCCTTCGAGTGCAGCGAACAATTGGCCTCGCGGGTCATCGCTACCACCGCCTTGCGCGACTTGCTGCAGGCCTTCGAGGTCAAGGATCTGGCCACGCCCGAGGCAATCAAGAAATCCGTGCTGTCCGATTTGCAGCTGCTGGAATCACGGCAGAACCCCGATGGCAGTTTTGCTTTCTGGCGCGCCGGTCAGGAAGCCTGGCCGTATATCAGCCTGCACGCCACCCACGCCCTGATCCGCGCCCGCGACAAGGGTTACCTTGGCTCGCCACAGGCACTGCAGCGGGCGCTGGCGCACACCCGCCAGATCGAACAGTACATTCCGAGTTATTACGGCGAGGCAGCCCGCCGCCACATCATTGCCTACGGGCTGCACGTGCGTGCACTCGATGGCGACCGCGACGCGGCACGTGCACGCCAGCTGATATCCGAGGCCGGCGGTCTGGAGGCCCTCAACTTCGAGACCCTGGGTTGGCTGCTGGGCGTGCTCTCGGGCGATCCGTCCTCGACCGGCGAAATCGCGCAGATCCGCCGCTTTCTGCTCAACCACACCACCGAGACGGCCGCCAGCGCCAGCTTTGCCAACAGCTACAGCGATGGCGAATACCTGATCCTGCACTCGGACCGCCGCGCCGATGCGGTCATCCTGGAGGCGATGATCGGTGACCAACCGGACTCCGACCTGATCCCCAAGCTGGTCGCCGGGCTGCAGGCGCATCGCGTTCAGGGCCGCTGGGGCAACACCCAGGACAATGTGTTCGTGCTGCTGGCGCTGGATCGCTATTCCAGACCTTCGAATCGGTCACGCCCGACTTCGTTGCCCGCACCTGGCTGGGCGATGACTTTGCCGGCGAACACGCCTTCCGCGGCCGCGGCAACGAACGCCACCAGATCGACGTACCGATGCAATGGTTGTCTGACCACAGCCCGCTGGGACCACTGCTGATCGCCAAGGACGGCCCCGGCCGGCTCTACTACCGCATCGGCATGGACTATGCCCCGCGTTCGCTGCAACTGGACGCAGCTCAACACGGCTTCGAGGTGGAACGCCGCTATGAAGCCATCGATGATCCTGCCGATGTTCAGCGTCTGCAGGACGGCAGCTGGCAGATTCGTGCCGGCGCCAGGATTGCCGTCCAGCTGACCATGATTGCCACCGCCAGCCGCTACCACGTCGCCCTGGTCGATCCGCTGCCAGCAGGCCTGGAAGTCATCAATCCCGACCTCACACCCAGTGCCATCCCGCCCAACAACCCGCGCCCGCTGGAACGCGGAAGCTGGTGGTGGGGGCCCTGGTATCAACACCAGAACCTGCGCGACAACCGCGTCGAAGCCTTTACCGCCCTGCTCCCCGGCGGCGTCTACAGCTACCGCTACGAAGCCCGCGCCACCACGCCCGGCGAGTTCGTGGTGCCACCCGCCAAAGCCGAGGAAATGTACCAGCCGGAAACCTTCGGCCGCAGCGCATCGGATCGGGTGGTGGTCAGATGAGGAACGGACGCGGAAGGTGATCTACCCGGCCTGCGTCTGGCCCGTGGACCGTCTCAAGCTTCCCCCACATGGGATGCCCCCCAGATCTGCCCCCAGGCAGCATCGGATGCGGTCGGACGAGATTGCATGGGCCAGAACGCAAAAACCCCGCCGGAGCGGGGTTTCTGGTGTTGCTCCGGATAGTTTTGGACCACTCGGCGGCGCGCCTAGCGCGATCCGGCGCCTGGTGTTGCGCCAAGCCAGCGTATTGATTGGCATCGGCTTAGCGCTGGGCGTTCTGGTAGGACTAAGCCTGGCTACGCTGTTGGCGGCCCACCTGCACCGGATGGCAGCCACCGATTTAGCCACTTGGTGGAAGACAAAGCTGCTCATCGCTGCGCTGCATTGATTGGCTCACCGCAGCCTCGACACTTTG
>CAZLSB010000328.1:4033-4335 GCA_964561825.1 uncultured Xanthomonas sp.
GTCCGGCGATGTAAAGCGTGTCGATCGAGCTCAAACGAACCCGCAGGCAGTCGAGACTCTCCGCACCCACCGCTGCGCACATGCTGGCGACGGCCGCGTCGGCCAGCGCGATGGCTTCCTTGCGCTTGGCCAGCAGCGCCAGCGCCTTGGCCTGGGTGATGTCGCGCGCTGCGCGTGACGGCAAGGACTCGGTGGAGCTGGCGTCGGCGTTGATCGCATCCATGCCGGCCAGAGCTGCGAGCAGCTCGCAAGCTTTGCTTGCAGGCCGGAACAGGGCATAAGCGCAATGAGGGTGAAAGCCG
>CAZLSB010000329.1:0-4288 GCA_964561825.1 uncultured Xanthomonas sp.
GCCTTCGCAGCGGCAGCTTCCGCCTCCGCCTCCGCTTCGTACGCGGCCGCCCACGCAGACTTCGTTACCGCATCATCGATGCTCATGTCGCCCTCGCTTTCTTCGCCGCGTCCCACGCGGCCACAGCCCACGCAGCCAACTCCGCCGCCGCCTTCCTCGCTTCCGCGGCCTTCGCTTTCGCCGCCCTCGCCGCCTCAGCGGCCGCTTCCGCCTCCGCTTCGTCCGCTTCGCCCGCTTCCGCCCACGTCACCATAGCCCACGCCGCCCTCGCCGCCGCCTTCGTCGCTTCCGCTTCCGCCTCAGCTTCGTCCGCAGCCTTCGTCGCGGCCTTCGCCGCGTCCAGTGCGCTGCTCATGTCGTCTCCCCCTCCTCCCACGGCGCGGTTAATTCCGCCGCCCACGCCACCGACGCCGCCCACGCGGCCTTCGCCGTTGCCGACCCCGGCTGCGCCTTCCACGCCGCTCGCGCCGCATCCCTCGCCGCCTTCGCCTTCGCCACCTTCGCGACCCACGCAGCCGGCCGCGCCGCGGACGCGGCAGCATCCTCCGCCTTCGCTTCCGCCCACACCTCCCACGCGTCAGCCTTCGCTGACCACGCTTCCGCCGCCGCCGTCGCCGCCACCGCAGCCGCCCGCGCGTCCGCCGCCACCGCAGCCGCCTCCCTCGCCGCCGCCCACGCTGCGCCCGCGGCCACCCACGCAGCCTCAGTCTCGAGCGCGCAATCGCGCGCCACGTGCGCGCAATCGCACGCGACGTCGCAAATCTGCGCTAGCCGCTCAGTCTCCTTCGTGTACCCACCGCATCGGTCGCAGCTCATAGACCCATGATAGTCAGGCTGATCGGGTTGTCAAGGGGGAAGGTGCTTCCAGGTGTCGCCGCGGAGAACGTAGTAGATCGTCACGCACGAGACACCGAGCTTTTTCGCGATCTCTTTCGTCGTCATGCCTGTGTAATACCCGCGCCTAATCCGGAGCACGTCGACCTCCGTTAGTTTGTGTTGCGGGAGTTGCTCGCCGCACGCTTGTCTGTTTTTTCCGTCTCTGTCGCGCACGTTGTCGGCATTCGTGCCGGGGAACAGGTGATCTGGGTTGACGCAGATAGGGTTGTCACAATGGTGCAGCACGCATTGCCCATCGGGGATCGGACCATTATTCTTGAGCTCCCACGCGATGCGATGAGCTTTCTCCACTTTCCCGTCGACTTTGATTTGGCCGTAGCCTTTGCTGTCTAAAATAGCCGTCCAAAGGTGGCAACCTTTCGGCGTAGGCGTACGATCTACCTTAGAATAGAATCGGCAAGGGAAGTCGCAATACCTGCTTCTGGTGCGGCCGACGTAGGGCTTACCGCACAATGCACACGGTCTCGTTTTCATGTCATCCTCGCAGGTTTGCTGTTTACTGGCATCTCGTGCCTACTGTGAACTGGCCGCAAGCAACTACTAAGGCACGGATCGCGCGGCAAGAACGTAGGATCGGGCGACGGCCGAAAAAACCAAGCCATATATTCATCTACGACGGTAGGACTCGGATCTCGATCACTGCCCGACACGATCATCCTGCCTTGGTGCGGCCGTCCGCAGACGGCGCGGAAAACCTCTAACGTGCGGCCGATCTGGAGATGCCGATCGCAATCGTACCACTCGTTGTAACGCTCCATTGCAACCACGTCGTCGAACCCCGGAGAGCAAATCACGATAGCCTCTCCTAGCTCAACCGCAGCCGCGGTCGGCTCCGTGCCATCCTGCGGCCAGATCGCCGCAGCAATCCTACAAGAGCTATAACCATTTTGTGCTCCTGTTTGCGGCTGGGGAACCCATTTCATTGCCATCTCTGAGACGAGCGGAAAGACTGCCTCGTATAGCAGGTGAAAAGAGGCTATCTCCGAACTCATCACTTGCACGTGTGTGTGTCTTGCGCGCGGGCTAAATAACTTTTTCATTTTCTTTCCTCGACTGACCACACGATGGTCTCCGTAGATTTGTTTTTTACTTGGCAAACTTTCTTACCTGCGATCACGCGACCGCGAATCGCTTGCATCACAGCAGCGACGTGGCGAGAACTTAGAGTTCTCTCTTTCGCGTGTGAGAGCGACTCGAAAGCCTCCGCGCACTCAGGGTGCTTGGTCGGCATACCGTTCAACGGCCAGAGCGCGCGCGCGATCTCTTTGCTCGTTTCCCCTCTCGGGAAGGCGATCTGGAATGAGCGCGCGAGCGAGCGAACTGCGTCATCTTCGAGGTCTGAGTTGTTACTCTCGGACGCAGCGGCGAGAGAGATATCAGGCCCCCCAGCATACGCAATCGCCTGCGGGATAGTAGCGGACCAGGAAACGAACCGATTCATCGCGTAAGAAGGCACAACGCGAGGTCTACCAGCCTCGACCCAAGCCCGTAGAACGATCAACGCATGCATCACAAGCTCAACTCGGTGCTCTCTCACGTAGGAGAGCAAGTCGGGAATAAGGAAATCGTTCCGTTCAGCGGGATTTTCCGTGTTGGGCTCAAGGCGAACAACGAGCGCTCGGCTTTTCATGTCGCCAGTCAAGCGAACGTTATTCCCGGTCGCCATCACTAGAGCTCGCCAGACAACCTTTTTCATGTCGTTGCCGCCGAGCAAACGGAACTCAATCCGATCTTCTGTCGTCACGATTTTGTCGATCGCCGCGCCACCAAATGGTTTGTCCAAGTTGTCGAATAGGATCGTTTGACTGGCAGCGAGTGCCACCGAGCACAGCGTCTTGTCAGTCTCCGGATCGGCGGGTCCGTGCCACGTGGCGCGGCTGGCCGTAGCGCCCGTGGTGATTAGCGCAATGAAATCGGCCAGTTTGGACTTCCCGCTACCGGCTGTGGACGCTTCGAAAATGAACGCGGGCGCCGCCGTGAACATGTCTCTGGCGATCACAGTGAGAATCGCGCCAGCGACGACGTAACGACCCTCAGGAGAGAAGAAAGGAAAATCTGAAAGCGGCGCAATCAGCGCGTCCAGCGATGCTTTTGGATCCGCGTCAGACGAGGGGAGCTCAGGAAAATCAGCGCCCGGTTCGTACAGATAGCCGGTCGCTTCGTCATAGCCGGCGGCAAGCAAAATTGAGCCATCCGCTCGCATCGAAGGCGCGCTCGTTAAAGCGACTAGGGGATTTACGTGGTCCCACTGCCCGCGCGCGAGCACGCCTTGAACGACGTCGGTAGGTGGCTTGACGTGTTGGTGATGTTCCTCATTTTTTCTCATCACCACTTGCGTGTATCGCCCATGCTCAGAGAGAATTTCGAGCATGGTAGGTGGCGTGATTTGCATCACAAAAGGCACAAGAAAACCTGAAGGATTTCTGTCGTGGACCACGCGAACGAGACGTAACTCGCGCGAAAAGACGCCCTTGGCTCTTTGCAAAGACTTCGACGCCTCTTCGATCGTCAGATGCACGTCTGGTGTGACCGGGATCGCTCCGGGTCCCGCGACAGATCCACCCGAGGCGCGAAGGAAAGATCGGATCCGGTTTACGATCGGAGACGACAGGAGCGTCTCTAGCGTCCGCCAAGACGAGAGAGGCTCGGAGGCGGCAAAAGTCGCCATCGTCGTGTCAACTGTAACTTCCCGCTTCGGTCGGTCTTCGTTGCCGGTGGCGCGGCAAACATCGCACAGAATCTCGAGCGCCTCTTCTCTCGTTTTCCCTGACCGTATCAGCCCACCTGCGAGCGCCATCTGCGCCATGTGGCGCTCTCCGATCTTGGGCCAATTCGACGACAGCAGGTAGATCCCAGCTTGCCGCTCGACCGTGGCAGCATCGACGGGTCGACCCGCGTTCAACCAAATTTCTCCGCCGCCGCCGCCCTCGCTCATGCAAGGGCGAAAATAGAGTCGGCCAGGGTCTTTGCAGCTTTTATCGATCTCGAGCGCGATCGACAAAAGCTGCAAAACAGCCTCGCGAACAGACGCGAACGCCTCTTGCGTGACAGGCGATCCGAGCTCCACAGCGAAGCGATAGCGCCGCGAAGCAGAGCTCGGATCGTCGCTCGGTGTGGCGTGGACGAAAGCAGACCAGCCAAGCTCAGAAATCCTAGCTTTCAGCTCCTCTACACGCTCTGCAGAGACGCCGTCTAGATCGCCCACAATCGACGAGACGAACGTAGCGTTGGCGCTGGCACGCGCTCCCGAGAAAACGGCAGGCGACCAAGCCGGCATCGTCACCTTCAGTTTTTTCCACTCGGCCGAGTCGCGCCATCGACCAGGCATGCCGAGGCTGCTTGCCGGGTGGGGGGAAGTAAGAGAGTCGGTGTACATCTGCGCTACGAGCAG
>CAZLSB010000330.1:0-4278 GCA_964561825.1 uncultured Xanthomonas sp.
CGGAGCGAGGATGGAGCGCGCGTAGGTCATGGCGCCAGCATCGGCTAAGCGGCGCGTCGCCGCAGTCGGAAATCAGCCCGACAGCGTGTAGGAAATTTCTGATACTCGACTGTCCGGTGTTGCCTTGGTCCGGTGTTGTCTTGCGGGCGCCGGGTGATGCGGGGGTCGGATGGTTCTACAAGGGGCCGGATGTGCGCGGGCAGGCGTAGGGCGGAACCCGCAGGCGCACCCCTTCAGCGTAGCCACGCCATCCCATGCGGATTCCGCCGCCCCGACCGCGAGTAACCAGCGCCTATCGATCCGCGGCAGCGCGCGGCCCGGCACGCGGTGGAATCCGCACGATGAAGCGGGTGCGGGTTCCACCCTACATTTAATACGCCTTACTCGGGTTGATCCGGTGCCAGCTTGCGGGCGCGTCGGGAAAGTATTGGGCGAGGCGGTCATCGAGATCGAGCTTGCCTTCTTCGGCCAGCATCAAGATACCTACTGCGGTGAACTGCTTGGCGGTCGATCCGGACTGAAACAGGGTCATTGCGTTTACTGGGATCTTATGTTCGAGATTGGCAAAGCCGTAGCCCTGCTCCTTAACCACTTTGCCATCGCGCATCACCAGCACTGCAATACCGGGAACCTTGTTGGATGACAGCTCGGCGTTCACCAGATCGTCGATGGCGTCGGCACACGCCACTTGTGCATTCAGCAGCGCGAGGGCGACGAGTGCCGCGGATAGGAACTTCGAGAGACTTAAAACGCGCATGACTTTTCCCTTTCGCCCAGGGGCGAATGTTGGGTTGTAAAAATTGCTGCCTTAAAACTAAATTTTGACATTGGTTTGCAAGGATATTTCATCGTGGCACGCAGCGGCTTTGTAAGACCTATTGCGACTCCACTTCGATTCTTCGATATGGCTCAGAATCGTTGCGAACGGATTTTGAAACCTGTCTTCAAACATAATTCCAACACATAACTTTGAATCGCAGCCCTCAAATCCCCCGCGACTGCTCCAAATTATCAAAGCGCTTATACATGCCGGTGAATTTCAGCTTGACCGCGCCGGTGGGGCCGTTTCGGTGCTTGGCAATAATGATTTCCGCCACGCTTTTTCGGTAAGGATAGGAAATCCAAAGCCCCTTTTTAACCAGTCTACGCTGCGGATTGGCGCGATCAATGGGCGCGCATGGCTTATTGTTCTGGTTGCTTGCTTTTCCCGGTTACTAGCAGCTTGGGCCTGGGTTTTGGTTTTCTAATATCGCCCTAACTAACTATCTAACGGGGTTCGGCAGGCGCGACGGATGAGTCCCGAACATCGGCCTGATCGCCGTCAAACCCGAGCCTGGCGGCCAGCAGCACCACCGCCACCCCGCTGGCCACGGCCAGCATGATGATTCCCCACACCGCCCAGCCCGGCATTAGCAATTGTCCGAACCACGTGCCGCCGAGTGCGATGGCCACCGACAACATTAGGCGCGATAGCTCAAGCAGCAGGCCAACGCGTCGCCAGCGCGGATTGCTGCCGAGCAGCAGGCCGAGTGTCACGGTAGCCCAACCCAGGTATGCGGCGTAGGCCAGTTCCGGCCAGAACGGTAACCATCCGGCAATCGCAATCAGGTGCACGAGTTGTGCCGGCAGCAGTGCGGTCTGCAGCAGCGCGTAGTACCCCAGCGCGGCCGGTGTCGAAGTCTGGAAATGGCGGTGTTGGCGCAGATCGAAGCTCGGCTTCGGGTCAATCGCGGCGACATCGGCAGGCCGCCAGCCCGGCGCGCGCCACCAGATCGAGAGCTTGTCGCGCCAGCTATGGGCATGCCAGGCGTCTTTGCACAGCGCACAAAAGGTATCGAAATTGATCCATAGCGGATTCCAGCTGCTGACCGGCGCGCGCGTGCCGTAACGCACCGGATCGTCGCTGCGCTCGTCTTCGAAGGTGCCGAACCAACGATCCCAGATCATCAGGATGCCGCCATAGTTTTTGTCGAGGTAGCGGTCGTTGACGCCGTGATGGACGCGGTGATTGGACGGCGAACCAAACCAGCGGTCGAACCAACCGAGGCTGCCGATGCGCTCGGTGTGAATCCAGAACTGGTAGAGCAGATTGAGCAGCGACGCCACTGCGTACACGGCCGGCGGAATGCCGACGAAGGCCAGCGGCAGCGCGAATACCCAGGTCCACAGGTGCATGGAGGCCGACGGCACCCGAAGCGCCGTGGCCAGATTGAAGCGGTCGCTGGAGTGGTGAACCACGTGCGAGGACCACAGCAGGTTCCATTCATGCCCCATGCGGTGCTGCCAGTAGTAGGTGAAATCGTAAAGTAAAAGGCCGATCACCCAAGTCCAGGGATTGGCCATGGACCAATCGCCGAGCGCGACTTGGGTATACACCAGCGTGTAGATGGCGATACGCAGCACGATGGTGACGATGCCGAAGGCGCTCATCATGATCGACACACCGAGACTGGTAACGGTGTCGTTGAGTTCGTAGTCGGAGCGACCCTGAGCACGACTGATGGCGTAATCGAGGTACACCGCCGCATAGAAAAACGGCAGCACGATAGCTGCGATCAGGGCATTCGGGCCGATTGAATTCATGTCTAGGCTAGAGCCGGTCAGTAAGTACTGTCACTTCTATGCAGTTTATGCGGGCAGGAAGCGCTTGTCGCCGGTGTAATCGATCATCGATCACGAATACGCAGGCCTGCGCCCTCTCACTTCAACGCCGCCGGCACGGTCACGCTAGCGGCATTGCTGCTCTTGAGCTCCGCGTCGGGTTGGAAGCCGATCAGCAACAGCATGACCGCAAAACCGACGACGTAGGCCACCGGCACATGCCAGCCGTGGCGAATCCACAGCCCGACCGAGCGCGCCTGCGGGTACATGCTGGACAGCGCGACACCAGCCGACGAGCCGAACCAGACCATCGAGCCGCCGAAGCCGACCGCATAAGCCAGGAAGCCCCAGTCGTAACCGCCCTGCTTGAGCGCCAGTTCGGTGAGTGGGATGTTGTCGAACACTGCAGAGACAAAACCCAGGCCGAACGTGGTCTGCCAGGACGCCGCCGGTAACTGCTCCACTGGCATCATTGATGCCGACAGTACCAGTGAGAGCAGGAACAGCGCGCCGCGGGCGGCGTCGGGCAACAAGCCCCAATGGGGTTGGCGGATCAGCGTGCACAGCCCAATCGCCAACCACACCGCCGCACCCAGGAAGGGGAAGAGGTCGGACCAGGCGTTGAAGCGGGTGTTGATGACGACGTTGACGACGATCGCCGCGACCAGGATGAAGAGGACGATCGCCACGCGCGGCCAGTCGATGCGCACGCCGGTATCGGCGTCCTTCTGGATTGGCTGGTAGGCCTGCTGCTGCAAGGACGCCGGGATGCCGCAGATGACCAGCGCCACCGTCGACGCGACGAAGGCCTCGGCCACGTCAAGCGGGTGCACGCCGGCGATCCACATCATGGTGGTGGTGGTATCGCCGACCACGCTGCCAGCGCCGCCAGCGTTCGATGCCGCGACGATAGCCGCCAAGTAGCCGATGTGTACGCGGCCCTTAAAGACGGTGTGCGCCACAGCGCCGCCGATTATTGCTGCGGCGATGTTATCGAGAAAACTCGACAGCACGAAGACCAGTGCCAGCAACACAAAGCAGCCCTTCCAGTCGTCAGGCATCACGCGCGGCAGCAGCGCCGGCACTTTGCTCTTTTCGAACAAGTCGGCGAGCAGCGCAAAACCCAATAGCAGTAGCAGCAAGTTTACGAGGATCACCCACTCGTGTCCGACGTGTCCGACGAAGCCGGCTAGACCCGTGCCGGTGTTGAACGGCGATAGCAGCATCTTGTACAGCGCGATGACCAGCGCACCGCCGAGCGCGATGCGCAGCGCGGACTTGTGGAACAGCGCCACGCCAGCCAGCACGCAGGCAAATAGAATGAACTCCAGCGGCACCGGGCCCACGCTCGGTCCGCCAAAAGCCGCGCCGCGGGCGACCGCCGTGCCCGGCAGGCACACCGCCGCCAATGCCAGAACAAGGCGGCGTGCGGGGTGGCTTTGCTGGTCAAGTGTCATCGATACCTCATTGGCGCTGGCCTAGTGGATTCTAGGCACCACTAGAGCGCCGCTGTCCAATCTGAGCCCTGAATGTGTCACGCAATCAAGGCTGGCGTCATCGCGGGGACTGCCCAGCAGGGTGGGCTACTGCTTGACGGCGAGTTGGTTGTGAATGCTGTGCATCCCATCGACCAGACGCGCCGTTCGGGTCGCTTCATCCATCCGCGCCTGCGTAGGC
>CAZLSB010000331.1:0-4262 GCA_964561825.1 uncultured Xanthomonas sp.
AAAAGCGCCCGAGAGCTTGTAGGAAATTTCCGATTTTAGACTGTCCCGGTCTTCGTCCCGGTCTTCGCCGTCCCGGTCTTCGCCGCATCTGAGTTGATTTAGCACAGGGGTTGGGAAGGGGGTTCGCTCGGATGCTAGCGTTAGGGGTTAGTCGGTGGCCACCGGATGACGAGCCACCAGCAGCGCCGCTTGCGTGCGCTGGCTCAGGTCAAGCTTGCGCAACAAATTGCTTACATAGCCCTTGACCGTACCCTCAGTAAGCCCAAGCTGCGCGGCAATCTGGCGATTGCTGAGGCCCTGCCCTAGTAGCCGCAAGACTGATCGTTCGCGCGGACTCAATTGCGCATACGGATCGGCACTGGGCTTGCGCCGCAACAGGGCCAGGACCTGGGCATGCATGGCGTGATGGAGCCACGGCTGCCCTGCGGCCACCGCGCGAATCGCGCTGATCAACTCAATGCGCTGCACGTCTTTGAGCAGATAGCCGATGGCGCCGGCGCGGGTCACCTCCACCAGCGCTTCGTCCTCGGCATAGCTGGTGAAGATGAGGATGCTGCACAGCGGCCAATCAGCGTTGATCCGCTCCACCAACTGCAACGTCGGCATTCCCGGCATTTTTAGATCAATCATGGCCACGTCAACGGCTGTTGTGGCCAGCAGCGCAAGCGCAGCGTCGCCGTCCGCAGCTTCGCCAACCACGCGCAGGCCGTCTACGTCCTCGCACAGGGCGCGCACACCTTCGCGGACGATGGCATGGTCGTCCACCAGCAGAATGCGGATGGGCTCGCTCATGGCGTGGACTTACGGTCGCGCCGTTTCAGCGTTGCAACGACTTCGAATCCACGGGGTGTCAGCGAGCGCAATTTTAAAGCGCCACCTAGCATGCTCACCCGTTGACGCATGCTGCGAAAACCCAGGCCTTGCGGTTCATCGCTGCCGCAGCCGCGCCCATCGTCGCGCATGCTCACTTCCACCCGTTGTGTATCGACCCGCGCTACCAGGGTCAGCGCGCTCGCACCGGAATGACGAACCAAGTTCGACGCAGCTTCTTGAAACACCCGATACAGCGCTTGCTCGTATTCGATGACCTGCCGCGTGTAAGTTGAGAAATCACAGCGCACGCGGATGTGCGGCGGCACCAAGACCTCGAGCAGTCTGGGCAGTGCAGCGCCCAAGCCGCCGTCCTTCAGTTGGTCCAATCCCACCGGAATCATCGACCGTCTGGAAGTGCGCTGGATCTGGCCGCTGCGCCTGCTCGGCGAAAGCTGCTGCAACAGACCGCGCATCTCGCCGACCGCCAGCTGCGCCAGCTCAGCGACCCGCTGCGAAGCAAGCAATCCCTCACGTTTTCCTTTCTTCCACGCAGATGGCAAGGCCTGCGCGAGCAGGCTGACGCCGGACACAGCCTGAGTCACCGAATCGTGCAGTTCGAAGGCCAGTCGCTGGCGCTCTTCAACAATGGCGATGCACTGCTGCTCGCTGACCAGCGCCGCATTTTCAATCGCCAAGCTCAAATGCTGAGCAATGGCTTCAATGGTCAGCTGGTCCAGTTCGTCGAAAGGACCATCACCTTCGACGTTCAGCACCCCCAGCAGCTGATCACCGGCCACCAGCGGCACAGCAAGCTCTGCTCGGCTGGGCTCAGGCACTGGCGGACGTACATAGCGCGGGTCGCGCTGCACGTCATTGCATAGAATGGTGCGTCGACTGCGGGCAGCGGCACCCATGATGCCCCGATCAATACGAATCCGGTCTACTTGGTTAATTTGCCACTTGTAACTGCCACCGCGCGTAGAAATGACCAGCACCTCAGGATCCTCTGGGTCGCTCAGTGGAATATCGACATTGGGATACTCGAGCACCTCGTGAATGGCATCGGCCGCCAGTTGCAGCACGGCCGCGATCGGACTGCCGCTGCGATTGATGATTTGTGCCACTTTGGCAACGACCTCCAAGCGCGCGGTGCGCCGTCTTTCGCTGTCAATGCGTGCCGCGTTGCGTACTGCCAGTCCCGCATGTCCTGCGACTATTTTTATGTCGCCCAACACGTCCGTCGGACTACTGGCCGGTGGCATCACGAGCAGCAGAACGCCCAATTGCGCTGGTCCGGCGCTGACTGCAACCCCCAACAGCGGCAGCGATTGGTACCGACCACACTGGGGCAGTTGCCGAGCGGTCAACGCATCCAGTAGCGCTACGGGTGAAGCCCCCAGGGCTGACCCCTCGGTAGCGCCATGCACCAGCACGCTAGACCAGCCTGGCGACGATGAACTGCCGGCTAGCGCGTGGATTCCGATCACGGCGTAGCTGGCAACGGCCAGCTCCACCCCACACTCCAGCACACAACCAAGCAGCTCTCGCGAGCCCATGTCGGTAGACACAATGCCAGCAAAACGTGCTAACACGGCATCACGACGGACACGTTCGGCTGAAGCAAGTAACAATGGATCTGGGCAGTTCGACATGGCAGGTATGGAGTTGATCTCAACAGCGAGCGTTGTTCCGGACCACTTCGTCATCCATAGTAGCGAACCCTCTGCAGCCGTGCGGCCCGGACTTTGAGCTCTCCCGATCGCGTGCCGACCCTTTGCGGTCGGCACGCGGGTTGCACTGCGGCTATTCGAAGTTATCAAAAAACAGCGATTGCGTAATCTGACCACGGATTTCGCCTTGCGGGAATTCCTGTGAGGACACCTGCACATACCACAGGCCATCGACGATCTGCTGCGCTTGTGCGGGTGTAATCGTAAACGGCCCGACCACTATTTGATCGGCCGCCTGTCCAGACACTGGCAATACGATGCCGGCAATGCGGGCACCCACGTTGCCGCGTGCTGCCGGTCCGAATACTCCAACATCGACACTGACGCCGGGCGCGCCCTCGCCGGTCAGGCCCGAATAAACCAGCGTGAGCGCCACTTGATCGCGGGCACCAGCGACAGTGGCGGTGACATAACCGCGTGCCAGGGTTTGCGCACGCGGCAATACTTGGCGGCCTTCCAATGGGCCATCCAAGAGTTGATCCGCCAGAATCTGGCCGCGAATCTCGCCGCTTGGCTGTAGCTGCGTATGCACGTTGAAATACCACAGGCTGGCCTTTAACTGCGCCACTTGTACCGGCGTGACGGCGAATACGAACGGCCCCAATTGCGCCGAGGCTGCGCCCAATCCGGTCAAGCTAAAGATCGGGGCGGCGTTACTGCCAGGGGCAGCCGGGCCGTGGATATGCGCCAGTGTGCTGGCACTGCTCAGGCCGTTAAAACCAAGTCGAACTGTAATTTCGGTTTCATCCGCGTTGAGCACCACGATCCCGCGCCCGGTGGCTGTGGTGCTGACCGGCGGCACTTCCTGCGCGCCGTTTAGTCCGGCACTAAAGCTGCCGCCACTGCGGTTGCTGAGCGTGGACTGGAAATTGACGTAAGCGATCGCACCCTGACCGGGTGTGAGTATCGGCGACGTGCTAACGGCTGCAAGTGTGCCAGAAACGCGTAATTGATTACCCTGTGAACTCAACGTAGCACCGCCGTCTAACTCTTGGCGCACGCCAAAGAGTGGTTGGGTTTCGACCACGTCGTCGCCGCCTGCAGCATTCAATTGCAGCACTTCGACACCGGCGCTGTCCAACATAAATGCGGTTGGTAGCACGCGCACAAACAAAAAGCGTGGGCCGGTTGCAGCAATGCGAAATTGCTCGCTGACGCCTGCACCATTGACCAGCAGCGTATCGACACCTGCGCCGCCCTCGTTGGTATCGTTGCCATCGCCCGGATTCCAAGTCAGTAAATCATCGCCCGCATCGCCATTGAGCAAATCGGGGCTGCCAGCAGGATTGAGGCCACCGCGCAAGCTGTCATTGCCATTGCCACCACTGATCACATCAGTACCGTTGGAGCCCACCAAAATATCGTTGCCGTCGCCACCGTTTATGACGAGAGAAATCAGGCCAGCCGTGAGTGTTTCGGCGGAAATATTGTCATCACCCGCCAGACCGTTGAGCTCCAAGGTTTCCATCGTGCTCAAGTCAATCCCAAACGGCACCAAGTTGCTGCGATCAAAACGCACCGCGACCGGTGCAACGCCTGGAATGACGGTAAAAATGTCGCCTACCGGGGCACCGTTAACGATTTGACGGTCATTGCCGACACCGCCCAAAACCACGTCGGTATTATCGCCATTGTTCCAAGTATTGGTGTCGTCGCCATCACCTAGATCAATGCTGTCATTGCCTGGGTTGGCATCAACGGTATCATTGCCGATACCGC
>CAZLSB010000332.1:0-4145 GCA_964561825.1 uncultured Xanthomonas sp.
TACTCGGCGCTGAAGGCCTGCAGTTCCAGGCCGTCGTCGATGGCGCGCGCCACCGCATCGACGCCATGCAGTTCGACCAGGGCGAGGATCTTGCGGATATGCGGTGGCGCATTCACGCGCTTGGCGGTCAGCCCTTCGCCGTAAGCCTGGGCGCGTGGCGAGATCGCCAGCCACTGCACCATCAGGCGCTGCTCGCGCGCGCTGGCGCGCTTAAGCTTGCAACACGCGGGCGTGGTCGGGGTCTTCGATGTCACGGTGGCGATCAAGGCAACGTGCATGGCGGGCGACCAGTTGGTCGCGGTGATAGACGCACAGGCGGTCCGGGTAGGACTTGAGCGTCAGGCGCTGGCCGGCGAGATGCGGCGGCACTGAGTAGTGGTTCGATTCCAGCGGCACGCGGCAGGTGGCGGTGGCGCGCACGCTGCTGATGCGCCCGAGGTCGTAACCGTTGGGGTTCAGCCGCCCCAAGTGGTCGCGCTCGTCGGCGAAGCGATCGATGGGCCGTTGATGGGTGCTGGCGTGATCGCGGACACCGGCCACCGTATCCACCCACGCTTGAGCGGCCCGGCGTTGAACGGGATGAAGTTCATCACCGCGTACTTGCCGGCAAGCAGCGACACGATCCCCGCGAGTTCCTGGTCGGAGTCGTTGATGCCTTCGAGCAGCGTCCACTGGTACTGAATCGGATAACCGGCGGCGCGTGCGTAGCGCTCGCCGGCCGCAACCAGATCCGCCGGATCGATGCGCGGCGCCCGTGGCAGCAGCACGCTCTCCATGGCCTGCTCGTGCAGGGGCCCGGCCCCAAGGTCGCGCAGGCGCTGGCGGATATCGTCGATCTGCATGGGGCGCGATGCTGCCTGAAAGTTGGCCTGGGAGCCTGTCGGATTTGGAGAATCGAAGCGATTGTCGACGGGGCGAGGCCAGATTTAGTTGATTTCCAAGGGTAATAGTTCTTCTTTTGCCCAACAAAGCGGCGGAATATGGACTGTCAAGGCGGATTTGCAGCCGATTTCCTTCAAGTCCGAAAGGCTGCTAAGTTCAATGGTTCGACGCGATCGTCGCGGGAGCAGGACATGCGCAGGATGTGCGTATTCGGATGCATGCTGCTGCTCGCTACACAAGCGCGCGCCGACGATGCGGACGACCTTGCGGCGATAGCGCACATGGACGCACGTTTGCACGCAGACGTGGCACCAACTCTGCGCGTGTTCAATGCACAACTGGGGCAATCGGTGAGCGTGTTATTGCGTGAGCGCGGCCTGGCTGACAACCAGGTCCATCAGGTCTGGTTGCGATCTGGCTCGAACTGGGTCGAGAAAAAGCTGACGTCGTATTACGACTCGAGTTGCGCCAACGCAGGGCTTGCGCTCAGCGCGTTTTCACTCGAAGCGGGGATGCGGGCGTATTTTCAGGCGCGCGAGATCGCGCGCGAGCTGGATGCGGGAACCCTGTCGTCAAGCGATATGATTTTCTCGCTCGAAGGAGCGCGTTGTGAGCCGGGCTGGAGCGTCACCGCGAACCTCGACAAAGACCGCTTCGTGGACATGCGCTTCGCAGCCGACGCAGCGCTCACGCGGGTCAAGGAACTCGGAGGTGGGAACGATAAAACCCTGGACGCAGACGCGCTGGGCGCACTGGATGCACGCACGCGTACGGCACTGCCCATGGCTCGCGTGGAAGCTGAAGCGCTGTCCGCGGAGGCTGAGATCGTCGAGACTAGCGGCGAGGAATTCCTGGTGGCGAGCATCGGCGGCAAAGCATATGTGTGCGCAAACGACGACATCCATTTCGTGTACGACTACTACCAGGTCCAATTGAGGTGCGAGGGTGACGCCACGCCGAATGCGCTGATGACGACGGTATACGGCGTTGAACCCGGGAAGTCCGAACACCGCATGCTTGAATCGATGGCGTCCACCGAGCTCCTCTGGCGCGACGGTCTGGTGACTTACCAGAGCGACGACGAACTGCTCGATTCGCGCGTCTGGATCGATGCGCTCAGCAATGAGCTGATCGAGGGCCGCTTCGAGGGCACGGTCACGACCGGACAAGGCAAACGCGTCAAGATCACCGGTGGCCGCTTCCGCTTGCTGCCGGGCGCAGATTTCCGGGTAACCCAGCCCTGAGGCGAGGATTGACGCTGGTCTGGTGTTCAATCCGCCAGCTCACCCGTTTCGCTTTCCACGATCAGCCCTTCGCCGAGCATGCGTGTTGCAGTGATGTCTGCAATTGACGCCCTGCCGAGGCCGGTCCAATCTTGGTCGGCCTGTCCGCGTTCGTTGCTCGGTGCGATAGCGGATCAGGAAACCGGACAGTCAAGATTCGATCTTCCTATTCGCGTCGTGACAGCTCCCCAGTCGTGTGGTTGTGTCTGGATTGTCGACTGTCCCGTGTTTGCGCCGGGCAGGAATAAACGTTCACCAAGCGACGTGGCCTGCCGCCGATCACGTAGCGGCGCAAACGCGGGGCGCGAGGCCCGCGATCGTCGAGAATGACGGTGGTGATGATCGATGATCTCTGCTCTATGACGTGAGCAGGCGCCGACTTGTCGTTCGGTGGCGAAGCCACTCGAATTTCGACGCACGGAAACTCGTCGGCCCATGCCGCAGATATTGCGGTTCTCTCTCTGCGCCTTCACAACAAATCAAAAGCAGCCACGTTGCGGCGCTGTAGTTCTTTAAGCAGATTCATAGAGTGACTCCAACGTCATCGCGAAATGGATTACACACCGCCAGTTCGCCCAATTTTCTGCCGTGGCCGAAGTCCTCACTGTACAAAACGCTGCAGCGACTGCGAATCGCGGCTTCTGCGATCAGGCTATCGAACCATGAAAGTTGCGCTGTCAGCGCCAGCTCGTGCGCGTCCAAGACCAAATTGGTGTCGGTCGTCACCACTTCGAAGCTGGCCAGCGCTTGCAGCGCGATCCGCACATCGCTTGCCGACCACGCCGGTTTGAACTTATGGGTCAGCACGGCGCGCAGCTCGATCATTACCTGTGTACTGATCACGATGTCATGCTCGCGCGCCATCTCGCGCAGCCAACGCGCAGCGAAATCCGACTTGGCGATGTCACGCTTGTCGAGTCGATAGGCCCACAGGTTGGTGTCGATGAAAATGCGCATTGAGCGACCTATCCGTGCCGCCGATGCAACTCTTCGCGCGAGAACGCTCCGGTGCTGCGCGAATTGCTGCCTGCGGCAAGCGCATCCAGCGCATCAATGGCTTCTAGACGTCGGCTCTTCGCATCGACATAGCGGATTAGGTACTCGCGTACCAGCGCATTGACGGATGTGTGATCGCGCACGGCTGCCTCGCGAGCCTTTTGCAGGATGCCGTCATCCACACTTAGGGTCAGGTTGGCCATGTTCTAACGACTCCAAAAAACACGGGATCAGTGTAGCACGGGCTCTCAGTGCGGACGCGTCAGCAAAGTATTGGGCGAGGCGATCATCAAGATTGAGCTTGGAAGAGGTGCGCGAAGCAACCCCTATGGTACGCTTCACCGCACGATCAATCGTGCGATTTAGACTCAGGAGCATTTCATGTCCGCCATCAGCGCGAATACCTTAAAAACCCAAGGCGTATCTGCGCTTGAAGCGGCGTTGGCCAATGCGTCTGAGGTGATCGTCTCGGTGCGCGGAAAGGAGCGCTACGTGGTCATGGAGCTGGCGCACTATCACTACCTGCGCGAGTGCGAATTGGCGGCCGCGCTCAGCGAGAGTCGCGCCGATCTGGCCGCTGGCCGCGCGGTACAGGAGTCTGCACAAGCCCATCTGGCGCGGCTGGACGCCATGCCGTGAGCTGGCGGCTGGTATTCACCGAGCAATACAACCACCGCGCGCGGCGCTTCCTGCAACGCCATCCTCAACTTCGCGGCCAATACCTGAAAACGCTGCAGCTGTTGCAGGCCAACCCGCACCATCCATCGCTGCGCATGCACGCGCTCAAAGGCCGGCTGAAAGACTTGCATTCGGTCTCGATCAATCTGTCGCACCGCATCACCTTGGAACTGTTCATCGAGGATGGCTGCATTGTGCCGGTGAATGTCGGCGACCACGATGCCGTCTATCGCTAACTCCTGTGCCAGCCAGCGGCGTAGCGGCAACCTGCGTGATCAGCCACGCCCCAACCAGTTACAGCCCAGC
>CAZLSB010000333.1:0-4137 GCA_964561825.1 uncultured Xanthomonas sp.
GCATGCGGCGCGCCGGCTTGAACGACTGCAAGCTGTGCTTGCAGTCCGGGGTGAATGGTTGTTCAATTCCAACGAGTTGCAACGCAGCGATGCGCAGTCAGAACCGTGCAATCTGCCCCGTCGCGTAGTCACCCAATGGGTGAAGGGGCGAAATTGCTGAAAAGACAAAAGAATCATGGTGCTATGGGTACTAGGAAGCGGTCAACTGAGGTTTCTAGGATGAACGACGATACGATCGAAACCCTCTACTCTGGCCGCCATTTGCGCCTCTGTCAGCGTGGCAGTTGGGAATTTGCCGAACGGCTGAATCCACAAGGCGCAGTGATCATTGTGGCGATCACGCCACGCGACACCGTGCTGATGGTCGAGCAATATCGGATCCCAATCCAATCACGCTCGCTGGAGTTCCCCGCTGGTCTGATCGGTGATGAGTCGCATTTTTCCGACGAGTCCTGGCGCGAATCAGCGCAGCGCGAATTGCTCGAAGAGACTGGCTGGTCGGCGCTACACATCGAAAGCATCATGGCAGGCCCTAGTTCTGCCGGCATGACCACTGAAATCATGCACTTCGTGCGCGCCACTGGGCTGACCCAGGTCGGCGCCGGTGGTGGTGTGGCCAGCGAGAACATCACCGTGCATGAAGTTCCGCGCGCCAGCATTGCGCAGTTCGTTGCCAGCAAAATGGCAGAAGGATTTGCCATTGACCCAAAGGTGTACGCCGGCATCTATTTTCTGTCCCATGACGCGCGTGGCGCGGCGGTCGGATAGCAACACCATGCGGCAAACCTAGCGCGGCTGCGTGCGCGTGAGCTTACATTGGGCGAAAAGGCTGTTCGCGCCGGCGGCCGCGGCTCCTTGCGCGAATCCCTCTGATTAGTTCAACGCTCAGTTCGCCAACTGACAGATATTTTCTGTTCGGTGCCACTGATGCCTTCGATGTCGATGTGTTCGCTGAATTGGAAACGCAAGATGACCAATTGCGTGGCGTCCAGCAAACTGGTGCCGTAACCGACAAAAAAGCGCGGCGACAGGTATTTACCGACCACCAATGCCGAACCAATCGCAGAGCCAAAGCTCTCTACGCCCGCCGCTAAGCCCAACTTTTTGCCGATGCTGCCGGCGACCAGACTGCCACCCGCGGTTTCTAAGGCGCTGGCGTATTCTCCAAGTTGCTGGCTATCCGCACCACTGGCCGTTGCGAGTGGTCGACCTAACACGAGGTAAGACAGCGTTTCTGATTGATCCAATGCGGGATCAGAATACAAACGAATGACGGGCCGTTGCGCGTAACCGCGCACTTGCACGCCCACGCGTTGTCGGTCTACCCGTTTGACTGCCAGGATGTCCAAGCTGGGATTTTCTGCGCGACCGGAAAAACCGAGCCGACCGCGCTCGATATCCAGCTTTTGCCCATAGGCATTATAAATGCCCTTAATCAGCATCTCGCCGCTTGCCCGTGGAGTGCCACCGGGCCGCTGGGTGACGCGCACACCGCCATTGAGCGTCGCTTCGATACCAAAACCCCGTAAATCGACCGCCGATAATAACGCCACGCTGATATTGGCGGTGATCGGCAACGAAGCTTCAGCAATCGGGGCGTCCTCGATCACCACATCGGCAGACGCCGGAAACGCCGGAGTAAAACGGTCTAAATCGATTTTGCCGCTGCGCAATAAAACGCCTCCTTCAATGGCGAAACCATCCGGGCCGCGTTTAACAATGAAATTGGTATCTCCGATCAAACGCACAGCCGGCAAATCGACCAATCCGGCATTATCGCCGCGTATATGCAATTCAGAGAGATCGCTGTCCGACAGTCCCAACTGGCCATCGAATTGCAGTTTACCCGGTGCGATATCCAAACTGCCATCAATACTAACCAAGCCGTCACCGGCCAAGGTCAAATTGATAATCCCCGCGCTGGCTTTCAATCCCGCTGCCGGCAATTCAAATCGCAGGTCGCTGGCTTGGATGTTGCCAACGAGTTTCTTGGGATCGGCAATCGGCGCGCTCAATTCGCCGTTGATGGCACCGCGCATCCCCTGAATTTCGGCGGACAATCCGTCGACAAAACTGAGATCAGTCAAAGCGAGTTGCGCGGTAATCTGCCCGTCTGCTTCGCTAAATCGCACGGCCTGCCCGGTGATATCACCATGTCCGGGCAAATTCAGTTTTGCACTCAAGGTGCCGCTGGCGCCATCAAAACCCAACTCACCGGTGAATGCCAGCGGCGCATCATATTCAGTGCTGCCGCTCAACAAGCCTTCCTCAATATGGAAATTCAGAGTGCCGGCGGGCGCCGCAGCGGCAGACAGTTTGAGCTCGCCACCACCACGTAATACACCGCGCACCGCAAAATCACTGGCCGGCGCCCAAGTTTGGATATCCGCCAGTGGCAATCCATCAATATCAAGGCGCAGCGTGGTCGCATCGGGCGCCCGGCTCAAACCCACGCATGCGCGAGCGTTTGCCGCCTGCAAACAGGTCTGCGCCAAACTGAGATTGTTCGCTGAAACCTGCAAAGCGGCGGTATCCACCAGCGACCAACTGGCGCCGCGCAGTGGCTGCAGGTCAATTGCGTCGATGGATCCCGTCCACGTCGAGTTGTCCGGATTCCAACCGCCGCTAACCGCCAATTCGATATGCCCGCGGGCTTCGTCTGCTTTGATCTGCGCACGGTGCTGATTTTGTGCGCCCGTCACATTGATAGCGAACTGTCGAAACTGAGCGCCGGACATCTGCAGCTCATCGGCAAGCAAGTCAAAATCCCAGCCGCCTCTTTTGTCGACCCGCAGCTGTTTGGCGCTCAGCGTTTCCGCGACGAATTGGTCGATCTGCAACGACGCGGTGGTGGATTCGATCGGTTCGCCATCCAACTTGGTCGCCAATTGACCACTGACTTTGCCCTGCAAGGGGCCAAGCAACGCCAAATCCAACTGCGTCAAATCAGCGCTGAAGGCTTGCTCTGCGCCGATCAGGATCGCAACCTTGCCAGCTCCCCAACTCAAGTCCAATTTGCCAGCCTCGGGGCGCGCGTCCCTGCCGGCTAAGACACCCTGCAAAGCCAGCGGTGCAGCGCGCAATTCGCCAGATAGCTGCGCAATCGCAACTTCCCAACTGGCTTCGGCAAGCTTGGCGTCGATGTGCACACTGGCATCTAAGTTACCGGGCCAGGCTGGATCCAGCAGACCTGGGTCCAAAGACTTTGCTTTGACATCCAGCGCCAAACTGCTGGGTTCGGTCAACGACACTGTACCCGCAAATTCGAGCAGGCTTTGCGCCAATCCCAGCGTGGACGGTGCAATAACAATGCGAGTGGGCGTACCACTCGCCGCCAAGTTCAACGGGCCGCGTGGCTCGCCATATTGCCATTCGCCTGCCAATGCAGCCTGCCAATCATCGCTGCGCCCCAGTATGGTGAGCTCGCCGGTGATCCTGGGTGGCACGGGCGGCACAGTGGCGCGCCAATCGCCAGCCCACAGATTTTTCAAAGTTGCCGTCAGTGCGCCAGGCGGAGCGCTCGGATCGGTCGGCCAATGGCCCGTCACCGAGATAGAACCAACCTCTTTAGAACTTACATCGAAGCGCTCGAAACGCAGCTGTTGCGGCGCCAAATCCAAGCCGACCAGCGCCAAATCCAGCGCACGACCGTCGATCGATACCGGCCCGGAAATGCCCAGCTTGCCTTCCGACCATACAAAACGCAGGTCCAGATCGAGCATACGGATCGGTGATGCAATGCCAAAACTGGCCAAATCCAGTTGTACGGCCCCCAATTGACCCTCAAAGCCCGGCGCGTCTAAAGGTCGCGCGAAATTGGCTTCTAAATTGACTTGGCCGCCGCCCTCGAGCGCCATTTCCATGTTCAAGGCGTTGAGATCGCCCTGCAAGCGCAGCTGCCCGCGATGCAACACTTCCGGCAGTGTCCATTCGCCTTCGGTCGCAAACTCACCAGACCAATCGGCGGCGGTGTCCACACTAGCGCTGGCGCGCATCGCTAATTCACCCTGACTCAAGGTTAATCCGGCGATCTTGAGCTTGCCCGAACGCAGCGCGATCTCGCTGGCGCCCACCGAAAACACCACCGGCTGCTCGCCGCCCAGATTGATTTCGTTGGCCTTGAGCTCAATACCGAGC
>CAZLSB010000334.1:0-2021 GCA_964561825.1 uncultured Xanthomonas sp.
ATATGAGAGTAAATACACTTGTATTGGAAGCACCATCTGCATCAAAAATGACATTTGCTTCCAATGTTAATACTCCCAGAAGATTTTGATTAGATTCAACTAACACAGCACCGCTTAGGTTTGTGATGGTGATATTATTGAAGTTCGTTACCGTGCTTCCTGAAATAGTTTGCTGAGTAATTCCATCGAATATCACCGTGCCAAAATCATTATTAAAAGTGCCGTTGTTTACAAAATCCCCCGCCACATTGTGAGGGTTAAAGGCTCCGGCTGAAAACGATGTACCTGAACCTATGTTAAGATCACCGCCAATGGTAAGACCAATTACTCCGGTGGTAGATACAGTACCAATCAAACTCAAGTCGCCTGTTATAGAAGTAGTTCCGCCTTGCAGTGTCTTTACCCCGCTGCCCGATAAACCTAAATTAACATAACCGTTATTATTCACCGTCTGCGCGGCTCCCGTATAATTTACCGTATTGCCAATGGCTGTGGCCGTCATGTTGGTGATACCTGAAGTACCTACAATGTTCAGCACCGCATTGTTGCCTTGCGTGATCCGACCAGAACCACTTAAGGCTGTATTGACTGTCAATGTATTATTGTTTGTCAATACAATGGCTCCTCCCGTAACGGTTACGCTAGGGATCGTAAATGTTCCTGTTAGAGCCTGTGAATTTGTATTAAACGTATGCACTCCCGTACCTGCAGTAAACGTTCCATTGTTGGTAATGCCACTTTGGAAAGTAACTCCCTCAGTTATGTTAGTCCAAGTACCCCCATTGCTGATGGTGACAAGGCCCCCAAAGGTTTTGACGCCCGTAGCTGAAGTAATTGACAAGATGCCACTGGTGCCGCCACCTACCGCAGTGGTGCCTGATACAGTTAGGGTGAATGCTCCAACAACAAATGTTGTGTTGTTGCCTATAGAGAGATTGCCCCCTATCGTTGTCGTGGCCGCCAACGTCTTGTTACCCGTGCCCGACAAGGTCAGGTTGTTATACCCAAGTGCCTGAACCGTCTGGGCTGCTCCGGTATACTCTACCGTACTGCCTGCAACGGAAGTCAATGTTCCATTCGCTGAAGTGAAAATTGATCCTCCTACCTGAAGCAAACCCGCTCCGGTAAATTGTATTGTGCTGCTAACCCCGATCCCGGTTACATTACCACTGATCGTGGCCGTTCCCGTGGAGATAGTCAGCTGATGCCCTGCGCCTCCTGGTGTGGACGTAAAATCAATGCTACTCGCTGTCAGCGTTCCCGCTCCAACATTTAATATGTTTGAACCCGAGATCACTGTCTGAGGAATAGTTATCGCTCCTGAAACTGTTAAGCTGCCTGAGCTGATCGTTAATGTGTTGGTAACACTCGTACCCGCATCAAAGAACAATGCGCTACAGGTTTCTGCTCCTGCTATCGTTACTGTAAAACCGCCCCCGATGTATACAAAATCTCCTGCTCCCGGAGTACCTGCGGCCGCTAAGCCTCCAAACCCTGTGTTCGACCAGGTCGTGTTTAAATTCCACGCTGTGCCAGCGATCGAATAATAGGTGTTTGCGCCCGTGGCAACCGTCACCAATCCATTGCCGTTAAAAAAGGTATTGTTCTGATTTGTCGCTGCTGAAATCGTGCTGCCCCATGTACCCAGTTGCTGAATTGCTCCACCCAAAACAAGTGCATTGGATGTATGCGTATTCGCGTTATTCATACTGGCAACTACTCCATTATTAATCGAAAGAGTTCCTGCTATCGCTAACGTGGGACTGACCCCAAAGGTCTTGGTTCCCGTTCCCGACAAGGTTACATCATTGAAGGTGGTTGCGCCCCCGGTAATGTTCTGAGCTGCACCATTAAAAATCATCGTACAACCCGTCCCGGTAAATGTTCCATTATTGGTGCAATCACCCCCAACATTGTGTGTGAAGGCTCCTGCAGTAAAAGAAGTGCCTGAACCGATGTTCATTGAACCGCCAATGGTAAGACCAATTACTCCGGTGGTAGATACAGTACCAATCAAACTC
>CAZLSB010000334.1:2121-4104 GCA_964561825.1 uncultured Xanthomonas sp.
TCAATACAATGGCTCCTCCCGTAACGGTTACGCTAGGGATCGTAAATGTTCCTGTCAGAGCCTGTGAATTTGTATTGAAAGTATGAGTTCCCGTGCCCGCTGTAAACGTTCCATTGTTAGTAATGCCACCCTGAAAGATGATCGCCTCATTAACCGCTTCGTTCCAGAGCCCACCATTATTGATGGTCACCAATCCCGTAAAGGTTTTGGCGCCTGGTAACGCAGTAATGTTTAGGGTGCCTCCTGTACCGGTGCCCACCGTGGTAATGCCCGATACCGCCAAGCCATGGCCCGCGTTTAACGTACTATTATTAGCAATATTAAGTGTAGCACAAGCTGCGGGTGTAGTAATAGTTACTGTAAAACCGCCTCCGATGTTGACAATGTCACCTGCAACCGGAAAGGTACCGATATTAACCGCGCTGACGTGGCTTACTGTAGACCATGTCGTATTGAGGTTCCAGGCGGTTGAGGCTCTAGAGAAATATGTGGTTTGAGCGTAAAGGCCAATTGAGGTCACCCAGAGAACAACCAGCAAGACTAACGGTCGTAGGCAGGGTGCTATATTTTTTTTCATAGGACTAATTTGAATTCTTAAAAATAGCATTAATTAATTTTTTTTCAATATGTCTTCTAAAAAACCCGACCGATTGCGCGATGCTTATCATGGCATGGGGATAAATAGTACGGAAAAAAAGGAAGCTCTTACACTCATAAGTATTCTAAATCTTTCAAATATAGGTGTTAATCAATGAACATAAAAACGTTAAACTCAATACAAATTAATGACCATTTGTAACCTTGCCTGATTTTACCCACAACTCAATTGCTCTTTTACACACTGAGTTACTTGGCATGCAAATTACTTCTTTGAATAAAGTATCGGAGTTGCCATTCAGAAATTTGGGAAAGCTTGCTAAATGCTTCATTTTGTGCAGCGGGTTCCACCCAATTCTAACCTCAATTCCCTCATTTTCAGATGCTTTAACAAAGTTTTTAACGTGGGTTCTGTCATCGTAACGAAAGGCTGATAACCATCGACTAGCGGTGTGACCTGCCAATTCATTCGCTGAAGTAAGTCCTTTACCAACTGAAAGCAGCCTTGAATACTTTTCAAAAACCTGTTGCCTGTTGTGTACCATTGAGGCATCCTTACCTAGTTGTAATAATCCATACGCTGCAGTTAGCGGGCTCATCCGGTAGTTGTAGCCAACCTCATCGAATAGGTAATAAGTCTTTGGAAGCCTTGCCTGTGCAGCCAGGCATCTGATTCTTTTTTCCCATTTTGCCTTGCTTGTGGTTAACAAGCCGCCACCAAAAGCTGTGACTGTTTTATTGCTGTTAAATGAGAAGACGCCAAGATCACCCAACGTGCCAGCTGGCTTTTCGTGTATAAAGGCTCCCCATGCTTCGGCAGCATCTTCTATAACCGGAACGGAATACTGGCGGGCCACTTGCACGATTTTATCCATATCGGCCGGAACTCCATAATTGTGAACTACGATGATTGCCTTAATGCGCTTTGATCGCGTATTGTATTTTCTTAGAGCTTCTTCTAACAGCTCCGGGCAAAGGTTCCAAGTTCTTGCTTCGGCATCCACCCATACCGGTGTTGCCCCTGCATATAATATGGGGTTTACTGAGGCCACGTACGAAAATGTTGGCACCACTACATAATCACCGGGGCCGATATTCAAGGCTGCCAAAGCAAGGTGTAGTGCAGCTGTGCCAGAAGATAACGCTACTACCGGTCTGTTGAGGAGACGGGATGAAGCCAGTTTTTCAAAATCAGTTACGATCTGGTTATGATCAAGCCCCTTGTAAGACTTTAATACGTTGGCGAACCCATCAACATCGATAGGATTATAGGAAAGCGGGATTCGGTACGCCATAGAGAAATTGATTTTAGAAAGATAGGGGAAAATAGTAAATAGTAGTGAGTAGAAAGTGGAAAGTAGAAACAGTTATTTCTGCTGATTCAAT
>CAZLSB010000335.1:0-4084 GCA_964561825.1 uncultured Xanthomonas sp.
GTTGAGTAGGAATTCGACTGATTGAAAGCACCAGAGCATGTTCCATTTGTAGATTCATAGCCCAATCCTTTCATTATGTTGACGTTCATTTTATTTATCAAGAGAAAATAAAATTTATAAAAATAAATGAACTTGGAAATGGTTTTAGAAAAATGGTATAATGCCAAGGAAAAATTGGCGATTCTTGAAAAGAAAATTGAAAAGTACAAGCAAACCATTTCATCAGAAATGAACAAGAAAAATCTTGACAAGTTAGTTGCAGGTTCTTACACGATTTCAAGGTCCCGAGCTTCACGAACATACGTGACTAAAGAGAGTATGCCTGTCAATTTATGGAACGAATATTCGACAAAATGCTCTTTTGACACTTATCGGCTTGCAAAGAAGTAGTAGACCACTCTTGTATGTTCTTGCATGCTTTCTGGCGTATTTTACCGTCATCAATCATGTTTTTGAGAACAGCTAGCTTCTGATAAGGTGTTAGCTCTGTATCAATGTATTTTTCAGCTCCCTCGTATATCTTTAAAAACATGATTGCAATTTTTGCACTTTCAAAATCCTGTAAAAAGGTGTTGTAGAATTCTCGAAATTCTGGATTTTCCATCATGGTTGCAATCGAGCGCAGATTCTTGTTACTTTTGTAAATCGCTCTTCCTTCCTTTTCATAATCTAGATTCATTTATTTCTTAGAAATAAATCTTTAATTTAAAACATATTTTCTTCAACTAAATGACAACTGAAACTGAATTATCACCAACTGACATGTCTGTTAATTTGCTCTTGGTAGAGATGGAAAATATGGTGAATGGAACTCAATTAACATCTATCAATATTCTCACAATTGCCATCTCAGTCATGCAACTTATTGAGAAAAATAAGGAGATTAAAGGAGCTCAAAAGAAAGCTATTGTAGTAAAGGTGTTTGAGCTTTACTTTGCAAAACACGGAGGAGACACCAACGTTCTTGCTCTCTTACCGCCATTTATTGATATGGCTGTCAGCTTAGACAGAGGTGAATTGACAATCACCATTACGCCTGAAAAGCTTGTTGCATGCTGTTATGGAATTAAACCTACGAAAAACAAAAAATAAAAATGATTATATTTTTTTTGACTTAAAAAAATATACACCCAACATAAAATGAGCAAAGATAAAGTGAATAAGTTAACCAACGCGAGCAAGTATGACGTTAATCGTATGATGTTTTCAGATCCGGTATCTGGCACGATTCCCAATTCTGTAATCGCATACCAGAGAATCCAAATTGGAACAGTAAATGACGATGGAACTACAGGAGATTTGATTCTTCCGACTGGACGAATTTTCTCCTTCGGAGTGAGTGAGAATCTAGATCCTGATACCAAGAAACTTAAGGGACATACTCTTCCTCTATGCCTTTGGGGTCGTGACGGAGCTTCAAAGCTTGAGAAGGCTTGGACTGATACGTTTGACGCGATTGCTGAGCACTGTAAGCAGTATGTTATGAATAACAAAGAGGAGCTTGGTTATTATGACATAACTATGCAGGAGCTTAAGAAAATGAACCCTCTCTATTGGAAGAAGGATAAGGGTAAGGTTGTGGTTGGTACAGGCCCGACTCTTTACGCTAAGATTATTGCATCGAAAAAGCACGATAAGATTCTGAGTATTTTTAGTGATATGCGTTCAGGATTGAACATTGATCCTCTTACCCTTCTTAACAAGTATTGTTATGTTATCGCAGCGGTCAAGATTGAGTCCGTCTACATTGGTGCAGGTGGAAAGTTCTCCCTTCAGGTTAAGCTTTATGAAGCCGAAGTTGAAATTATGGATGCTGGAATTCGTTCAATTCTCCCTCGAGCTGATGCAAATGCAAGGGTGCTTACTGGTAACAATATGATTGGAGATGAAGATGGTGGAAGTCTTAACAATTCTGATGCAGAGGATGAGCCCCCTGCAAAGAAGCCCGAGCCTCCAGTTGAAGAGGCTAAGAAGAAGATTAAGTTCCCGAAGAAGGCGACTTAAAATATAGGAAATTGAAATTCGTTTGAATTTCAAATGAGTGTTACTTAATCTTGAACTTAATGTCAAGGTCACCATCATGCATTGCAATTGATCTGATATTGCCTTCGATTATCCTATGTTCGGTTAACAAGTCTAAAGTCGAAGGTTCAGGAAGCATCAATACATTCTTTACAACAACGTAAGGAAACACCTTTTTAATGTTCATACACGCTTTTCTATCGTTTGGACAATCTCCAAATGAGATGAGTTCATGATTCTCTTCGAATAGAAAATGTTCCTTCAGAACGTCAACAAATGCAACTGTTTTCCAACAACTAATATCATGGGTATTATACCCTTGGTCTACAGTTGAAATAATTTCAACATTCAAATCAATATTTAGACTTTTTTCGTTGCAAAAATCAATCCATTCTATCTTTGCGTTCGTGATAATATATATTTTGTCACAGTATGAACGAGCCTTGTCAATGACAGATAGCATGCTTGCTGAGATTTCTGGCATCTCTCCAAGATCTTGGTAACTTGTAAATGTGGAAGGAAATAAAGTGTCATCAAAATCAAATACGATAATTTTCATTTGAATTTATTTACAAATTGATTTTTTTTCTCATTTTCATTTATCTTTTGAAAATGATTAGAATCACCGTTCTTGAAATGTTTTCTCAAAGAGGGTATATGAACATCACTGAAAGCGATGGAAAGATTACCGCTCTTAATGGGAAGGAAAAGATTTGCCTATTTTTGAATGTCATTCCAAAGTTGAATGTTGCAGAAATCAATTCTCACATGCAAGAACTTGGAAAGATGAATGTAATGCATGGAATTCTTATTCACGAAGAAAAGCCTACACCTCCCGTGAAGCAAGTTGTTGCGAATGCTATCAGCATTAACATTTGTATTGAACTGTTTAGCGCCAATGATCTGCAATTTAACATTACAAAACACAGACTAGTTCCTCAGCACGTGAAGATGTCTTCCGAAGAGTGTCGAATTTTGAAGAAGAAGTACGGTTCGAATCTTCCAATACTCATTCGATCGGACCCAATCTCGCGTTTTTACAATTTTCAAAAGGGAGACATTGTCAAAATAGTTCGAGCTGATGGTGATCTAAGCGTCCCATTCAGAATTGTCAAGTAGGTCATAGTCAGGTTCAATTTCGATGATTTCATCATCTAAATCTTGAGATATCTTCTCGTATTCGATTGGTATATATAGGCAGTCGGATATATAGTCGTATAAAAGACAGAGTAGGCACATTTATTTATGCAAGCACATATTTAAAAACTGTTGTATATCAGTTAATATAAATGAGTAACAATCCCAATTTTTACATACCTGCAATTGATTATGTTAAAAATAAAGAAGGGTTGTCGATACTGGCAACTGGTTTTCAATTCACTGGATTAGATTTAATTGAAGATGTGAATAGAACAATTACAATTCGTGCTCCTGAAGCAATTGGTCTCAAAAACTTCGATGTCGTATGGCCTAGTACTGCTGGCTCTGTTGGAGATAGTTTAACAATTTCATCATCGATATTATCAATGGATATGGAAACCTATACAATGGAACTTGAATGGTTAAATGTTGTTTCACCTACAGGTGCCACAGGATATACTGGTCCTACAGGACCATCAGGAGGTCCTGTAGGACCTACAGGTGCAATAGGACCCATTGGTGATACGGGACCTATAGGGGCAACTGGCTACACGGGTTATACAGGACCCATTGGTGATACGGGACCTACAGGGGCAACGGGTTATACAGGTTATACAGGTTATACAGGACCCGTTGGTGATACGGGACCTACTGGCTACACGGGTTATACAGGTTACACAGGACCCGTTGGTGATACGGGACCTACAGGGGCAACTGGCTACACGGGTTATACAGGTTACACAGGACCCGTTGGTGATACGGGACCTACAGGGGCAACTGGCTACACGGGTTATACAGGTTACACAGGACCCGTTGGTGATACGGGACCTACAGGGGCAACTGGCTACACGGGTTATACAGGTTACACAGGACCCGTTGGTGATACGGGACCTACAGGGGCAACTGGCTACACGGGTTATAC
>CAZLSB010000336.1:0-4073 GCA_964561825.1 uncultured Xanthomonas sp.
CCCCCGACCACCTGGTTCGAAGCCAGGTGCTCTATCCAACTGAGCTACGGACCCGTAGCAGGCGCGCATGCTACGCACAGAATGCGCGGGTGGATAGCCCCGCGCATGCTGATTCGAGTGCCCGCTCTATCGCTGGCACTCGTTGCTCTTTACGGCAAATCAGCTGTTGCCTGGCGCCATGGCACTCTTGTTCTTGCCATACAGGTAGTACACCACTAAGCCAATCGCGGCCCAGATGAAGAACATCATCTCGGTATTGCCACTCAGGTTGAAGAACAAGAACACGCAACCGGCCATCGCCAGCGGGCAAACTATCCACGCGACCGGGGTGCGGAACGGGCGGAAGCGGTCAGGCTGGGTTTTGCGCAATACGATCACGCCGAGGGAAACCAGGAAGAACGCAAACAGGGTGCCGCTGTTGGACACATCGGCCAAAATGCCGACTGGGAACATCGCCGCAAACAGCGAGACGATGAAACCGGTAATCATCGTGACAATGTGCGGCGTGTGGTACGTAGGGTGCACTCTGGAGAACAGGGGTGGCAGCAGGCCGTCGCGTGACATGACAAAGAAAATGCGCGTCTGGCCGAACAGCATCATCAAAATGACCGATGGCAGTGCTAAACCGGCGGCTACCGCGATGGCGTTACCGTAACCGGCAAATCCGAGCTGGCGCAACACGTGGGCCAGTGGTTCACCGCTGCAAACCAGGGCCTCTGATCCTCTGCAGGCTTCAATCAAGGCCGCGCTGCCCGCTTCCAGCGCTTTACCATCGGCGCCCATGATCGGCTGCGCACCGATGGCACCCGCTGCACCGTAACCCACCAACAGATAGAAAATCGTGCACACGGCGAGCGAAGCAATGAGGCCGATGGGCACATTGCGTTGTGGATTTTTGGTTTCTTCAGCGGCGGTAGAAACGGCGTCAAAACCGACATACGCAAAGAAGATTGATGCGGCCGCAGCGTACACACCGACCATGCCAGTCGGCAAAAACGGTTCGAAATTCTCCACCTGCGCTGCTGGAACGGCGATCGCAATGAATGCGGTGAGTGCGGCGATTTTGATCACGACCAGCACCGCGTTGACCTTGGCGCTTTTTGACGTGCCGATGATCAGCAGCCAGGAAATCAACCAAATGACGCCAAACGCCAGGATATTGAAGCTGCCGCCGTCCCAGGGCCCGGCTTGCAGCGCTTGCGGCAAGGCCATGTCTACACTTTTAAGCAGGCCGTTGACGTATTTGGACCATCCCACCGCAACGGCGCCGGCGGCCACTGCATATTCCAAAATCAGCGCCCAACCGACCACCCAGGCGACCACCTCACCCAGCACCGCGTACGAATAGGTGTAGGCAGAACCGGAGACTGGCACCATCGACGCCAGTTCGGCATAGGCGAGCGCCGCGAGCGCGCACACAACTGCGGCGATGATGAAGGAGATCATCATGCCCGGACCGGCTTTCTGCGCGGCCTCTGAAGTCAACACAAAGATGCCGGTGCCGATAATGGCGCCGATGCCTAATAAAGTGAGTTGGAAGGCGCCAAGCTGGCGTTTCAGGCTCTTTTTTGCCGCCGTTTCGAGAATTTGGTCGAGCGGCTTGACGCGCCAGAGAATCATGCAAAGCTCCCTTGTTTGGGTGGGTTACGCACGGGTAGTGCGCAGTTTGGATTGGCGTGGTGATCGCTCAGCATTAGTCATCAATCGCATGCATTAGATGCAATCCTGATGATTGGCTGAACCGCGGCGACCAGTAAAATACGGCAGGCCCCAAGGGGCGGCAAGCACGAACATGGGTTAACGCGAAAATGAATCCGGCAACGCAAATTTCCGACCTGCAATTGTTATTTGCCAATCTGCGCGCCTATGCGCAAGCTCATCCAACTGAGCGCCACATTGCCCAGGCGTTTATTGATTTTTTGGCCAGTGGCGATGATGTTTTTCTGCGCACGCGCATGGATGGCCATTTCACCGCGTCTTGTTGGTTGCTATCAGCCGATGGCGAGCGCGTTTTGTTAACGCATCATCGTAAGTTAGCGCGCTGGCTGCAGTTGGGCGGTCACGCTGACGGGCAGATGGATTTAGCAAAGGTTGCGCTGACTGAGGCCATCGAAGAATCCGGTTTAAGCGATTTAGCCGTCGAACCATCCATATTTGATCTGGACGCGCACCTCATACCGGCCCGTGGCGGCGAAGCGGCGCATACCCATTGGGATGTGCGTTTTGTGTTGCGCTGTGCGGGTTCAGAGGACTACCAAGTGTCGGCAGAATCGTTGGCGCTCGCTTGGCTGCCGATCGCCCAGATGCACGACTATCCGGACGCGTCCTTGCAGCGCATGGCGCGCAAGTGGCAAGCGCGCACGTTGATCGGCTGAGCAAGCACAGCGCGCTGCTCTCAGCGTCGTCGCTCGCCTTGATTGCGGCATCCAGCGCAGTAAGGTCAAGGCGTGCAGGGCTGTAACCGGATTTGGATAGCGTGGATGGCTGCAGATGCGCACAAAACCCAGTTCACTCAGTGGGCAGGCGGCAACTTGATGCGCGCTGTCGCCATACCAGCCGCGAACCAGCGCGTAATTGACATGCAGGGGGTCGAATAAGGCCCTAGCGTGGTTCTCATTTGCGTCTCTGCATCAAATGGTGATGACGCAGCATATTCGCCATTAATATGTTGCAATGAATCGAAAGCTCAGGACTAGCGCTGCGTTTCCTGCGATAAGTTTGTCGCAACACAAACCCTCAGCCCGGTTCGACGCTAATCTTCTGGTCTGTCCCGAACATCGTGCGGAGGGTGCTTTGGCACTCGCATACATTAGCCACCCGGACTGTTTGCGCCATGAGATGGGCGAGCACCATCCAGAAAGTCCGGCTCGCTTACGAGCGATCAACGACCGTTTGTCGGCTGCCGGTATCTGGGATTGGCTGCGCCATGTGGAGGCGCCGCTCGCGCCGCTACGCGCCTTGCAGCGCGCCCACCATGCTTTGTATCTGGCCGAACTCAATGCGGCATGGCCCAAACAGGGTTATGTGCATCTAGATCCGGACACCTACATGAATCCGTACACGTTGACCGCGGCGAGTCGCGCGGCGGGCGCGGTGCTGCGTGCTGTTGATGGGGTGATGGCGGGGGAATTCCAACGCGCGTTTTGCGCAGTTAGACCGCCCGGTCATCACGCCACGCGTGCCGAGGCGATGGGTTTTTGCTTCTATAACAACGCCGCAATTGCGGTGCTGCATGCGCTTGATCAGCATGGGTTGGCACGCGTGGCATTAGTCGATTTCGACGTCCATCACGGCAACGGCAGTGAAGATATTCTCGCCAACGACGAGCGGGTGCTGATGGTGTCGACTTTTCAACACCCCTTATATCCGGCCTCGGGAGCCGAGCCGCTGGGCTTTAATATGGTCAATGTGCCACTGGCGCCGTACACCGATGGCGTAGCTTTGCGCGGCGCGGTTACACGCGACTGGCTGCCGGCGCTGGAACGCTTTGCGCCGCAATTGATCGTGATTTCAGCGGGCTTCGATGCGCATCGTGACGATGATATGTCGCAATTGATGTGGGCCGACGCGGATTACGCCTGGCTCACCGAGCAAATAGTGGAGGTGGCCGATCGCCATTGTCGAGGCCGGATTGTATCCACATTGGAAGGTGGATACGATCTGTCGTCCCTAGCCCGCAGTGTGCTCGCGCACCTGCGTGTGCTCGGGGGCTACTAGGCCATGGGCAAGCACTCGCTAGCGCGGTTGTTCGACCCAGAGCAAATTTGGGTTTTGCATGCCAACTCGCCGGATGTGTCCTTGGCGCGTGAACTGCTAGACAACTGGATTAGTGATGGTCGGTGTCGCTTTGATGCCTGCACGCCGCAGTTACTGAACGCGGCGACCGCGCCGCTCCGAGCAGACGTCGTTTGGTTGCTGATGGATGCGCAGTCCATGCAGCAGGCGCTGCCCGCGCTCGGTCGTTGGAATTTGCGCATCGCCATGCACAGTGGTGTACCGATTGACGCAGCAATGGTCGATGAGCTGCTAGGTCTGGCCAAACTGCACGGCGTGCGACTGCTCGGACCTGAAAC
>CAZLSB010000337.1:0-4069 GCA_964561825.1 uncultured Xanthomonas sp.
CCACGGTGACGGTGTGCGTCTCGGTGTCGGTGCTGGCATTGAAATTAGCGTCGCCGAGATAGCGCGCTTCCAAAGTCGCCGCTCCCAGGACCTTGGGCACAAAGGTGCAGCTCAAATTGGGCAGCGAGATGCCGCAACTGCCGCTGCCATCGGTGATCAGGATCTCGCCGCTGGGCGCACCGGCGCCAGGCGCGATCACATTTAGGCTGACCAGCACGCTGACCGGCTCACCAACGCCAGAGGGATCGGGTGAATCGCTGTCGATGGTGATGATCGTATTGGCGCGATTGACCGTATGCGGAGTGATCGCCGAATTGCTTGGAGCAAAACCTACAGCGCCAAAGTAGAAAGCACGTACAGCGGTAGTGATGGCGCTGTTTGAGGTCAGTTGGCAGGTTGAGGCAATCGCCAGGTCGATGCTGCAATTCGCGCCATCGCTCAACTGGCGCACGTCCACGGTACCGTTGCCGACCGCCAGGCCGCTGCCGATAGCGGTGACATTCACGGTGACCGTGTATGGCTCGCCGACCACACTAGGCACTAGCGTGATGCCACCACTTATCGTGGTAGCGGTAGGCGCCGTGCCGGCGATATAGCTGAAATCGTCGGCGGCGGTATCGGCGCTGGTGCCCGCAAGAGTGTTTACAAACACGCTGACGATGCCGCTGCCAGCGGGGCTGGTCGCGGTGCATTGGACGGTCGATGCACAGCTCACGGCAGTGGCCGGAGCCACACCGAAGATGATCGAAGTGCTGCCCACGTCAAAATTGGTGCCTGTGATGGTCACCACTGTGCCTCCGCTGGCGGGGCCGCTATTCGGGCTGATCATCGTTACCGCAGGCCCTGCTGCGGCGGGATTGATGGTGTGGCCTTCACTATCGCTGCTGTTAGCAAACGGCGTCGGACCGGATATGTAAGTTGCAGTCAAGGTCAGTAGACCGGCCGGCGCCACCGACGGCAGCATACAACTGCCGCTGGCAAGGCCGATGCCGGCGCTGGCCAAGCTAATCGGACAGCTATTGCTACCGTCCGTCACAATGACCCCACCGACCGGTGCAAACGGCTCGGCCGCCGTCACCTGCACGCTCACCGTGTAAGGCGTGCCGATCATCGAGGGGTCCGGGTTGTCGGACACGATGGTCGACGTGGTTTGGTAGAAACTTGCCTCGGAGGTTTTGCCGAAACCATCGGTGACCATGGCCAGCACGATAGCGCTCGGTGCCAGAATTAGGCCGCCAGGGAACGACACTGCTGCTGAACATGGCACGGGCGGCGCTGGGCAATTGGTGAACCCGAGGAATACGCCGGGTTGGCCGCCGAGGGACTGGTAAAACTCCACGCGCGCCGGGTAGTTACCGCCGATATCTGGCGTCGACAGGGTCACGCCGATGGTGGCGCCGTCGCGCGGGCCGGTCAGAAGGAAGCTGTTGATCAGTGGGAAATTGAGCCGGCCGTTGGGGCCGGTGTCGACATCGCCGGCGTCGTTTGTCGTGCGGCCATCGCCACCGAGGTCAATCGCTAACAGGCCATTGGCAAACATGGCGTTGCGCTGGAACGAGCCACGGCCGGTGCCGCCGAAAGTGGCGAGGATGCCGTTAGCGCCATTGCCGATGATGGCGTTACCCTCACCCGGCTGCGTGCCGCCGATGTAGACGCGGCCGTCGTTCATTGAATTCAGATTGACACCATTACCGGCATTACCGAGCGGGGCACCGTTGGCGGCGGGACCGATGAAATTGCCCATCACGCGCGCGCCATCGAAACACGAGCCCGAGACCGCGGAGCAATCGAAGCGAATACCGTCTTGGGTATTGCCGCTGATGACGTTGCGCAAATTAAGCAGAGCCCCGCCGATCAAGATGCCTGGGATTTGCGTCGCGGTGGAGGCAATGATGCCTTGCAGGCCATTGGGGATCGCAACCACGCCCGACGGATTAGTGCCGATCAGATTGCCCAGCACGCTGACACCCGATAATGGCGGCAAGGCGGCGATTGAAATTCCCCGTTGCACGTGGCCGCTGATCACGTTGGCCGCGAAATCGGGTGTGTCGACGTCGCCGATCACCACAAAGCCACCCTGCACCACAATGCCAACGATTTGCTGTCGCGGGGGCAGCGGCGCACTGCCATTGGCACGCAATCCAATAAAGTTACCCACGATGCTGTAGCCAGCGTCGGCGGGTCCAAAAGTGACGATGCCTGCGCAGAAGCCATGAATCGATAGGCCGGCAACGATCACCAGCGCGCTGGGTGCATTGAGAACTAGGCCATCGGGACAAAATGCTGGCACTAGGCTGCCGTCGAGTTCGATGCGCAAGGAAGCGTTGCTGCCGAGCCCCAAACTCGCTGGCTGCGTATTGGGCGTTGCCCCGGCTTGACTATAACCATCGATTAGCAGCGGCGTGGTGATTGATGGCAGCAGCGAAAGCGGCTGGATCACGCAGGCGCCACCGGGAGCGCTGCACTGCGGCGCCGGAATCGCGAAGTTGATCACGTCTGGATCTGGCATCGCATTGGCTGCCGTCAGCGCCTCGCGCAGGGTGCATTCGGACAGATCGCAGACGCCATTACCCGGATCGACGGTCGAATTGACTACAAACGGCACTGCAGCGGCAGGCGTCAGATCGACGTTGTTGGCGGAATAGGCGATCGCGTAGCCAGCGTAGGGATTGTTAGTCGTCGCGAAAGTGCCACTCAGGGCTACGCTGGCGTTTACCAAATTGAGTACTTCTGGGGCGACTGGTGTGTAGCTGGAATCCACCACCGTCAAAGTGCCGTCCAAGTTCGCGCTGCCATTGACGGACAACTGGTCCGAATTGCTGCCTGGCGTATTGCCGGCCACTTCCAGGGTCAGATCGCCACCTGCACCCTGCGTGTAGTCGCCGAGAATGGTCAGCGTGCCGCCCGGCAGGGCATCGCCCGGACGCACGCTGCCGGCGCTATTGATCACATCGGCCGAGAGTGTGCCGCCGCCGCGCAACTGGCCGCTATTGATTGCATAGGGGAAGGTGGACGTCAGCGTGGCACCGGCTTGCACCTCAACAGCACCTCCAGTTTGGGTGATACCGCCCACTTGCAGCCCAGAACTTTGCACCTGCAGCAACCCGTTGGTGATTGTCACCGGCCCGTTCACATCAAGCACTGGCGCGACGCTACCGCTCTGCCGAATCGTCCCGCTGTTAAAAAGAAAAACATTGGATAGGAACCCCGCGCCGGCGAAACGAATGGGCCCAGTGCTGCCTACAAAGCGCAGCAAGCCCGAGGCGCCGACGTCGATCGTCCCGGTTTCCCCGTTCGGCACCAACAGTTCGCCCGCACTCCAGTCGACGTTGCCTTCAATGCGTAGCGCGCGTTTGGACAAATTGCCAATCACTGGGCCGAACATCGTCGAGTTCGAGCCCGGCGCCAGGCGCAAATCCCCCGGCGTGGCTCCAGTGCCGGTAATGTTCCCGTCGCTCCAGCTCAAACTCGTGATTACATCGATCTGTCGATCGCCGCTGATGGTGGCGCCGGTGTTGAGGATCAGTTGCCCGACCACGGCGGTGGTCGGGGAATCAACCGTAATTGTCGCGCCACCACTGGGGCTCAGAACGCCAATATTGAGGCCACCGTTGACCTGTAATTGCGCGCTGGCGCCGAGGGCCAAGCCGCCGATACCGCTGATGCTGCCCGCCGCGCTGAGCGTGCGGATCGCCGCCGTGCCATTCACACGCAGCGCGCCGCTGGCGCCGTCCATGACATAGTTGCCGGTGTCAGTGCCGGCCTCCAGCAGTGAGGTGGTGCCATCGCTGATGCGCACCGTGCCGGAATTGTCGAAGGGAACTCCAATCAGATGCTGCGCTGCCGAGACCACGTGATAGAGGCCTTGGTTGGTGAGTTGCGTGCTGCCACTACTGACCCTGCCCCAATCGGGCGTAAATCCTGGGGCGACGCCAATGAGGTTGACGATGACGATGCCATCGCTGGCGTTGTTGAAGGCCGCCCCATCGCGCAGCAGCGTGTCGTTATAAGCATTCCAGGTGATAGTGCCGCGATTGTTGAAGGTGCGCGTCCACAGCGTGCGGTCGTT
>CAZLSB010000338.1:0-4041 GCA_964561825.1 uncultured Xanthomonas sp.
CGATTCAGGGCGTTCTTCCAGCGCCCAGCCACATGCCCGGCTGCGGTGTTATACGCTCGCCATTCACGGTGAATTGGAAAGGTACAGAGACCAGTTTACCGCCTTTATTGCGTTGCACGACAAAGTGTAAATGCGGGCCGGTGGAAAATCCGGTATTGCCACTTTTGGCAATTAACTCGCCAGCGCGTACGCGTTCGCCAACACCAACCACCACGCTTTCTAGTTCTAGGTGCGCATACACCGCCATCGTGCCGTCGTTGTGCACGATGCGGATATGGTTGGCGCGGTCTCCGTATTTGGAGATATCGGTTCCGGCGTCATGAAAATCACTTTCGACTGACATCACCACACCACTGCGCGCCGCACGCACCGGCGTGCCTTCATCCATTGCGATATCAACCGAATGGAAACTGTGTGGATCGTTATGACTGTAAGCGCCGCCAAAGGCTTGGTCGACGCGCATCGGCGCGTCGTCGTCAAATGGCAGTAGGTAAACGGCGTCGCTATCCGGTTTGGATTTGGGATCGCCCAATACATAGCGATAGCTCCAGCGGTAACTCCATGATTTATCATCGTCTATGGGCCGTACTTGTAAAACCAATGAATGCATTTGGCCGGCAATTACGCGGGTGCCCGGCAATTCTGGTTCACTGACGATGTTTTCTTCTTTTTGAAACTCCATTAAAACTTCGATGGGCCCGCCGTAGCCGTTCCACAAGGAATAACGTTTATCGGCATCAGTGCCATCTTCGCGAAGAAACACCAGACTTTTACTGTCGACTTCAATGAGTCGCTCCGTCACCTCACCGCTGGCATCAATGGGTGGTCGATCACTGAAATGCACAACGCCAGCCGTATCTTTGTAGGAATAAATGCGCTTCGCGTCGATGCCGCTGGCAGTCAAGGCCAGCGCGCTGAGCAGACATAAATGCAGCGCTAGGCGCCCGGCAGGTGCATCGCGGCGCGAGGTCGCTCTCACCAGAGCAGGTTCTGTATTTCGGCTGGTCGGATTTGCGTTTTTCATCACGGGCTAAATCCTACCGGACGATCGCGGCACTCCGCCACTGCTGCGGACTTGCCGCTGTGGCTGGGCAAAGCGCTCGGCGCTGAGGGCGCCCGGGGGCGAGAAGGATTGCGCAGCCGCCCTGCACTGAGATCGAACAGTCTTTCAGCCAACAAGCGCTGCCCGCGTTCGGACAGATGGACAAAGTCGAAGAACAGCGCCTTGTCATCGCCATCAAACACATTGCCCAGATCAATCGCAGCATTTGCAGAACTGGCCCAGCGTGAACGCAAAAGCTCGCGCGCGCGGCGCTGTAACTGCACGTGGGTTGCAATTGAGGCGCCAACAATCGCGGCTTCATCGCCGCGTGCGGGGGAGCGATCGAAAACCGTTGGTTGCCACGCATAGAGCAGATCAAAATCGTAGAACTGCGCCAGCGCGGTCGCTTGTTGGACTTGGGCAACAAAAGCGTCGGCAACCGCGCCAGCCAGCCGGTCGAGTTGTGCCGATTCAACGAGCGTGGTGGGCGACAAGTCGAGCAATTGGGTGATGCCTTCTAGCCGCATGGCCCAAGCGCGTAGTTGCGCGGCCAGTTGGCGCGAACTGTTAAATTCGCTGCGGCGGTTGTCTTCGTTTTGCGGTAGACCCGCCACGCCTTGTTGCAGCGCGGCGAATACATCGTTGGCACCATCAACGAAGATTGCCATATCAGCGCTTGGGGCATCGCACGCCAACGCCGACTGCAATGCGCCCAAACTTTGGCGACTGACATAACCGGATTCGCCAAAGTTCAGCACGCGCACCCTTAAGTCAGGCGCACGCTCTTGATAAACCGCCTGCAATTGCGCGGCCAAGGTGCCGGTATTGCGATTACCGGTTCCCCAAACCGTCGATCCGCCAAATAGCCAGATGCTGTGCAGCGGCGCAGAAAACGGCGGGGTGACACGAAATCCATGCGAGTCCACATGGATGAGTGCGCCATAGAAAGGCTGGCGACGCCAATACACATAACTGATCCAGCGCGTGTAGCGGGAATCTTCATGTTCGTTCCAGTACGCGTCGATCCACGGGTCATCAGCGACGGCCTGCGCACGCGAGCGTCCTGGTGCGATGCTGCCCGGCTGAAAACTCGCCAGCCGATCTCCACTCGGCAGCGCCACCCGCAAGGACTGATCGACTAGCAGCAGCAAAATCAAGCTGATACCCAAAATGAGCCAAGCCTGACCCAGCAATGTCAGGCTGGCCTGCAGCAAAAAAAAAATGCGTTTCATCGATTTGTTGATCAACGTGACTCAGCACTCAATGACGTTTACCGCCAAGCCACCGCGGCTGGTTTCTTTGTATTTGTCCTGCATATCGCGACCGGTTTCGCGCATGGTTTTGATGACTTTATCCAGCGATACATGATGTTTGCCGTCGCCGCGCAGCGCCATGCGGGATGCGTTGATCGCTTTGACCGCGCCCATCGCGTTGCGTTCAATACAGGGGATTTGTACTAATCCGCCGATTGGATCGCAGGTCAATCCGAGGTTGTGTTCCATGCCGATTTCGGCTGCATTTTCGACCTGATAAACGCTGCCACCCAACGCTGCGGTTAAACCACCGGCGGCCATCGAACAGGCAACTCCCACTTCGCCTTGGCAGCCCACTTCCGCGCCGGAAATGGACGCATTTTCTTTGTAAAGAATGCCAATTGCGCCAGCCGTTAGCAGGAAGTTGAGCACGCCATCATCATTGGCGCCTGGGCAAAAGCGCGCGTAATAATGCAGTACCGCGGGGACAATGCCAGCAGCGCCATTGGTTGGGGCGGTAACCACGCGCCCGCCGGCGGCATTTTCTTCGTTGACTGCCAACGCGTACAAATTAACCCAGTCCAAAATGGTCAACGGGTCGCGCAAATTGGCTTCCGGGTTCGAAAGTAATTCGCGATACATCTCCGGCGCGCGGCGCAATACTTTGAGCCCGCCCGGCAATACGCCACTTTGACGCAGGCCGCGGTTAACGCAATCTTGCATGGCTTGCCAAATGCGCAACAATCCGCTGCGGATTTCAGCCTCAGTGCGCCACGCACGTTCATTTTCCAGCACTAAAGCAGCAACGCTTAACTTTGCTTCCGCGCAACTGGCCAGCAATTCGTCACCGCTATTAAACGGATAGGGCAATGGCGTTGCGTCAGGCACGATTCGATCGGCCGCGGCTTCGTCGTGATTGACGACAAAACCACCACCCACCGAATAATAGTCGCGGGTAAACAGCACCTCGTCATGCTCGTCGAAAGCGGTAAAACGCATGCCGTTGGAGTGATACGGCAGTTTCTGACGTTTGTTGAAGACCAAATCGGTCTTTTCGTCGAACGGGATCGATTGTTTGCCAAGAATCTGCAGGCGTTTGTTGGCGCGAATGCGCGCCAGCGTGGCCGGAATGGTGTCCGGATCGCAGCCGTCTGGCTCGGCGCCCTCAAAGCCCAACAATGCGGCTTTGTCCGTACCATGACCACGCCCGGTATGCGCCAATGAGCCAAACAACTCGGCGCGTAGACGCACGGTTTTAGCCAAAACCCCACGTTCTTCCAGCCGATGTGCGAAGCGGCAGGCCGCGCGCATTGGGCCTACGGTATGCGAGGACGAAGGGCCGATGCCAATTTTGAACAAGTCGAATACGCTGACAGCCATGGCGTGAATTCTGGTCGCGACGGACAAGCGCCGGGGCTGGCGATTATGCTTGGCGGCGTGTGTATTGGAACATCGTTATGGGAAATTCGATCATCCTATATCACCGGGAAGACTGCCATCTATGCGAGCAGGCGCTGGCGCTGTTGCAGGATTTGGGTCTGAGGGATTCGCTGCAATTGCTTGATATCGATAGTGATGCAGAACTGGGGGTCGAGTTTGGCCTGCGCATTCCAGTGTTGCTCAGGGCCGACGGCTGCGCACTCGACTGGCCATTTGATGCACAGCAGGTGCAGGCGTGGCTACAGAGCGTTTAGTCACTAAGGGCTCGTTCGTCAATAACTTGAACTTTTTGCTCGCCGGATTGGG
>CAZLSB010000339.1:0-4025 GCA_964561825.1 uncultured Xanthomonas sp.
AACCAACCACCAACAACCAACAACCAATCTCATCTATTGACTTAGGAATGTGCTCTAACTTACTATGGCAACAACAAAAAGCAGTAACGATTACCGAACAGCGCAGGATGCGCTCATAACAAAAAGGTCGGAAAGACCATTCAGCCAAGGCGGAGATTACCCCTCCGCCTTTTTCTTTGCCCGAAATCCGGGATTTTGCGTAGCCTACGCCAGTTGTTAATGCCAGCCTTTACCGCACGCCTTCTGGCGTTTGCGTGCGATCCAATCGGCACGATAGAGTCCGCATTTGCCACGACCGCAAGGTCGCGTCTACCCCACACGCACGAGCGGTCGCCCAAAAAGGGCGCGCGCTATCCCTCTTTTCTGTAGGAGTCCTTTATGTCGTTTCGTCATTCCTTGGTTGCCGTTGCGCTGGCCAGTGCGCTACTCGTCGGTTGCGGTAAAGAAGAAACCGCCGCGCCCGTCGCTCCCAAAGCCGTTGCGCAGACTTCCAATGCCGCCAGTTCGATGCAAGCGCAAGTCCAGGCTTTCCGTAGCAACGATCTGCGCACCTTGATCAGCACATCACTGCCGCCGAAAGAACTTGAGCGCATCAGTGCTGAGTGGGAAAAACAACGCGCCGAACCGATCACCGACGAGGAGCGCAAGGAGTTCGCAGAAAACTGGAACAAGCTTACTGCTCCCGACGGTGTGGATAAAATGATGGCGGAAATTGAGCCGCAACTGGCACAGGTGAAACCGCAGTTGGCCGGCATGATTGCGATGGGCCAAGGCATGGCAACGATGACCATCGCGCAGAGCAACGATCTCACTGCCGATCAAAAGCAGCAAGCAACGCAATTCCTGAATGGTTTGAGCGGTTGGTTGAGCAAGACCGATTTCGCTGACGCGGCGCTGATGCGCCAGTCGCTGACCGCACTGGCCGAAGGACTGCGCGCTACTGGCATCACCACGCTCGACGACGTTAAAGCCTTAAGTTTCGATCAATTGCTGGATAAAGCCGGCATGGCTATCAGTGGCGCAAAAAATGCGCTGGCCGCCTATGGTTTCTCGTTGGATACGATCGCCGACAGCGTCAAGGCGGAAGTGGTCAGTGAGACGGGCGATGTTGCCAAACTGAAGGTCAGTTATGCCCTGTTTGATTCGCCGCTGAGCTTTGAAAGCGAGATGCAGAAAGTCGATGGCCGTTGGTACGGCAAAGACCTGCTGGAGCAAATCGAAAAAACCAAGGCAGACGCGGCCGCTGAAGTCGCTGCCGAAAGTGCAGAGAGTAGCTCCAGCGATGAGGAAGCGACCAAACAGTAGGCGTAGCGCGCCAACACGCTGCGGGCCGATAGACCGGTCCGCAGCCCTTGGCGACGCGCCCGCAGCCGATGAACAACCCCACTTCCGCCAAAGCACCCTGGTTTCGACGTGCGCTGTTAGCACTGGTCGACTGGCTGCTGCATCCATTTTTACGCATCGCGCGCATCACGCCGGAAACCGATCGCGCACCATTTGATCCCAACAAACCGGTTTGTTACATCCTCGATCGCCACGGCCTATCCAACTTGGCGATTTTGGATCGCGCGTGTCGGGAAGCAGGCTGGCCGCGGCCGATTAATCCGCTGCCATTGGTATCAATGAGTCGGCCACCGCGCGCGGTTTTTGCGCTTGAAAAGCGCAACGGTTGGCTATTGAATCGACGCCGTTTGAAAGACCGCACCGAGCGCCTGGAACGCTTGCTCAGCGCCATTCGGCGCGACCCAGACGCCCAAGTCCAACTGGTTCCGGTGTCGATTTTTGTCGGGCGCGCGCCGGATCGCAGTGCGGGTTGGTTCAAGGTTCTGTTCAGCGAAAACTGGGTGATGGTCGGCCGTTTTCGTCGCTTGTTGGCGATTTTGTTCAACGGTCGCAGTACCCTGGTGCAGTTCAGCCCGGCGGTGATGCTTGATCAGGCGGTGCCAGAATCGGGCGATTTGAAGCGCGCCGCGCACAAAATATCACTGCTGATGCGGGTGCATTTTCGTCGCATCAGAACCGCCGTTATCGGCACGGATTTATCGCATCGACGCACGCTGGTCGGCGATTTGTTGCGCACCGATGCCGTACGTGCCGCCATCACCGCACAAGCCAGCAAAGAAAAAGGTGGACGGCCGGCCGCGTTACGGAAAGCGAATGCCTATGCGCGCGAGATTGCCGCAGACTATTCGCACCCGGTGGTGCGCTCGTTATCGTTCATTTTGACCGGTTTTTGGAACCGCATTTACGATGGCGTGACCCTGCATCATTTTGACGGCTTTCGGCAACAGGCGCCGGGCTTTGAAGTGGTCTATGTTCCTAGCCATCGTAGCCATATCGACTATTTGTTGTTGTCTTATTTGCTGTATCGCAATGGTTTGGTGCCACCGCATATTGCGGCCGGCGTTAATTTGAATTTGCCGATTATTGGCTCGATTTTACGGCGCGGCGGTGCGTTCTTTTTACGTCGCAGCTTCAAGGCCAATCCGCTGTATGCGGCGGTATTCAGTGAATATGTCACCCAGTTAGTACGCCAGGGCGTCGCAATGGAGTACTTCATCGAAGGCGGTCGCAGCCGCACCGGCCGGTTATTACCACCGCGGGTGGGCATGGTGGCGATGACAGTGCGTTCCTACCTGCGCGAACGCGCGCGCCCGGTGTTGTTCCAGCCGATCTTTATCGGCTACGAGAAACTCATCGAGGGCAAATCCTACCTGGGTGAGTTATCCGGCCAACCGAAAGCTAAAGAATCCTGGCTCGGTTTGGTGCGGTCGTTATCGGTATTGCGCAATCGATATGGTCGCGTGGTGGTGAATTTTGGTGAGCCTATTCAACTCGATCATGTGCTTGATACGCACGCCCCCGATTGGCGCACGCAATCCACTGGCGAACACGATCGACCGAGTTGGTTTTCCGGCGCGGTTGACGATTTAGCCAATAAGGTGTTGGAGAATATCAACGGCGCAGCCGATGTGAATCCCGTCGCGCTACTGGCGCTGGTGATTTTGGGCACGCCCAAACATGCAATTGGCGAGGCCGATTTGCTCGCGCATTTGAAGATATTCCAAGATCTGTTGGTACAACTGCCCTTCCATGCGCGGATCACGCATACCAGCATGACACCCGCCGAGATCGTCGCGTACGGCGAGGGCATGGGTTGGATTCGGCGCCTGAAAAATCCGCTAGGCGATGTGCTCAGTGCCGAAGGCGATCAGGGCGTGCTGCTGTCCTACTATCGCAATAACGTCACCCACGTTTTTGCCGCGGTGTCGTGGGTGGCGTGTTGTTTGCTGAATACGCGGCGCTTGTCGCGGCAAGGTTTAGGGCGACTCGGGCGCATGGTGTACCCGTTCTTGCAGACAGAATTGTTTTTGCCATGGAGTGCCGATGAATTTGTGCAGCGCATCGATGCGGCGGCCGATTTCCTCGGCCAGCATGGTTTAGTCAATATCGATGCTGAAGGCAGTTGGATTTCCCGCCCGACCGATGGTGGTGACGCCTTCTTTGGCCTACGCGTGCTGGGCCACAGCTTGTTGCAAACTTTCCAGCGTTATTACGTGGTCATCGCGGTGTTAGGCAAAAATGGGCCAGGCACGCTGTCTTCGGGTGAACTGGAAACACTGTGCCATGTCACCGCACAACGCATGGCGCTCTTGCATGAACTCTCCGGCCCTGAATTTGGCGACCGCGCGCTGTTCAAGAGTTTCATCCAGATGCTCAAAGCCGAAGGCATCGTCACGGTAGACGATCACGGCAAGCTGGTCTTCGGCCAGGAGCTGAATCAACTAGGCAGCGACGCGCGCATCATTTTATCGCGCGAGCTGCGCCAGGGCATTGTCGCCATCACTCCCGAGGCACGTGCAGCGCTGGCTGCGCCTGCGGTAGTGAAGGATTAACCTAGAAACCTCAATTGACCGCTCATCGACGCTCATAGTTTGTTGATTTCGATAAGGTTTTTTGCAGCTAAGTGGGCCTCACCCATCGGGTGAGCTTCGCTACGGGGCAGATTGCACGGTTCTGGCCGC
>CAZLSB010000340.1:0-4020 GCA_964561825.1 uncultured Xanthomonas sp.
CGGACGGTTTTGACGGGCAAAGTCCAATCGACGATTTGTTCGCGAACGGCTTTGAGTAACGCGCCCTGCAGCGGAGCTTGCTCCGCTGCCTTTTTTAACATGAACGCATGCGGCGCCGCATCAGATCAAAAACCCATGCTCGGCTGATAGATGATCAGTCTGCGTTTCTGGTGCTGGTTGGCAACCATATTGGCCAATCAACAAATCGTCAGTGACATCGGCTTTCAGAATAAACTGCCGCACGCGCTCGGCGAGATAGGCATGTTCGGCCGGTAAAAACACGTCGGAAATATGGACGACCAGATTTAAGCGCACGGTGCTGCCGACCAAATCGAAAGTAAATGGCGCATGTTCGGCGGACAGTAGAAACTGAAATAACTCACTCAAACCTTTGCTGCCGGTTTGCGCCATCGGCGATGAGAAATTCAAATGCTCCGAACAACAACACCAAATTTTGATCGGTGCGCTGCCAATATGAAATGACCAGTTTTGGCTGCCGTGGCGCGCCAACACCGGATCAATATTCGCTTTCGATAACGCACCTTCCACAAAGCCCACCAATGGATGGGCTTCTGGTGTTTCAAAATATTCACCAAAATCGTGATTGGCTTCTAAATCTGAGCCGCAACTTGGGCAATAACGCACGGCGCGTTCGATGAGTTCTTCACAGGCCGGGCATTGCACACCAAAGGGCACCGTCTGCGCGCGAAACTCATCGATAAACTTGCGCACATCGGCAATGGGAATACCAAAACCGACTGAATCGGCAGTGTTTAATTTACAGGTAGTGACCGCGATGATGCGCCGCTGATCGTCCAGAATCGGACCGCCAGAATTACCCGGATTAATCGCTGCATCGGTTTGCAGAAAATACTGTTCGTCTAATAACTGTCGCGCGTGAGAAATCACGCCCTCGGTCAGCGATAGCGGCAAACCCACCGGAAATCCGAGGATATGCACCGCCTGCTTGGGCTTCAGTTGTTCGCCATCGCTCAACACCAGCACTTCGCCGTCCACCGCCCGCGACAACTCGACGATGGCCAGATCGCGATGCGGATGAATGCGTCGTACACGACCGATGATGCGGCTCTTATCGCGCATCTCGACGGCCACTTCTGGGTACGGCTGTACCACGTGGCAGTTGGTCAACAAGTGCGTGGCATCGATCAAAAAGCCCGATCCTGTGCCACCACCGGTGTAGACCTGATAGACGCCGAGGCGCTCAATATCGTCTAGCGGATGGGCTTGCGCCGCAAATTCCGTTTCAGCTGTCATAGCGTGGCTCACTGTCGTTGTACCTATCGTCGTCGCGATCTTGATCATGCTCGCCGTGACTGCCAAATACCCGCGCCGTATGGTTGGCGTGGTTCCATAGCACGTCGGCAGCTTCCCGCCAGGGTTTGCCAGAGACCAGATCCAAGCCGCTGCGCAACGCGGTTTCCACTTCCACCGGCCAGGAATGGTCAGCCAGCAAGTACAAATAATCGGCAATCAGTTCCAACGCCGCTTCCAAGGACCGCCCGACGGCGCGTAGTTCACCGGTGGTTTGCATGCGGTGGCCGCTGCCGAGCATCGAGGTCAACAAGGACGGTGTGCCTTCGTGCAGCGGATTGATTGCGTAGCTAGAGTGCCCCAGACACTGGCGTAACTCCTTTTGGCTGACCTGACGCATCTCTTTGATGCACTTGGCCAAGGCGCTGTCGCGCTTATTGGGGTTTTCGTCTTTGTCGGTGTAATCGTCGGCGCTCTCGTTGAGGCGCGCGCGCACGCTGCCAAACAACGGCAAGGTGTAACGCACTTGATTGGCGGCATAAGAGCCCAGCGCATCCAAAAACCGCACCGAGCGCCGGCGCCGGGATTCCAGCATGAGCTCATTGACGCTGTTCCAATGTTCGATCCAGATCGACCAAGCGCGTGCGAACTCGACATCGTCAAGCGGCGCAATCGCTTCGCGATCCGGCGCATCAACACCAAAACGCTCGGCCAACCAGCCGTCGTTGGCATCCGATTCCATCGGCAGGCGCTGCAGCACTTCCGCCAGTTTGAGCGGGTGCAGCAGCGATAAACGATCGCGAAACTCCAAACGAATCGTGCCATCGCGCAGACGCGGCTGAAACAACTGACCGGTCGCGCTCAAACGCGTCAGAAAAAAGCGCAAAGCGGCGGTCGATTGGGCGTCCGGGCGCAGCGCTGCGAGCGAGGTGGTCAATACCAACTCATCGCCTTCGATATGAATGCGCACCCGAGCCGAGCCCTGCACAAAACACAAAGCGTCGCTGGCCAAATCCGGAATTTGGATGTCTGGCAGCAGATAAGCCAATGTTTCGCGGATAGATTCTTGATACTGACCCGCCTCGAACGACTCGATTGCCCGGTCACGTCGCGCGTAATCACGCGGCGCTACCGCGGCGCGGCGGCGGATGGGCAAGGGACATTGCAATGATGCGATCGACATGATGATGCTCGTGACAACGACCGCGGAGTCTTGCAGCGTGCCTTGGGGTGTGCAAGCACCGATCCCATGCCTGGGTGGGTGACAGACAGCTTGAGACACCCTTGTGAGTGATAGGACTTGTCCGGTCGCCCTGCAAATCCGTCATTCAACACTAAGATTGATTTGTACGTTATCAACCTATAGGATGATTTCTGCATATTCAATTCACAGCTTGATATATGGGCAGTGACATCATCCGATTGCCGGAGCAACTGGGGCCTTTGCTTCGAGCGGCGCGGCAACGGCTTGGGCTGACGCAGGCAAACCTTGCCCAACGGCTGGGTGTTTCGGTACAGGCGATGTCGCGGCTAGAGAAGAACGCCGGCCGCGCATCCTTCGACCGCATCCATCGATTGTGTCTGCTGCTTGATCTGGACTTGCAACTGCAGACCCGCAGCGCGACTGCGGCGCCGCCATCCACATCGGAGTGGTAGCCGATGGCCGCCCGGGTGACGAATGCGTTGGCAATCTGGATGAACGGACTGCGGGTGGGCACCTGGGAGCGCCGGCGCGGCAGTGTCGATAGGCTCAGCTACGACGCTGCGTGGGTCAACGCTCCGCAGGGCCGACCGTTGTCGCTGTCGCTGCCATTCACGCGCGCACCGGGGCCAGTCCGGATCACGCCACTGCAGGGTCCAGCCGTGGGAGCGTGGTTTGCCAATCTGCTGCCCGATAACGATCACATTTTGCAGCGACTGCAGCAACGCTATCGCACGCCTTCCCGTTCGCCTTTCGATCTGCTGGCGGCGGTCGGCCGTGACTGCGCGGGCGCCATCCAACTGCTCCCCGACAGCGAAATGCCGGACGATCCCCGGCATATCAATGTGCAGCCGCTCGACGAAGCCGGCGTTGCCCGCATCTTGCGCGAAACCACCCTGGGTCCGAGCTTCGGATTGACCCCATCGGATGCCTTTCGGCTGTCGATTGCGGGGGCGCAGGAAAAGACCGCGCTGATCAAACATCAGAATCGATGGGGCATCCCGCAGGGCAGCACGCCGAGCACGCACATTTTCAAATTGCCTTTGGGCCGGGTGGGCAATATGCAGGCGGATTTGCGCGATTCGGTAGACCTGGAATGGCTCTGCATGCAGTTGGCGCGCGAATACGGACTACCAGTCGCGGAGGTCGAGATTGGCCAGTTTGAGGATCAGCGTGCACTGATCGTTGAGCGCTTCGATCGCCAACTGGCGCCCGACGGCCGCTGGTGGCAGCGCCTGCCGCAGGAGGATTTCTGTCAAGCTCTGGCCGTACCGCCCGACCTCAAGTACGAAGCGGATGGCGGGCCAGGCATCGCGCGGATCATGGACGTGCTACGCGGCTCGCAAGAGGCGCAGCAGGATCGGCGCGTCTTCTTCACCGCCCAGGTGATGTTCTGGTTGATGGCCGCCACCGACGGCCACGCCAAGAATTTCAGCATCCAATTGCTGCCTGGCGGCGCATATCGCCTGACACCGCTGTACGACATCCTGTCCACTTGGCCGATCCAGGGCCGCAGCAACCAGCAACTCGACCCGCGCAAGGCGCGC
>CAZLSB010000341.1:0-4011 GCA_964561825.1 uncultured Xanthomonas sp.
CGCGTGCAATTTATGAAACATGTAGGCTCAGCGCCACCCTATCGCGCTGCAGCGCACATTGACCAGCGTCATGTTGCACGTCCATGCTCAAGCCTTCATCTGACTTGTGGGAGACGCACGATGAAGGCTTCCGATCTGTTCGTACGGGCATTGGAATCGGAGGGCGTCAAGTACGTCTTTGGCATTCCGGGCGAAGAAAATCTCGATTTCTTGGAATCGCTGCGCACCAGTTCAATCAAACTGATTTTGACCCGCCACGAACAGGGCGCCGGATTCATGGCGGCAACTTACGGCCGCCTGACCGGGCATCCCGGTGTTTGTTTGGCCACGCTGGGCCCCGGCGCGACTAATTTCGTCACGCCAGCGGCGTATGCGCAGCTGGGCGCGATGCCGATGCTGATGATCACCGGTCAGAAGCCGGTCAAATTGAGCAAACAAGGGCATTTCCAGATTGTCGATATCGTCGACATGATGCGTCCGCTGACCAAATACACGCGGCAAATCGTCTCGGCCGACAATATCCCGGCCCGCGTACGCGAAGCCTTCCGCCGTGCGATGGAAGAGCGTCCGGGTGCAGTCCATCTGGAGTTGCCAGAGGACATCGCCGACGAGCAAACGGAAGCCTTTGTGCTGCAGGCCAGTCACACACGCCGCCCGGTGGCCGATGAGAAGGCCATCGTTTACGCGGTTGAGGCCATCACCAACGCCAAGCGCCCTTTGCTGATGGTAGGCGCGGGTGCCAACCGCAAAACCACCAGTAAGATGCTGACCGAATTTGTCGACAAACTCGGCATTCCATTTTTTAGCACGCAGATGGGCAAAGGTGTCATCGACGAACACCATCCCTTGTGGTTAGGCAACGCCGCGCTTTCGGATGGCGATTTTGTGCATCGGGCGATCGAAAAAGCCGATCTGATCATCAATTGCGGCCACGATGTCATTGAGAAGCCGCCGTTTTTCATGCGTACCGGCTTGCGCACCGTTATTCATTTGAACTTCTTCTCTGCTGAAGTAGACACCGTCTATTTCCCGCAGATCGAAGTGGTAGGCGATATGGCTAATTCCATTTGGCGTTTAAAACAACGCCTGGAACGCCAGCCACATTGGGATTTTGCTTATTTTGATCAGGTCCGCCATGCGCTCGACGCGCATTTGAAGCTGCGTTCTGATGACAATCGTTTCCCCATTCATCCGGTGCGGATGGTGGATATTGTCCGTCAGGAAGTGTCGCGCAACGGTTTGGTTTGCCTGGATAACGGCATGTACAAACTGTGGTACGCGCGTTATTACCGCTGTTTTGAACCCAATACCATGCTGCTCGACAATGCCTTGGCCACCATGGGTGCCGGATTACCGAGTGCGATGGCTGCAAAAATTGTCTACCCGGACCGTAATGTCATCGCCGTGTGCGGTGATGGTGGATTCATGATGAATTCGCAGGAAATCGAAACGGCGGTTCGCCTCAAATTAAATATCGCGGTGATCGTAGTGCGTGACAACGCCTACGGCATGATCAAATGGAAACAGGCCAGCATGGGTTTTGCGAATTTCGGCATGGATATGGGTAATCCGGATTTTGTCAAACTCGCCGATGCCTACGGCGCACGCGGCTGGCGCCCCAACAGCACCGAAGAGTTCCAGCAAATGCTCCGGCAAGCGCTAGCAGAGCCGGGCGTTGACATTATCGAATTAGCCATCGATTACTCCGAAAATCACGCCATTTTGAATCAGGAAATCAAGGCTTTAAGCTCGGCGATGTAAGCCGTCAAGCTGGAGATATTCGTCATTGCGAGGCATGCGCCGCCGTTAAGTTCAGCAAGGCGACAATCTTCAGCGCATGCCATGGCAATCCAGTGACGTTCGGGACGCCGAAGCGCAGGCGCTGGATTGCCACGGTCGCTTAGGGCTGCCTCGCAATGACGAATCTTGTGGGTTAATCCGCGTAATTATAATCACCCCGCACCAAGGACGATAACCATGCTGCGTGATACCTACCCTTATTACCTTGCCAATCGCGCCGTCCAAGCCAATACTGACTTGGAAGTAACCGATAAGTACACCGGCAAAGTCGCCACCCGGGTTGCACAGGCTGACAGCAAAGCCATCCACGCTGCCATTGATGCCGCGGTGCGCGCGCAATCGGCGCTGCGCGAGTTTCGCCCCTATCAGCGCAAGGCGGTTTTGGAGCATTGCGTCAAGCGTTTCAAAGAACGTTTCGACGAACTCGCGTTTGCGCTGTGCATAGAAGCAGGCAAGCCGATCAAGGATTCGCGCGGCGAGGTTGCGCGGCTAATCGATACTTTTCAGGTCGGCGCCGAAGAGGCGGTGCGCATTGATGGCGAGGTGATGAACCTGGAGATTTCGGCGCGCGCTCGCGGTTATCGCGGCTTTTGGAAGCGTGTGCCAATTGGTCCGTGTTCGTTGATTTCACCGTTTAACTTCCCGCTGAATTTGGCGGCGCACAAAATCGCGCCGGCCATTGCTGCCGGCTGTCCCTTTGTGATGAAACCGGCCAGTCGCACCCCGATCGGGGCACTGATTATTGGCGAAGTGCTCGCCGAGACGGATTTGCCGGAAGGCGCTTTTTCAATTCTGCCCTGCCATCGTGATGGCGCGGACCTGTTTACCGTCGACGAGCGCTTCAAGCTGCTTTCATTCACCGGCTCACCCGCGGTCGGTTGGGATTTGAAAGCACGCGCCGGCAAGAAAAAGGTCGTGTTGGAGCTCGGTGGCAATGCAGCCTGCATCGTCGATAGCGACCAAGGCGAACGTCTTGACCATATCGCCGAGCGCTTGGTGTTTGGCGCTTATTATCAATCCGGCCAAAGCTGTATTAGCGTGCAGCGCATTTTGATCCACCGCTCATTATATGCGCCGTTGCGCGAACGGCTGATCGCGCGGGTGTCGGCATTGGTGCATGGCGATCCACGCAATGAAGACACCTTTATCGGCCCGATGATCTCTGAGGGTGAGGCGAAACGCCTGCACGGCTGGATTCAGGCTGCGCAAGCGGCCGGCGCTACGCTGCTGTGTGGCGGTGAACGCGACGGCGCGATGTTGCGCGCCACCTTGATTGAAGGCGCCAATCCGAGCATGGACGTGAGTTGCCAGGAGGCCTTCGGCCCGGTCGCGCTGATTGAGCCCTTCGACGACTTTGATGCTGCGCTGGTGCGTGCAGATGAGTCGATGTTTGGCCTGCAAGCCGGCATTTTCACCGACTCGATGCAGCGTTCGATGCGCGCCTGGGATCACCTGGACGTCGGCGGCGTAGTGATTGGCGACGTGCCCTCGTGGCGCGTGGACAACATGCCCTACGGTGGCGTGAAAGACAGCGGACTTGGGCGTGAAGGCGTGCGCTACGCCATTGAAGACATGACCGAAATCCGCTTGCTGGTCATCAAAGATCCCTGAGCACATTGCCTATTGGCACGATTCCAACAGCTTTCGCCAGACCACTGGCTCCCAGTGGTCAGACGGATCGCCGTTCCCAGCATCCGCGACCAATTTCGCGGCGATCAGATAGTGGCCGTCGGCTTGCACATCGACATCCACCGATTTTGGCGTCTGTGGCAAGTCGCTGAGCCCGCGTTTTTTCAGCTGGCTGCGCCCACGCGACTCCCCGGCAATCTGTTGCTGTACCAGTATCGTATGCACGCCGACGCCTAGCTTGATGCGACCACTGCGCTGGGCAGGCTGCGCGCCGTCAATCTGCTGTATCACCACCGGATAGAAATCCTTGGCCAGCGGCGGCTTGCTGCTAACCGACACATAACCACAGCCCGCCTGCCCATAGGCAGTCGTCGCCATCGACATGATCAGCAGAACCATCGCGAAAGAAAAACGCATGCAGAACCCCAACAAACGGAAACGATGGTCCGATGATGTACATGTCTGCGTCGAGCACTCAACACGAGATAGAGGGGAGAGTCCCGGTCGCCCCGGCGCGCTTATTCGCCCATCAAACTGAGTGGGACTTTCGCTCCGATCGGGAGTAAAAAAGTCGTAGGTCAC
>CAZLSB010000342.1:0-4010 GCA_964561825.1 uncultured Xanthomonas sp.
TCCAGATAGCCCCTCGAGCGCCACATAGCTTCTGGAGCGCCGAGTTGTGCTCATGCTGTTGGATCGCCGGCATCCGGCAAATTGCAACGCTACCTACCAAGCACCTCAATCGCGCGCACTGCAATAACTTCGGTGTCGCGTAATTTGTAGCGCAGCTCATACTGACCAGGCTCACTCGGTGTCGTCAGGCGAGCGGGGTTGGTGCTGTTTAAATAGGTGTAGCTTTCATAGCCCTCATCGCCCACTTTTGCGATGACAATGACGTCCAAGTACGCGTCCGGACCTTCCCAGCGAATCTCAATTTCAGTGTCAGCTGGCGCTTGCGTGGGGGCATCTAAACTCGCCTTCGCGTCGCTGACTTCAATGGCCCGTGTGGCAATGACGTGGGCATCGGTGTAGCGATATTGCAATTCATATTTGCCAGGTTGTGCGGGCATCGCAAGCTCAACTGGATTGCCGTCCTTGACGTAGGCATAAGCTTGGCGGGTGTTGCTGCCCACCTCAGCAACTACGATGGTATCGAGCTCTGCATTGGGGCCGGCCCAGTTAACCAGCAGCGTTGACCCGCGCAGCGCCTGAGCTGGGGCATCGAGGCTGGCCTCGGGTTTTGCCTCGGGTTTTGCCTCGGGTTTGACGTCGCTGAGCTGATCCAGCGCGCTGTTGAGCTCTTTTGCATTGCTGGCGTTGAGATACTTTCCGCCGGTTTCACTGGCCAAACACTGTAGCTGCCGATCCGCCACGCTACCGCGCGCGACGTCAAAACCAATGACATGCGCGGTAAAGTCAATACCATCGGCTTCTAATTGGCGCGCCACGGCGCATGGATCGAGCTTGCAGGTTTCCTCGCCGTCGGAAACTAAAATAACCGTGGCTTTTTGCTCGCTGCTTTTGAGCGCATCAGCAGCGTGCCGCACTGCCGCTGAAATAGGTGTCATGCCTTTGGGATTGAGCGCAGCGACCTTGGCTTGAAATACCGCGAAATCCAGCACCGCAACGGGCAGCAGTGTTTCAATATCGGCGCAATCGCCCTTAGTGCGATGCCCGTACGCGAGCAGCCCTAGTTGATGGTCTTGTGGCCAGGTTTTGAGCATATCGGCGACCGCGCTGCGGGCGATTTCGATTTTGGTTTTACCGTCAATCTGACCCCACATAGAGCCCGAAGCGTCCAGAACCAACATGGCATTTTCTGCGAATGCCGTTTGGCTTAAACAAAAGATCGAAGCGGCTATCCATTGTTTTTTCATATGCCTAATTCTCAAAACGGGCGTTAACAGCATTCCAGTTCACCACGCTCCACCATTGTGCAAGGTAATCGACGCGCTTGTTTTGGTATTGCAGGTAATAGGCGTGCTCCCACACATCGACTGCAAGCAGCGGCGTGCCGCGTGTGGCAACCACGTCCATCAACGGGTTGTCCTGATTGGCGGTGGCGGTAACCGCGAGTGACCCATCCTCCTGGCGAATCAACCAAGCCCACCCAGAACCAAATTGCTTGGCCCCGGCTTCGGAAAACGCCTTCTTAAATGCGTCCAGCGAACCAAAGTCCTTGTTGATGGCGGCGAGCAGCTCAGCTGAAGGCTCGCCAGTTTTGCCGACTGGCGCCATGAATTCCCAGAACAGGCTGTGGTTATAGTGGCCGCCGCCGTTGTTACGCACTGCGGCATCAAATGTCGACACCTTGGCGAGAACGCTCTCGATGGAGCTGTCGGCCAGCGCTGGGAAGTCAACGAGTTTGGCGTTGAGGTTGTCAACATAGGCGCGGTGATGACGGCCATGATGGATTTCCATGGTCCGCGCGTCGATCGCAGGCTCCAGCGCATTGACTGCGTACGGCAGCTCAGGCAAACGAAACGGCGATTGCGCGGCGTCGGCGGCCAACGCTGGCTGCGCCAGCGCCAGCAGCGCTATGAGCAAAAGATAGGCAATCCTGGCGAAACGGTGTGTCTTGCGCATGGGAATATCCGTACTCAAGGGAAAGTGGGCTAACAGGGTGGCATGCCGACACCCGCGTGCTATGTGAAGATCGGCGCGGAACGAACGCCATGCGCAGCTACGCCCGACGACAACCAGTCTGGGGACCGGCGGTGCTTGCCCTGCCTCAGCCAGACAAGCGCCTGTGCAGGCGCTTGTTTGTAAGGGGCAACATATCTAAGAATGCGGACCTTCCGTCGCTGCCTATCACTCCTGCATGCACCAGCCTGCGCCATCTGTTTCGATGCGTGATCGCCTGCGCTCTTTCATCTCTCACCCGCGCGTGCAGGGGCTGATCATTGCCCTGATCCTGATTAACGCGGTGCTGCTGGGCCTGGAAACCTCGCCCTCAGTGATGGCGGTGGCCGGGCGCTTTATCGTTCTGCTTGACCAGACCATCCTGACGGTGTTTGTAGCGGAAGTTGCGTTACGCCTGTGGGTATTTCGCGGGGACTTCTGGCGCGATCCTTGGAGCGTTTTTGATTTCCTGGTGGTCGGTATTGCGCTGGTGCCGGCCGCCGGCCCGTTCTCGGTGTTGCGTGCGCTGCGCGTATTGCGCGTGATGCGGATGTTGACCATCGTGCCATCAATGAGGCGCGTGGTCGGGGCGCTGCTCGCGGCCATTCCCGGCCTTGGGTCCATCGCGCTGATGCTGGCGGTGATCTACTACGTGTTCGCCGTGATCGCGACCAACCTATTCGCCGCCGAGTTTCCCAACTGGTTCGGACACATCGGTCGCTCGTTGTACACGCTGTTTCAGGTGATGACTCTGGAAAGCTGGTCAATGGGCATCTCCAGGCCGGTTATGGAGAGATTTCCCTATGCCTGGGCTTTCTTCGTGCCGTTCATCATGGTGGCGACCTTCACCATGCTCAACCTGTTCATTGCCATCATCGTTAATGCCATGCAGAGCTACACCGAAACGGAGCATGAGACGCTGGTGGGGGTGGTGGAGGAGGCACGCGACCACATTGAGACCGATCTGCATGACGAAGTGCGCTTGATGCGGGCCGAGATAGGCGAGCTGAAGGCTTTGCTGATCGCGCGCGTCGGGTCCACGCCCGACCAGATCAGGCCATGAAGCCGGGCGCTCCTGCAGCACCCAAGGACAAGGCGCTGGCCGTCGAACTGCGCGAGCGCTTGCGTCATGCTGCCGCCGGCGCAGATTGTGCTGCTGCGCCAGGTGATGCGGCTGCACGCCGCCGGCGATCGCGCGATGGCGAACCATTGGCTGGCTGAGGTCGCCGCGCAGGCGCCGTCCAGACGCGCAGCCCGCCGGACGGCCTGTTGGCAGCGCAGACTGGAAAGTAGATCGAAATCCATCAAAATCAATCCGAGAATCACCAGAAAACGATCGCCAAAAGGACTTCCGGCGCACTCGCGAGGAAAGCCCGACAGGCTGCTAGAAACCTCAGTTGACCGCTCATCGACGTTCATAGCTTGTTGCTTTCGATAAGGTTTTTGCCGATGCGTGGCATCACCCATCGGGGTCAGCTTCGCTACGGGGCAGATTGCACGGTTCTGGCCGTCTGGCCGGAGCGCGCTCTTTTTCAGCCCGACAATGTACGCGGATGAACCCCAAAGACTCGTCATTGCGAGGGAGCCTTGGCGACCGCGGCAATCCAGTGACTTGGCCTTGGGCGTCCCGAAAGTCACTGGATTGCCACGCCAGGCGCTGAAGGTTGTCGCCCGCCTGGATTTAACGGCGGCGCATGCCTCGCAATGACGAATCAATGAGTTACGCGAGTGGTTCGTACTCGCGCCTCGCGCGCTCTCCCGGCCTCCATGCATTGCGCATACGCCCCATCTGACATGCTCCTGGAAACCTCAGTTGACCGCTTCTTAATACCCATATCACGATGATTCTTTTGGCTTTTCAGCAAGTTCGCTCTTTCACCCAATAGGTGAACTGATCAAAGTGCTGAAAAGAGAAAAGAATCATCCCGTTATGGGTGATGGGAAGCGGTCAACTGAGGTTTCCAGGGTTATTGCTTCAACCGATAACCGCTACGGAAAATCCACCAAACAATCGCCAGACA
>CAZLSB010000343.1:0-4007 GCA_964561825.1 uncultured Xanthomonas sp.
GCGGCATGCCGCGCGCCGGCTTGAACGGCTGGCGGCTACGCCGCCAGACCGGGGGGATAGTTCTTCTATTCCAACGAGTTGCAACGCAGCCATGCGCCGCTTAAGGCTCCCTCGCAAAGCCGGTCTTGTGGGTTCAGCTGCGCAGTTTCCGACGCGCAATAACGAATCAATAGCCAGCGAAACGGCCTACCCATCGCGCACGCCGTCAAAACTCAAGTTAAAACGGGCTAAGTATTTGCGCAAGCGATCCGCGTCGTTACTGGATGCTTTGCGCGCTCGGCTGGCTTGGAACAGGCTGCGTCCGGCTTCGCTTAAGTTGCGTGCTGCTCGGCAAACGCTGATGACATCGCTCAGTTGTACCCGATCAAATCGATCCAGTTGATCTGCTGCGGCACCGAGCAAACTGCGCAAGTCAATGTTCGAAGCAGAGCTGAGCGGTGCGCTTTGGCCGCTCCATAATCGTTTGAGTCGCGCGATTTCTTCGACGACCCCGTCCACGGTGATCCGACCATGCTCCGACAAGGTCGCCAGACGCGTGATCGAGGCACCCAAATCGCGAAAATTCCCCGGCCATAGTGCTTGCGCACTGGTCGCAAACCCCAGAAACTGCACTCGCGCCTCACGGTTAAAACTGACCCGTTCGCCATTGATACGCGCATAGCGCTCTAACTCAAAATCCAAATTGGGCTCGATATCTTCGGCGCGCTCTTTCAGCCCTGGCAAATAGAAAGTCCACATATTCAAACGCGCGAACAAATCGTCGCGAAAGCGCCCTTCAGCAACCGCTTGGGCCAGATCACGATTGGTGCCGGCGAGCAATTGGAAATCACTGCTGACGTCTTTGTCGCCGCCCAACGGCGGAAAGCGTTTGTCCTCAATTGCGCGTAACAGCATGGCTTGTTCATCCAGACCAAGTTCGCCAATTTCATCGAGAAACAATAAACCCTGATCGGCGCTTTTCAGAAAACCGGCACGCTCGCCTTGCGCGCCGGTAAACGCGCCACGCACGTGTCCAAACAAGGCGCTGCCGGCGCCATCGCCACGCAGTGTGGCGCAATTGACCTCGACGAAACGGCCTTTGAGTTCGTGCCGATGTTTTTTCAAATCAAAAAGATTGCGCGCCAACATGCTCTTGCCCGCGCCTGTTGGCCCCATCAACAGAATCGGTGCACGCGAGCGCACGGCCACGCGCTCGATTTGCTCAATCATTCGATTGAACGCGGCACTGCGCGTAGCGATGCCGCTTTTCAGGAAACTCGCGGTTGCATCGCGTTCCAGTGCAAATCGCTGCGCGATACGATCATAGCGAGCCAGATCCAAATCGATGATCGAATGGCTACCGGCATCACCGATGGTTTGTTTGCGCGGCGGCGAGGTTTGCAGCAAACGGCCCGGCACAAATCGCGCTTCGGTCAGCAAGAACCAGCAAATCTGCGCGACATGCGTGCCGGTGGTGATATGCACCAAATAATCTTCATGCTCGACATCAAAGGTATAGGCACGCACGAAGTCGAATAACTTCGCGTACATCTGCTCAAAGTCCCAGGGGTCGGCGACATGGAAATCGTGCAGATGCACGCTGGTTTCCGGGCTGAGCTCGTGCAAATCGGCCAACACCTGCGCGGCCACCGCTTTGTAACGACGCTGATCGACCAATAGCTCGATGCGATCCGCAGCAAAGTCATCGAACAGGCCCAAACTCACCGACGGCCGCCATTTCTCCCAGCGATTCTTGCCCTGCCCGGCGTCCAACTGCGTACCGATGAATCCAATGACCACTTTTCTTTTCATCGATGCTGCAACACAAGCTATCCAACAGGCTACTACCTTATCCATTGGGATATGTTTTCGCAAGCGCTGCTATCTGACCACTTCTGCAATTTTTTAATTATATCAATAACTTACATATATTTAATGAACTTGGCACGATTCCTGTAATAGCGATGCTCACGACTAGACTGTTTCTTGTCGCTGGGAGACGAACATGGCTAACCGATCTTTGTTTGCGAGTCAGCGGGCTGTCGCGGCCAACGCCGTAAATGCCGAGGGTGCGATTGCCTATGCGATGACGCCAAAACAGGCGCTGGCGCAGTTGGCGATGACGGGTTGCTTGAATCAAACCTATTACGCATCGGCGCAAATGCAGCTCGACCAAGTGTTAGCGCTGTGTTTTGAAGTGCCGGCCGAGTATGTCGCCAAGCTTGCCGTGTTTGCCCGCGAACGCGGTCGGATGAAGGATTTGCCAGCGTTGTTGTGCGCTTGGCTGGCGTCTTTCGATGGCGAACGTTTGCAGGCCATTTTTTCGCGGGTGATTAACGACGGCAACATGTTGCGTAACTTCGTGCAAATCCTGCGTTCCGGCACGGTTGCACGCAAGAGCTTAGGCACGCGGCCGAAACGTTTGGTGCAGCAGTGGTTAGAGCAGGCCAGCGATGAGACGCTGATCCGCGCGATGGTCGGCCAGCAGCCGTCGTTGGCGGACGTGATCAAAATGGTGCACCCACGCGCCAGTTCGATCGAACGCTGCGCTTTGTACGGTTATTTGATTGGTAAGGAGGTAGACACACAGAAGTTGCCGGTAGCTCTACAGGCGTTTGAGCGTTTCAAGCTGGATGCGCGGGCGCCTTTGCCGAAGTTGCCGTTCCAGCTATTAACCGCGCAAACCTTGACCCGTGAGCACTGGGTGGCGATTGCCCGCGACGCCAGTTGGACGACGACGCGAATGAATTTGAACACCTTCTTGCGTCACCGAGTGTTTGAGGATCGGGCGATGGTGCGCTTGATCGCCGAGCGTTTAGCAAACGCTGGCGCCATCCGCAAGGCGCGGGCGTTTCCGTACCAGTTGCTGACGGCCTACCAAGCAGCCAGCACGGTGCCGCAAGCCATACGCGATGCATTGCGGGAGGCCACGGAACTGGCGGTCGCCAATGTGCCCAAGCTCGTGGGTTCGGTGACGGTGGCGGTCGACGTGTCGGGATCAATGGCCTCGCCGGTGACGGGATTCCGGCAGGGTGCGAGCACGGTGACGCGCTGTGTGGATGTCGCCGGATTGATGGCGGCGGCGATTCTGGCGCGTAACCCCGGCGCCATGGTGCTGCCGTTCAATGATCGGGTACGGCCATGGAGTCGTAAACGCGGCGGTGTGATTGAAACGGCGCAGTCGCTATCGAGCTTGCTCGGTGGTGGCACGGCAATCAGTGCACCGCTGGAGCAGATCAACCGGATGGGTTTTGCGCCGGATAACCTGATCATCTTGTCCGACAACCAGAGCTGGATCGACGATCGCAATGCAGGCACCACCGAAACACAGCGGCAGTGGCAGCAGATTAAACAACGCAACTCAGCCGCCAAACTGATCTGCGTGGATCTGCAGCCGTATACCAACAGCCAAGCTTTGTCGGCGGCGGACGTGCTGAATGTAGGCGGATTTTCCGACGCGGTCTTCGAAGTCATCGCCGAATTCAGCGCCGGCCGGTTTGGCGCTGATCATTGGGTGCAGCAGATTGAGGCGATGCCATAGGAGGAGGCTGGTTGTCGGTTGTTGGTGATTGGAAAGAGCAGGGGCCGCGCTGGGCGCGGCCCCGAAAAGAATGGTTGGACGCAACACGAATGCCGTCTGGACTACATCGGTTACGGCGCAAGCCTAGCTGGTTCGATTCCAGCCGCCACGCGCAAGCGTGAGTGAGGTCTAGGCAATTTCGTCGTGTTGTGTGGATGGGTGGCGATTGTTGGTGTCGTATTGGAACGAGCAGGTAATCAGCGCAATTCTGGAGCGGCCTCTAGTGGCGCTTCGCGTAGCGGCGAATGCAGATAGGACTACATCTTTAAAATGTCGCGTCTTATCAATTATTTGTCGCCGCTACGCGCAGCGCCACGAATGCACGAAGGACTACGTAGCCTAGGTGTCGCCGGTTCGATCCCGGCCAGGCCGCAAGGTCTGTAGCTCAGTGGCAGTCCCGGTCGCCCCGGCGCGCTTATTCGCGCATCAAACTGAGTGGGACTTTCGC
>CAZLSB010000344.1:0-3997 GCA_964561825.1 uncultured Xanthomonas sp.
CAATCTTTGACCTCATCGAAGCGCTGGCGCGAGAAACTGTGCAGGAACCGGGAGGTAAACCCAATGTGGAATGATCCGAGGTGTTCCGGCATCTGGCCAACGATGCCGAATAGGTCCGCGCCAGTCCAGGAATGGGCGACACGCGAAACGGCAGCCGGGGCTTCGCTCAGCATCCTGGTAGAGTGCCGACGTTGACGGGGATCAGCCCGTCTTTGCAAGGTGCCCTTCATGCAGGAACTCAACGAGAAAACAAAGCGCGCAGTGGTTGCAGCGGTGCAGTTGCCGGACATCAGCGATGTCGAGTTCGAGGCTTCTGTATCTGAGCTGTGCCAATTGGCGAAAACCCTTGGCTTCGAGGTGGTCGGCAGCTTCACCCAACGTCGCGCGAAAGTCGATCCGGTGGCTTACCTAGGTGTCGGCAAACGCGATGAGATGCGCCGCTTCGTACGCAACCAGGGCGACGCCGATCAGGCTGCGGACAGCGCTCCCGAAGAGGATTTTGACGACGTCGCGGGCGCACCATCTGACCACGACGCCGCCTATCCAACCCGCGAACAGCGCGCTGCGCTGATCAGCGCCCAGCGCGAAGCGACTGCCGCAAAGGAGGCGGCGACCGCTCCGGCTGATCCCCTCACGCGGCGCGCCGACATCGTTCTCGTGGACCATGAGCTTTCCCCCTCACGCGCCCGCAACCTTGAGAAGGAAATCGGTTGCGAGGTGATGGATCGCACCATGGTGATCCTGGAGATCTTCCATCGACATGCGCGCACCCGTGCCGCGCGTGCGCAAGTGGAGATCGTACGCCTAGCTTATATGGCGCCGCGCTTGCGTGAAGCCGCCAAGCTCGCTGGTCCGCAAGGCCGCCAGCGCAGTGGTGCCGGCGGTCGTGGCGCTGGCGAATCGCGCGGTGAACTCGACCGTCGCAAGATCCGTGATCGTATTGCCGAGCTACAAAAAGAACTTGAGAGTATCGACGCTGAACGCCAGACGCAACGATCGCGCCGGCAGGAACGCGATGGTCTGGCGCGCGTCGCACTGGTCGGCTACACCAATGCCGGCAAATCCACATTGATGCGCGCACTTACGGGTAGCGAGGTGTTGATCGAGGACAAGTTATTCGCCACCCTGGACACCACCGTGCGCGCTTTGCACCCGGACAGCGTGCCACGCATCCTGGTCAGCGATACGGTCGGATTCATCAAGAATCTGCCGCATGGCCTAGTCGCCTCGTTCAAGTCGACCTTGGAGGAGGCGCTTGAGGCTGGGTTGTTGTTGCAGGTGATCGACGCCAGTGATCCGGGTTTCGAACGGCAACTCTATGTGACCGAAGCGGTGCTCGACGAAATCGGCGCTCGCCAGGTGCCGCGCTTGCTGGTGTTCAACAAGATTGATCGTGTCGGCGAGGAGTCGGAGCAAGCCGCGAAGGAAGCGCAATTGCGCGTGCAGTATCCAGGAAGCCTGATCGTCAGCGCGCGCAGTGCAGAGGGCGTTGCCTGCATACGCGAAGCCATAGTCGGACATTTCCAGCGCGGGGTAGTCGAGGCCGAGTTGTTTTTGCCATGGTCGAAGCAGCAGATGCGTGGCGAGATTTTCGCCAGTTGTGAGGTTATCAGCGAACGCGCGGACGAGCAGGGTGCGTACTTGAGGGTCCGCGCCGAGCCCGGTCGGGTTGCACGCCTGCAGGACATGCTGGCCGCCACGCACTCGGCTTGAGATGCCGTGACGCCGGGCATAACCTCGCCTTGAACGCAGCAGCAATCTGGCTTGGTTGCACCCGCAACCTGGGCATTTAGAGCGCGTATTGACGTTGGCGCCGCGCCTGGGCGGCAATCTGGTTAACCTCCACTGGGCCGCCCTTGAGCTGGTGCATGGCGCCACATTGGTCAACTTTGGCCGCGATTTCGCGCAGTTTCGCGGCCTCAGTCTGGAGCTGTTGCGCGGCTAATCGTGCGCCACTCCTGGCGCTTCCATGAAAAATTCCCTCGCTTTCTGCGACTAATCTTTCATGAGCAACAAGAACCAACGCCATGACCGAGCGCAGGACGTCGAGTTCGAGACCCTGCTGGGAAACAACCACGCAGCATTGGTCCGACTCGCACGCCACTACTCCTCACCCGCCGACTGGCAGGACCTTTTGCAGGAGATGCACCTGCAACTTTGGCGCAGCCTGGCCAGTTTCGATGGTCGCTCGGCTCGCGCGACCTGGGTCTACCGGGTTGCGCTGAATACCGCGCTCAGTCACCGACGCAAGCCGAATCATCAGCATCAGTCACTTGAACCGCTTGCCGAACGCGGTGACGCCGGTGTGCCGATCGATGAGTTGAGCTTGCTGGAGAAGTTTCTGGCAGCACTGGACCCGATTCAACGCGCCGTCCTGTTGCTTGATCTTGAAGGTATGGAGCGCGAACAGATCGCCGACGTACTCGGACTCAGCGCCAACGCTGTGGCCATTCGCATGACCCGCCTGCGCAAGGCATTCGAAGCGCAATTCCTGGAGAACGCATGATGGATTGGAACCAGATTAGACAGCAGTGGCAAGACGGTGAAGCCTGCTCGCCGACGCCCGTTTCGGTGGCTTCCGTGCAGCGTCGGGATAAAGAGCTGCGTACCCAGGTGCGTCATCGCGACTGGCTGGAAAGCGCGGTCGGTCTGCTAATTGCACCGTTCTTTGCGGTCGCCGCTGGGATCGCCGTTGCGCACGATGCGTGGTTGCCAGCGCTGTTCGCCGCTTTCCTCGCGGCCTGGGCGCTGTACGTGCCCTGGCATTTGTGGCGCAATCGGCGGCTCCTGCCGCAAGCCGAACCGGGTCGACCGCTGCTCGACTATTTGCGTGCTTCGCACACTGCAATGCTGCTGCAGGCGCGGCAGCTGGAACAGATCTGGCGCTGGTATCTGGCGCCTTGCGCGATCGGCGTCATTGGTCTGACCTTTTCGGTCCGCGGACCAGTCACCGGTGCCTTCTTTTACGCCGCAGCGATGCTCGGCTTTTGCGTCCTTGTCGCCCTGCTGAACAAGCATGTCGCGCAGACCCAGTTCCGCGTCCATGCGCAACAGATCGAACAACAGATTTTCGAACTCACCAAGGAGCCATCCGCATGAACCTAGCAGCCTGTCGGACTTTCCTCGCGAGTGCGCCGGAAGTGCGACTCGCTGCTAGAAACCTCAGTTGGAGGCGATAGGGTGTGCGGTTATGGGTGTGCAGGGCAAGGCGCACCCATAACCGCACACTCTACCCCGTCCAACTGAGGTTTCTAGGTTTAAGGTGGCGGTGGCGGGCGGCTGTCCGGCTGCAACTTCATCGCCGCCTTCACCAGCAGGTGCGCCGACACCGGTGCGGTGAGGAACAGGAACAAGGTGATGAGCAGCTCGTGCCCGCTGGCCCGCCCTTGTAGCGCGAAGAACAGCATCGAAGCCAACAGCACGCAGCCCACGCCCAGGGTGGTGGCCTTGCTGGGGCCGTGTAGGCGCTTGTAGAAGTCGGTCAGTTTGGCTAGGCCCCAGCTGCCGACCAGTGCGAACAGCACGCCGATGACGAGCAGCGCTGCGATCAGAAACTCGATCATGGCGCGCATCCCCAGTGAGGGGCTCCCGAGCAGCCTGCTCGCGGGGTCGCGAGAACGCGCAGCGCCGCAGCGTGTGGACTTTGCTTCATTCGATGATGTCTCCGCGCAAGATGAACTTGCTAAGGGCGACGGTGCCGATGAAGCCGAGCAGGCCGATCAGCATCGCCACTTCAAAAAACACGGCCGTGCGCCAGTGCAGGCCCAGGCAAACCAGCACTGCCAGGGCGTTGATGTAGGCGGTGTCCAGGGCCAGGATGCGGTCGGGCAGGCTGGGCCCTTTGAAGAGGCGCCAGGCGTTGAGCAGCAGCGCCAGCGCGAAGCCGGCGATGACCCAGGGCAAGACCGCATCGATCATCCTAGAAACCTCAGTTGGACGGGGTGGAGTGTGCGGTTATGGGTGTGCAGGCATAAGCGCAATGAGGGTGAAAGCTGGC